>JAFQFI010000031.1 GCA_017398655.1 Clostridia bacterium
AAAAAAAGTTAAGGTAAAAGTAATTTTAACAAAAAAAAGTTATCAGATTAAAGTTTACAAAAAATTAATAAGCAAAGAAATTTTAAATTAAATTTAAAATCATTAAAATTAAAAATGGACTTACATTTTAAATTATGTTAATATTAACTTAAATTTAAAAGGACAAACATATATGGATGAAAATATAATAAATAAAAATAGAGAAGAATTTATTGAAATTTTTGAAAGAAATATTAAAAGAGAAGGTGCTAAAGAACTTTTAGATTGGATCAAAAAAACCGATTTTTTTATTGCTCCAGCAAGTACAAAATTTCACTCTGCAGTGGCAGGTGGTTTATGCTTTCATTCTTTGCAAACTTATAAAAGATTTAAACAAAATTTAGAAAATGAATATGGAAATGAATTAAAAAACAAAGTTAGCGACGAAACAATTGCTATTATCTCTCTTTTGCACGATTTATGCAAAATTGATTGTTATAAACTTGATTACAGAAATGTAAAAGTTAATAATGAATGGACAAAACAGCCATACTATTCTTACAATGACCAATTGCCATATGGACACGGAGAAAAATCTGTTTATATGATTTCTGGTTTTATGAAGTTAACACGCGAAGAAGCAATGGCAATAAACTGGCATATGGGTGGTTTTGATGCTCGTGTTATTGGTGGCAGTTATGGTTTAAGTACTGCATTTTCGCAATATCCATTATGCGTAATTTTTCACATATCAGATATTCAAGCATCATATTTAGATGAAGAAATAAACTCTTAATTTTATCAAACACTTTTTTAACTATCTAATTGCCCTTTAGGAGAAAAATTTATATGCAAGAAACTTTAGTTATTATTGATGGAAATAGTTTGATTAATCGTGCTTTTTATGCCTTACCACTACTTTCTAACAGTAGGGGTGAGTTTTCTAACGGCGTATATGGTTTTGCAAATATATTAATCAAAACCATTGTTGAAAATAATCCAAATTATATTGTAGTTGCTCTTGATTATGGTAAAAAAACATTTAGAAATCAAATGTATGCTGATTACAAAGGTAAAAGAAAGCCAACGCCCGAAGAACTTAAAAGTCAATTTCCAATTTTAAAAGATATGTTAAATGCTATGGGTATTGCTTATATAGAAAAAGAGGGCTTTGAAGCAGATGATATTATTGGAACTTTATCAAAAAAATTTGATACTAAAAATATTATTATAACTGGAGATAGAGATTCTTTACAATTAATTGATGACAAAACTGAAGTTTGGTTAACAAAAAAAGGTATAACAGAAATAAAGTTAATGAATAAATCTTCTTTAAAAGAAGAGTTAAATTTAGAACCATGGCAAATAATACAATTAAAGGCATTAATGGGAGATTCTTCTGATAACATACCGGGTGTCGCTGGTGTTGGAGAAAAAACTGCGTTATCTCTTTTAGAACAATATCAAGATATAAATGGTGTTTATGAAAATATTGACAATATAAAAGGCAAATTACAAGAAAAATTAATAAGTAGTAAAGAAAATGCTTACTTATCACAAGAATTAGCAACAATAAAACTTGATGTTGCTTTAAAAGAAAGTTTAGAAGATTTTAAATATAATTTTCCATTTTCAAAAGAAGTTTTAGAGTTTTTTAAAAGATATGAATTTAATTCTTTACTTAAAAAAGAAGGTTTGTTTGAAGGCAATATTCAAACATCATCTTTTCAAAAATATAGTGCAAATATCATAGAAATAAAAGATGAAGAAACATTAAATAAACAAATAAAACATATAAATAATGCTAAAAAATTCTATTTTGATATAGATGAAGTTGGACTATCTTTTGCTTATGATAAAAATTGTCAATTTGTATGCAAATATCCTGTAGATTTATTGGACAGTTCTTTAAATATTGATATTGCGATAAATATGTTAAAAGATATATTTGAAGATGAAACAATAGAAAAATGTGTATATGATAAAAAAGGGTTAATGCATATTCTTGATAAATATCAAATTAAATTAAAAGGAGTTAAATTTGATTGTTTGTTAGGATATTATCTTTTATCAGCAGGAGAAAGAGAAACTTCTAAACAAAACTTATTTTCCTTATATGCATTAGAAAAAGAATATAATGCAGTTAACTTATTTTATGCATACGAAAAATTAACAACAGATATAAATGACAATAACTTAAATAACCTATACTTTAATATAGAGTTTCCATTAATTGAAGTTTTATATTATATGGAAAAGACGGGCTTTAAAATAAACAAAGAAACTTTAAATCAGTTAAACCATAGATATTCTTTAGAAATTGAAGAAATTGCAAATACTATTAAACGCCTTGCTGGAGAAGATTTTAATATTAATTCTCCAAAACAATTAAGTGTTGTATTATTTGAAAAGTTAGGTTTAATTTGTGCTAATAACAAAAAGAACTCTACAAGTATAGAATATTTAGAACAAATGTATGACTTGCACCCAATAATTCCTGCAATAATTAGGTATAGAAAGTTGCAGAAAATTTTGGCTACTTATATAGAACCTTATCAAGAGTTAGTTAAAGATAATAATGATATAATTAATACAGTATTTAATCAAACATTAACAGCAACAGGTAGGTTATCTTCAAGCGAACCAAATTTACAAAATATTCCTGTAAGAGATGATGAGGGTAAAAGTTTAAGAAAAATTTTTATTACAAGATATAATGATGGCGCATTGGTTGGGGCAGATTATTCTCAAATTGAACTACGACTTCTTGCCCATATGTCAAAAGATGAAACTTTAATACAAGCATTTAATAACAATATTGATATTCACGCTTTAACAGCCAGTGAAGTTTTTGGAGTTGATATTCAAGAAGTAACTCCATTTATGAGAAGAACTGCTAAAGCTGTTAATTTTGGCATTATATATGGCATTTCAGAGTATGGGTTAGCACAAAATATTAATTGTAAAATATATGAAGCAAAAGAGTATATAGACAGATACTTTTTAAGATATCCAGCAATAAAACAATTTATGCAAAACAATATAGAAGTAGCAAAGAAAACGGGGTATGCAACATCAATTTTTAATAGAAGAAGAAAGATTAACGAATTGTTTGTTCCAAGAACTCGAATGTTTGGAGAAAGAGTTGCTATGAATATGCCTTTACAAGGTAGCGCAAGTGATATTATTAAATTGGCAATGATAAATGTTTTTAAAGCATTAAAAGAAAACAATTTAAAAAGTAAATTAATTTTACAAGTTCATGATGAGCTTATAATAGATTGCCCTCAAGAAGAAATTTCTATTGTAGCAAAAATTTTAAAAGATAACATGGAAAATGTAGTAAAATTAAGTGTTCCATTAATTGTAGATGTTAATTCTGGTAAAACTTGGTATGATTGTTAATTGCTAATTATTATAAATTTTTTAAACAAGCATAAAATAAAGATATGAAGAAAAGAAAATTAATATATTTCATATCTTTTTTTATTTCCATTTTATCAATTTTAATTTTTTCATTTACCTATTATAGGGTTTATTACCCAATAAATTATAAATCATATATAGAAAAATATTCTAAAGAGTATAATTTGAAACCAGAACTTGTAGCAAGTGTAATTAATGTAGAAAGTGGTTTTAATAAAAATGCGAAATCAAATAAAGGTGCTATAGGTTTAATGCAAATATTACCAAGTACAGCAAAGTATATTTCTGAATTATTAAAAGAGGATTTTACAGTTAATCAATTGTATAATCCTGAAGTAAACATAAAATACGGTTGTTTCTATTTAAATTATTTAAATAAAAAATTTAAAAACCAAGAAACAACATTGTGTGCTTATAATGCTGGAGAAAATACTGTGTATCTTTGGTTAAAAAACAAAACAATAAGTCAAGATGGAATATCTTTAGGAAGTATTCCTTATAAAACGACAGAAAGTTATGTTAAAAAAATTATTAGAGGCGTAAAATTTTATATAAATAGAGTTTAGTTTACATTTTTTTTTAATTATTACAAATAATAGAGGTATGAGATTATTTATCATACTTTTTTTATTATCAATTTTACTATTGATGCTGCCAATAAAATTAAAATCAAAATTAATATATAATTTGATTAAAAATAAAGGGTATATTAGTATTTATTTTTATAATTTAAGATTATTTGTGGCAAAATGGAAATTTGTTCCATTTAAAATATTAGTTAAATCTAAAAAAAAAGATATATCAATTTATTTTAATAATTTAAAAAAGCAGAATGATTATAGCGATATATTTTTTAGTCAAATAGTAAAAAAAATAAAAATTATTAGTTTTAAAAATTTTTCAAACATTGGTATTAAAAAAAATTGTATGCTTACTGCTTTGGGGTGTGGACTTGTAAAAATTTCAACAGGGATTTTCAACAGTTTTTTAATCAATAAAAAAAGTATAGAAAATATGAACTCTCAAACATTTGCAAATTTTAATAAAAATAATTTTTTGTTTTGTGTAACCGGAAGCGCACAAATTAATTTAATGATAGTCATATATTGTGCAATAAGTAGTATTTTTATTAAAATAATTAAGGAGTGATATAATGGATATAAAAAAACCAGTAGAAAATGTTTTGGAAGAAACTTTAAGAAATTTAAGAGCAATAATAGATGTCGATTGTATAATAGGAGAAGCAATTGTAAAAGATGGAACCACAATAATTCCAATTTCAAAGGTTTCCATAGGGTTTGTTTCCGGAGGAGGAGAGTACAATAATATAAAAAAAATTAAAAAAGATTTATCTTATCCATTTGCAGGTGGTTCTGGTGCTGGTTGCAATTTAACACCAATAGGTTTTTTAGTTGTTTTAAAGGAAAAAGTAGAATTTATAAAAATAAATGAAGAAAATTCTTTAGAAAAAATTTTAAGTATTGTTGATAGTTTTATAAAGGCAGTAAAATAAAAATGAATATGAAAAAATCTTTTATATTAATTTGTTCTTTAACTCTTTTAATATGTTTTTTAAATTTGTTTTTTCTAAAGAATATTTGTTTTGCAACCTCAAAAGAAGCTTTTATTAATAATAGTTCAAGTGCAAAATCTATGGTTGTTATTGAAACAACAAATAATTCTGTTTTATATTCTAAAAATGAAAATGAAAAATTGCCTATGGCAAGTACAACAAAAATTGTTACAGCCATAACTGTGTTAGAAAATTGTGAAGATATAAATAAAGAAATAACAATACCTTTAAAAGCAACCTTGGTAGAAGGTAGTTCAATTTATTTAAAAGAAAATGAAAAGTTATCTATTAAACAACTTTTATATGGATTAATGTTGCAATCTGGCAATGATGCAGCAATGGCATTGGCACTTGAAATAGGTGATGGTAGTGTAGAAAACTTTGCAACTTTAATGAATGAAACTGCAAAAAAAGTTGGAGTAATGAATAGTAATTTTGTTACCCCTCATGGCTTGGATGCTAAAAACCATTATACAACTGCAAAAGATTTGGCTTTAATTACAAGCTATGCATTAAAAAATGATACATTTAAAGAAATAGTTTCTGCAAAATGTTATAAAATTGACGGGAATGATAACTGCTTAAAAAGAACCCTAATTAACAAAAATAAATTATTAAATAGTTTAGAAGGTTGTATAGGAGTAAAAACTGGGTATACATCAAAAGCAGGTAGATGTTTGGTTTCTGCTTGTGAAAGAGATGGTATGCAAATTGTATGTGTTGTTTTAAATTGCAGACCAATGTTTGAAGAAAGTGCTATGTTAATTAATAAAGCTTATGAAGAATATAAAAAATATGAAATTTTACCACCATATAAATTTATTACAGATATATCAGTTGAAGATGGTAAAAATGAGAAATTAAGAGTTTATAACAAAAATGGATTTAGTATTGTTGCAAAAGAAAATGAAGTAGATAAATATTCTGTAATTTACAATTATTCAAAAACCATAAAAGCCCCGGTTTTAAAAGATCAAAAAGTGGGTAAAGTTGAAATATATTTTGATAAAACCTTGATTTTTAGTGAAGATTTGTGTAGTATAGAAAAGGTTGATAGTATTGATACCAACGACAAAATTAAAACAATATTGGATAAATGGTAAAATGAGAATAAATAAATACATTGCTGCTTGTGGAGTTGCTTCAAGAAGAAAAGCAGAAGAATTTATAAACGAAGGTTTAGTTAAAGTAAATGGCAAAATAGTAACTAATTTGGCAACAGATATTGATGAAACAAAAGATGTTGTTATGTTAAATGATCAAAAAATATCTTTAACTTCTGATTATGTTTATTATATGTTAAATAAGCCAAAAGGTTATGTAACAACAATGTCTGATGAAAAGGATAGGAAATCTATTATTGATTTAATATCAAACATAAACAATAGAGTTTATCCAGTTGGTCGTCTTGATTATGAAAGTGAAGGTTTACTTTTTTTAACAAATGACGGAGATTTAACTTATAAACTTACACACCCAAGTTTTCAAATAGAAAAGCGATATATAGTAAAAATAGAAGGCCCTACAAAAGAAAGCGAACTTGCCGTGCTTAGGGCTGGTGTTGTTATTGATGGCGTTAGATATGGCAAATGTAAGGTAGAGCTATTATCTTACCAAGATAATATTTCAAGAATAGAAATTATTTTAACTGAAGGCAAAAATCGTGAAATCAGAAAAATGTTTGAAGCTATTAATAGAGAAGTTATCTTTTTAAAGAGAATCGAAATGGCAGGAATTAAGCTTGGTGGATTAAAAAGAGGAGAAATAAGAAAGTTAACTCCATATGAAGTTGATTGGTTAAAAACCTTGGTAGAAAATAAAAAATAAAGCTTAAATAATATATAAATGAAACCATAGAGTATTTTATCTATGGTTTTTTACTTTATTTTTTAAAAATTTTGATATAATATTTATATATGAATATAATAATTATTGGTGCAGGTCCGGCTGGACTTATGTGTGCAACACAATGTTGTAAAAATAAAAATAATAAAGTTATAGTATTAGATAGCAATGATAAAGTAGGAAAAAAACTTTATATTACTGGCAAAGGAAGATGTAATGTTTGTAATAAAACAACAAAAGAAGATTTTTTAAGTAATGTTGTAAGTAACTCTAAATTTTTGTATACAGCAATTAACCAATTTTCGCCAGAAGACACAATATCATTTTTTGAGTCAAATGGAACAAAGTTGAAGATTGAAAGGGGAAATAGAGTTTTTCCTGTTTCAGATAAAGCAAGTGACATTTCAAAAACATTTTTAAAAATATTAAATAAAGAAAATGTTGAAATAAAATTAAATCAAACAGTAAAAAAAATAGATAAAGTAAATGAAAGTTTCTGTATAAAAACAAACAAGCAAATATTTTATTCAGATGTTTTAGTAATTGCTACAGGAGGAAAATCATATTCTGTTACCGGTTCAAAAGGAGATGGATATAACTTTGCAAAAGATTTAGGGCATACTGTAACGCAAATTAAACCAGCACTCGTTCCAATAAATTTAAAAGATTATGATGGCTCATTAGCCGGCTTATCGCTAAAAAATGTTAATGTATTTTTAAAGGTTAATAATAAAGAGTATTCTCAATTTGGTGAGATGTTATTTACTCATAAGGGTGTTAGTGGTCCAATAATTTTAACATTAAGTAGTTTAGTTAATAAATTTAATTTAAATGATATTGATTTGAATATAGATTTAAAGCCAGCACTTTCAGAGGAAAAACTTGATGAAAGATTATTAAGAGATTTTAAAGATTTTAAAAATAAGAATTTAAAAAATTATTTAAAAGAACTATTGCCAAGCAGTTTGATAGATTTTTTTATTAAAAAAGGCAATTTTGATGCAAATGTTAGTGTATGCAATATAACTAAAGAAGTAAGAAAAAAAATAATAAATTTATTAAAAAGTTTTACATTTAAAATTAAATCTTTAGAAGATATTGAATATGCTATTGTTACAAGTGGTGGTATAAATGTAAAAGAGATAAATCCTAAAAATATGGAAAGTAAGATTGTTCCAAATTTGTTTTTTATAGGAGAAGTTTTAGATTTGGATGCTTTTACCGGTGGTTTTAATATTCAAATTGCTTTATCAACTGGTTATTGCTCTGGTGCTTATATTAAAAACTTGTAATATACAGTTGTATGTTGTAAATTTTATATAAAATAGGTGATTATATGTTTTTGTTTTGGTTATTTTTTGTTTTGTTGTCTTTGCCGATATTAATATGTGTTCCAGTTAAAATTTACGGCAAGAAAAATTATAATAAAAAGAAGAATTATATTATAGTGTCTAATCATCAAAGTAATTTTGATCCTATAATTTTAAATTTTTATCTTGGAAAAAGAATACGATTTATTGCAAAAAAAGAACTTTTTGGTAAAAAGGGAAAAAGTTATTTTTTTGATAATATATTAGGTTGTATACCAGTTGATAGGTCAAAAGGGTTGTCAATTTCAGAAACAAAAAAAGTTTATTCGATTTTAAAAGATAATCAATGTTTAGGCCTTTTTCCAGAAGGAACAAGGGTTTCTGAAGAGAGTTCAGATAATATGGCTGCAAAAAATGGTGCTTGCTTGTTTTCAATAAAAACAAAAACGCCAATTTTGCCTTGTTGTATTTATAAAAAGCAAAAATTATTTAAAAGAAATGTTTTTTTGATTGGAAAACCATTTGAATTATCAGATTTTTACGATAAAAAATTAGATAAGGAAACTTTAAATGAAGCTTCAGTAATTTTAATAAATGAAATAACTAATTTAAGAAAAGAATATGAAAATTATTTAAAAGAAAAAGAGTTGGTAAAAAAAATAAAAAAACAAAAAAACAAGAATATTTAATTCTTGTTTTTTTATAAATAAACAATAAAATTTGTTTATATTTTTATTTTTTTTTGATATAATCAATCTTAATATAGGAGTATTACGAAAAATGGAAGAGAAATTTAATTTAGATAGTATAGACAAAACATTTACTCGTTTTAAAGTTGGTACAAAAGTAAATGCAACAGTTGTTTCAATGTTAAAAAATGGTGTTTTACTAAACATTGGTGGAAAGAAAGATGGTTTAATACCTTTTTCTGAAGAAGAACTTGAAGCATTAAAAGATGTTAAAGTTGGAGATGAATTTGAAGCAATTATAACAAAAACAAAAGATGAGTCAGAGGCAATTATTTTATCAAAAGCAAAAGCTGATTATATTCGTTGGGGGAATGAGGTTGTTAATGGATTAAAAGTTGGTGATGAAACAGATCTTATTATAACTTCAACAAGTAAATCAGGTCTTATTTCAAATATTGGAAATTTTGAGGTATTTGTTCCATATAGCCAAATTTCAAATAGAAAAGTTGATAATAATCTTTCTAATTATATAAATAAGCAAGTAAAAGCAATAGTTTTAGAAATTGATTTAAGTAAAGGTAAAATTGTTGCTTCAATTAAAGCTTATGAAGAAAACGAAAGACATACTGTAGAAACTGCTTTTTGGGAAGCTATTTTTGAAAATAAAATTGTTTCCGGCAAGGTTGTTAGATTTACAGATTTTGGGGCATTTGTTAATGTAAATGGGGTTGATTGCCTTGTTCATAATTCTGAAGTTAGTTATGATAAAAATAAGAAAGCAAATGATGTTTTTAATTTAGATACTGAATATGAGTTTAAAGTAATTAAGTGTGATAGAGAAGAAAAGAAGGTTTCTTTAAGTTATAAAGCTTTGCAAGAAAATCCTTTAACAAAAAAAATTAGTGCGTTAAAGATTGGCGAAGTAGTAAGTGGTGAAGTTAAAAAAATATTATCCTTTGGTGCTATTATAAAATTTGGTGATGATCTAGAAGGTTTGTTGCACATTAAAGAGGCCTCACATTTTTTTGTTAAAAATATTTATGAAGTGGCAAAAGTTGGACAAAAATTAGATTTAAAAATTATTGATATAGATTTGGAAAATAATAAAGTATCTTTAAGTTTAAAAGCAATGCAAGAAGAACCAGAAATTGTTAAACTTGCAAATGAAGTTAAAGGTGAATAAAAAAAAGAGCATAACATGCTCTTTTTTATTGGAGCTTCTAAGCAGATTCGAACTGCTGACCTACTGATTACGAATCAGT
>JAFQFI010000032.1 GCA_017398655.1 Clostridia bacterium
AATTTAAATATAAAAAAAGAGATAAAATGGAAGAAAAAAACATAAATTATATGAATATGGCTTTAAATTTGGCTCAAATCGCCTTTACAAAAGGAGAAGTACCAGTTGGGGCAATAATAGTAAGAGATGGAAAAGTTGTTTCTAAGGCCTATAATAGGCGTGAGAAAAAGCAAAATGCTTTATATCATGCAGAAATATTGGCAATTGATAAAGCATGTAAAAAGTTAAAATCTTTTCGGCTTGATGATTGTGAAATGTATGTAACTTTGGAACCTTGTCCAATGTGTAGTGGAGCAATTATAAATGCAAGGTTAAAAAAAGTTTATTATGGTTGTCCAGATATTAACTATGGTTGTGCAGGCAGTAAATATAATTTTTTACAAGACAAAGCTTTTGAACATTTAGTTGAAGTTGAAAGTGGTTTATTGCAAGAAGAGTGTAGTCAGTTAATTAAAAATTTTTTTAAAGATATAAGAAAGAGGAATAAAAATGTTAAGAGATTTTCTAAACAAAAAAATAATAGCAAAAATTGATAGACCTAAAAATTCTGTTCACCCAAAATACAAAGAAATTGTTTACCCAATAAATTATGGATATATTGAAAATACTATCTCCGGTGATGGGGAAGAAATTGATGTCTATGTTTTAGGGGAAGAAGAACCAAAAGATTATATTAATTGTAAAGTTGTGGCAATTGTTAAAAGAAACAATGACAATGAAGATAAACTTATTGCAATTGCTTCTTCTTGCAATAAGATATATACTAAAGAAGAGATGGCAAAAGAAATTAATTTTCAAGAAAAATTTTTTGATAGTATAATTTTAACTGAAGAAGATTTATAAATTTTAAAATATTGACAAAAGGAAATTTAAAAATTATCATATAAATAATTATGAACGAATTTGTTTTATCATCAGAAATATTAACAGAGTTTGAATTTGAAACTCCACAAGAATATAAAGTAAATGCAATTGTTTTATTAGTAGAAAATAGTCGTTTGAAAGATAATGGCTATTCTTTATCTTTATCAGGCAAACAAATGAAGGATTGGGTTAAAGATTGTGTATCTCACTTTGATTGCTCTTTTGTAAATTTAGAAGAAAAAGACAATCCTTTAGAAATAATAAAGCCATATATAAAAGATGAAGATTATACAATTGTGTTATTTTCTGATACTCCTTTATTAACTTCAACAACAGTTCTTGACTGTTTAGATTATGCTACAACAAAACAAATAGATTTTTGTAAATTTCCAAGAGGATTTATTGTTAAATCTCAAAACTTTTTAAACAATAAAATAGAACAAACTGCAGAACCTGCTTTTATAAATAAAGAAGAGTTCTTTGTTGTTTTTAATAGCAAAACATTATCACAAGCAAAATTTCAAATTAAAAACAGAATAATAGAAAAACATTTAAAAAACAAAGTTATAATTGATGATATAAACTCAACATATATTGATTACCAAGTGGAAATTGCACCATTTGTAAAAATTGCTTCAAATAATGTTTTAAAGGGTGAAACAAAAATAGAAGAAAATGTTGAACTTAAAGAAAATAATATTATAGACAATTGCATTATTAAAAAAGGCAGTAAAATATTTTATTCTGTTTTAAATAATGTAGAAATAGAAGAAAACTCTAATATAGGACCTTTTGCTAATAAATCAAATAAAAAGGAAGAAAATTAAAATGAAGTTAATTGTAGGTCTTGGAAATCCGGGCAAGGAATATGTAAACACTTACCATAATCTTGGTTTTGAAGTTGTTGATTTGTTGGCAAAAAAGTTTGGTGTTTCTATTAACAAATCTAAAGGAAATGCTTTGTATTGCCAAACAAAATATAAAGATGAAATTGTTTTTTTGGTAAAGCCATTAACATATATGAACCTAAGTGGGCAAGCTGTTAAATATTTTGTAGATTTTTATAAGATTAATCCGGAAGATGTTATTGTTGTTTGTGATGATATTGATTTACCAAAAGGTACTACAAGATATCGTGAAAAGGGCAGTGGTGGTACACATAACGGGCTTAAAAATATTGTACATCAACTTAAAAGTGAAAATTTTAAGCGTGTAAAGATTGGTGCAGGAAATGATAAAACCATAGATTTAAAAGATTATGTTTTAAGTAAAATTGATGATGAAAGTAAAACTTTAATTTCTTCTTGTTATCAAGAGGCAATAGAAAAAGTTTTAATGAATATAGGTAAAAATGAATAATATTTTAAAAAGGTTATCAGAGTTAAATAATTATAAATATAGCACGATAAGTGGTTTAAATGATGGTGAAAAATACTTTTTACCAAGTTTATTCACGCAAAAAACTGTAATTATTGTTAATAACGAAGAAACTATTAAAGATTATTCTCTTCAACTTTCAGCCCTTGGTAAAAGGGTTGTTTCTTTGTGTGGGGCATTGCCTTTAATGATTTCTGTTGGAGAAAAATCTTCTAAAATTTTTAAGGATTATTATATTAATGTTTCACGCTTAGCAAAAGGAGATTATGATGTTTTGTTATTGTCTCCTTTTACACTTTTTCAAAAAGTTCCTTCCTTAGAATATATTTTAAATAACCAACAAGTTATAAAAGTTGGAGAAGATTATTCTATAAAAGATCTTTCAAGCAAACTTGTTTCTATTGGTTATATAAACCAAGAAATGGTTACAAATAAAGGTGAGTTTGCTGTTAGGGGAGATTTACTTGATATATATCCAGTAAATTTAGATAAACCTATAAGGGTTTCTTTTTTTGATACTGAAGTTGAAAAAATAAACTATTTTGACCCAGTAAATTTTAAACAGGAAAAAGATTTAAAAGAAGTAGAAATTTTTTGTAATACATTTTTTAATATCTCTAACATAGATAAAGAAGAATTAAAAATAAATGTAGAACAAAATTTATCTAAATTAGATTTGCCAGCAGAAAGTATGCTTAGAATATCTAATATTGTTTCAAATCAATTTGATTGTTTAGATAATAATTTATCAAGTTTATCTTCTGTTTTCTTTTTGCCTTTTTGCAATTATTTTAATGCCAGTGTATTAGATTATATAAATCAAAATGAAGCAGTTGTTTTTATTGACGAGCCAAAATTGATTTCTGATAAACTTAAAATTTTTGAAGATGAAACATTAGAAAACTTTTTAGATTTATCTTTAAAGGGCGAGTTTTTACCAAAAACTATAGAGTTTTATTTTACAAAAAAAGATGTTTTAAAAAGAATTTTAGATTTTAAACTTATTGCTTTTGCTCGTTTACTATCTCAAAACAAATTATTTGAAAACGAGTTTGTTGTAAACTTTTTATGTTCTGCAAATAAAAAATATCAAAACCATTTTGTAGAACTTACTGAAGATGTTTGTTCTTTAAATAAAAACAAATCTACTATTGTATTGTGTTGTGGATTACCTTTAACGCTTAACAAAGTTAAAACATTTTTTGATGATGAAGGGTTAAAATATAATCAAATTTCTTCGCTTAAAGATATTCAAACAGGGCAGATAAATATTACACAAAAAAATATTCCATTTTCAGCTAATTTCGAAATGGAAAAATTTGTGTTAATAGGTAGTAAATTTTTAAATAATAACCAAGTTTTACAAGTGTCACAAACGCAAGAAGTTGTACAAGATAAACCAAAGTTTTTACCTAAAGTTGGAGATTATGTTGTACACCAAATTCATGGTGTTGGAAAGTGCGTTGGCATAAAAAACTTAAAAATAACATCTGTTTTTAGGGATTATATAGTTATTGAGTATAAAGATGGAGATGTTTTATACTTGCCAAGCGAGAACGCAGATATGCTTTCTGCTTTTGTTGGAGAGAAAACTCCAAAGTGTAATAAAATTGGTGGAACAGAATTTTTTAAAGTAAAACAAAAAGTTAAAAATTCCATTAAAGAAATGGCTTTTGATTTGGTTAAAGTATATTCTGAAAGAATGAATACAAAGGGCTTTAAATATTCAAAAGATACTTACTTACAAACAGAGTTTGAAAATTCTTTTCCATATCCATATACACCAGACCAAGTTCAGGCAATTAAAGATATAAAGCGTGATATGGAAAGTAGTAAAATTATGGACCGTTTGTTGTGTGGTGATGTTGGTTTTGGCAAAACTGAGGTTGCATTAAATGCTGCCTTTAAAGCAATTCAAGATGGTAAACAAGTTGCAATAATTTGTCCAACCACAATTCTTTGTGAGCAACATTATAACACTGCGTTAAGTCGTCTTAAAAATTTTATGGTTAATGTTCAATCTATAAATAGATTTAAAACAAAAAAAGAACAAGATAAAATATTGTACGACCTAAAAGAAGGAAAAATAGATTTAATTTGTGGTACTCACAGATTATTTAGTAATGATGTAAAATTTAAAGATTTAGGTTTAATTATTTTAGATGAAGAACAACGCTTTGGTGTTGAAGATAAAGAAAAACTTAAAAACATAAAAAAATCTGTTGATGTTTTAACTTTATCGGCTACACCAATTCCAAGAACACTTTATATGTCTTTGGTGGGTATAAGAGATGTAAGTTTTTTATCAACTCCTCCAAAGGAAAGAAAAAAAATAAATACTGCAGTGATTGATTATTCAGACAATCTTTTGGTAAATGCTTGCAAAAAAGAACTTGAAAGAGATGGCCAAATATTAATTGTTTATAATAGGGTAGAAAGCAT
Organism: Clostridia bacterium; assembly: GCA_017398655.1. Taxonomy (GTDB): domain Bacteria; phylum Bacillota; class Clostridia; order Christensenellales; family UBA1242; genus UBA7862. The sequence goes on from JAFQFI010000032.1 coordinate 4,684, forward strand.
TACAAATTTTTATGCTCATATAAAATCTCTTTTACCTGATGTTAATATTGGTCTTGCTCATGGTCAAATGAGTCCTAAAATGCTTGAAAGTGCAATTTATGATTTGTACTCAAGAAAAACTCAAATTTTAATAAGTACAGTTTTAATTGAAAATGGTATAGATTTGCCATATGCCAATACACTTTTTGTAATAGATTCTGATAAACTTGGTTTAAGTCAACTTTATCAGCTAAGAGGTAGAATTGGCAGAAGTAATATTGAAGCATATGCCTATTTTAGTTTTTCAAGAAATAAAACATTAACAGAAGATAGTTATAAACGACTTGACGCCATTATGGAATTTTCTGATTTTGGCAGTGGTTACAAAATTGCTATGCGTGACCTTGAAATTAGGGGAGCAGGTGATGTTTTAGGTAAAATGCAACATGGTCATATGGAACAAGTTGGTTATGATATGTATGTAAAATTGTTAAACGAAGCCGTAAGTGAAATTAAAGGTGAGAAGGTTGAAGAGTTAAAAGAAATAAAAATTGATATTGCCTTAAATGCATATTTGCCAAACACTTATATTTCTCAAAACGAAAGTAGAATAGATTTTTATACTAAAGTTAGCAAATTGTCTTCTTTAGAAGATTATAACTTGTTAATTGAAAATACTAAAAATATATATGGTTCTCTTCCAAAACCAGTTGAACAATTGTGTACAGTGGGTTTAATTAAAAATTTGGCACAACAACTTAAAGTTAAAAGCATTAAAATTGATGAATTTAATGCAAAAATTACATTTTATGATGATGTTCTTTCTACAAAATATTATGAGTTTTTGTCAAAAACTACTGTAGATTTTGTTTTAACACAAGAAAAGTTGCCAATAATTACCTTGCGTAAGCAAAGTGACATATTAAAATACCAACAATCTTTATTAAATTTTTTAATTAATTGTTTGCAAATTAAAAATAAATAATTGATTTTATATTTTTGTTATTGTATAATGTATCTTGCTTATATTATATTCTTTTTAGTTCTGCCCATTTTATGGCAAAAATTATAAAAGAAAATTTATTATAAATTAACCTAAATTATATAAGGTTTTTTTATATTTAATAAAAATTTTTAGGAGTTTAAAACAGTGAAAAAGAAAATTGCAACACTACTTATGTTTTTGTTTTCATGCTTATCAATTTTTACTGGTTGTAATTTGTTTGATACAAACAATTACAATAGTTTAAACGCAGTTGTTGCTACATCTGGTGATATTGAAATTACAAGAGAACAATTAATTAATGCTTATAATAGTTCTGGCTATTATTATGACAACTATTATGGTCATACAAGAGAACAAGCTTTAAGAATGACTATTGATGATTTAATTAATAGACAATATCTTCTTGGTTATGTAGATTCTTTAGCAAAAACAGATGCAAGATATAAACTTACAGATAGTGAAAAATATGTTGTTATTAAAGAAACTTGGGATTATATTGACTCTTCAATCAATAATTTTGTAGAAGAAGTTAAGAAAGATTTAGGTTTATCTTCAACTGATTTGTCAACAGAAGAGGAAGATTCTGCTACTGCAGAATATGCTGCAAAAGAAGTTTATCAATCAAAATTTGAAAAAAATTCTGATGGAAAAATTGTAAAAAAATCTGAAGGCAATAATGATTATGTTCCTGAAGATGTTTCTGTTTATGATTATGAGCTTAAATTAAGAAGTTCTAATAAGGATTACGAAACAATTGTTTGGAACAAATATATTACAGCACTTAAAAAAGCTCAATCTGGTTATAATTATAGCGATATGTCTGATAACGCTGTTTTTAACAGAGAACTTGAAGCAGCTTACAAAACAAATATTGAAAACGCAAAACTTAAAAAGTTTGAATTAATTTATACAGAAAATTTTGGTTTAGATCCTTATATTGATGGGGAAGGTAATCTTTCTTATTATATAAATGATGCAACAATGCAAAAAGTAGTAGAAAAATACTCACAAATTTATTCTTCAAACCAAGAATTGTATAATATGTCATATGGCAAAAATAATATTGCTAATTTGGATAATAAATTAAATTCTTTCTACAATACTCTTACAAACACAACTTCAAGAGAAAATTTCTTTTATTATGGAAATCCAACTGATGATGAAAAATTACTTACTTGTATGCATATTTTAGTTAAATTTAGTAAAGATCAAACTGACGATATTGCAAAAGCAAAAGAAAATAAACTTTTACAAGAAAACTTAGATACAATTTTGGCTGAATACAAAGCACAATCAAATACTCCTGCTTATGAAAGAAGTTATGATGAAGAAGGAAAGGAAACTGTATCGGAAAACCCTACTTATGTAGATGAATTGTTCAGTAATCTTTTATTTGATATTCAAACAAAAACAACAGTTGGTTATACTAACGAACAATATTTAGAACAAGTTGTAAATATTTTTGATGAATATGTTTATAAGTTCAACCAAGATAATGGTATTTTAAATGCAAAATTTGATTATGTGGTTGGAACTCAAACTTCTGCAATGGTTAAAAGTTTTACAGAAGTTGTAAGAAAACTTTATAATAATGGTGTAGTAAGTGAAGAACCATTAGAAGTAAAAGCTGATTATAATAATGATGTAACATTATATTTCCCAAATGGTGTTGGTTATGCAGGTGCAATTTCTGCTCCATTCCTTGAAGAAGCATCAAACTATAGTGGATATCATATTGTTTTATTTACAGGAAAATTACAAAATGTTGTAAGTGATACAATAAATAAAGATAATGTTTATGAAAAACTTTCAAATGTAAAAACATCTGTTGCATATAATCAAAATATTTTTGAATTTGTTTTTGATAAATTATCAAAAGATAACTATTCAAATTATCAACAACAAATTTTAGATACTAACAAGAAAGGCACACAATACAATCCGGATAATTTTTCTGATATGTTTTAATATATAAATTAGAATACTAAAAAGGAGGAATAATGGCTGCTAATAAAAACTTAAATGTTGAAGAAGAAAGTATTGCTTTGGCAAATGAAAATGCTGGCAAAAAACCAAGAGAAACAAATACAGACCAATTAGTAGATAAAGAAAATCCTCCTAAAAAAAGACATTTGCCTATTGTGGAAGAGGCAAGGTTAAAAAACATATTATACAAAAAAACTAAAATAAGAAAATTAAGAAAAAATTATGGCGCAAATTTAAGTGATGATGATAATTATTTTGTGTCTATTTTAAGTTGTGAACGAGCTTTAGCAAAAGAAAATGAAAAACGAGAAGATCATGTAAAAAAGACAAAAGCAAGACACAAGAAAAATCCTAAAAAGAAAAGATTATTAAACTTTTTGTATTTTGCTCTAAATATTGCTGTTATTGTTATTGTTTTGTGGGTACAACTTGCAAAAGAAAAAAATCCACTTGAATCCCTTGCTGCAATTTTTGATGCAAATTGGTGGTTTATAGCTGCTGCTATTGGAACTTTTTTCTTGTGTATGCTTATGGATACCACGAAATTTAGTTTTTTAATACATAAAGCAACTGGTAATTTTAGATTTAGATTATCTTATAAAGTTGCCACTATTGGCAGACATTATGATGTAATAACTCCTCTTAGTACGGGTGGTCAACCTTTCCAAGTTTTTTATACCAATAAATATGGCATAAAAGCAGGAGAAGGTGTTTCTATTGCAATGGGTAAATATATTTTCTATCAAATTATTTACTTTATTGGTATTTCTATTGTTTTGTTTGGAAATTTATTTTCAGATTCAATTGTTTCTGTAACGGATAGCGTTGCTGGTGGACTTGTAACAACCTTAAGTTGGATTGGTTATTGTATTTGTGGTGGATTAATTTTTATTGTTATGTTTATATCTTTTAATCGTAGGGCAGGTGCTGGTCTTATAATTGGCATACTTAGATTTTTAGATAAAATAAAAATTGGCAAGTTCAAGCTTATAAAAGATTATAAAAAAACATTTGTAACTGCTATGAAAACAGTTAACTCTTGGCAGGCAACAACAAGAAAATATAGTAAATCTTTTTGGGTTATATTTATAAATGTTGTTTGTTCTATAGTTTACTTCTTGTCTTGGTATTCAATGCCATACTTAATTTATTGTTCATTTAATGGTTGGGACCCAAATATGTGGGTTACAATTATTACAATGGCTGTTATGGTTGACTTGTCTTCAGCTTTCAATCCAATACCTATGGGTGTTGGAACAGCAGACCTTAGTTTTACAGTTTTATATGGCTCGCTTTTTGCAACTGGAGCACAAGTTTGGGCTCTTATCATTTGGAGAATTTTAGCTTTCTATATTTACATTATTCAAGGTTTAGGTTTATTAACATATGATTATGTTATAGGTGATAAGCGTCTTAAAAAATATAAAGAGTATTGGTTGATGCCTTATCGTGAAAGATTAAAATATAGAATAAGAGAAAGAAGAGCAAAGCGTAAAGCTAAGCAAAATAAACAATTAGAAAAATAAAAAGTTTGATTTAATATCAAACTTTTTTTATTTTAAATTTGCATGCAAGTTAAATTAATAATAAGTTAAAAATATGTTTATTATTATTTTTTTTGTAAATAATTTTATTATGAAACATATATACATATTTTTTATTGGCGTTTTTTTATTATCAATTTTTACATATAATCGCTTAGTTGATGACTTTTATTATTTGTTTAATAAATATAATAATGTAGAGTATTGTTATGTTGTAGACAATACGAAAAACAAAGAAATATATAGTACTATGCAAAGCAAAATAAATGATTGTACTTTTATAAAAAACGGAAGCAAAACTTTAATAAGGTTTAAAAATAGTTGTAAAAAATTTGATTTTTGTGCCATAGAGTATTTTCATGCCTATTTTGTTGGAGATAAAAATACTTTGAATAATATTATATATAAAATAAATGCAAAACAAGTTTTTTATGAAAAATATAAGGACAAATCAATATATTTTTTTTACTCTAACCTTTTTAATAAGTATAAAATTTTAAAAAATAAAAAAGTAAACTTTCAATTTGTTTTGGAAGAAAACTTAATAACAGTGGGTTACCCTATGATTTATATTTCATTTTAAAAAGATGTTTAAAAAATTTTTGTCTGGCAACAATTTTTGTAGGAGGTAAAAAATGTCTTACAAAGAAAGGATTAAAAATTTTTTTATTAGGTTTAAAAGGTTAATGGTTTTTGGAGGGGTATTGGCTTTGGCAATTGCTGTTATAGGTATTGTTGCTTATAGCTCAAGTATGAATGTTTCTTTAAATACAAATCAAACGGTTCAAACATCAGCTCCAACCACAGTATCTTTTATTATGCCTGTTAAAGATGGTGTTATTGTTAAAGATTTTTCAAACACTTCATTAAAATATAATTCAACATTAAAACAATGGGAATCTCACAAAGCAGTTGATATTAAATCTTCAGATGATTCTGATGTTATGGCTGTTATGGCTGGTGAAATTGTTAGTGTTGAAAATAATTACTTAAAGGGAACAATTATAACAATAAAACACAATAAATCTTTACAAACTGTATATTCGTCTCTTGCTGAAGATGTAAAAGTTAAGGTTGGAGATAAGGTAAAACAAGGTACAGTTATTGGAAAAGTTTCAACTTCTGCAAAAGGTGAAAGTGCTGATGGAGCTCATCTTCACTTTGAAGTTTTAGTTGACAATGTAAAAGTGGATCCTAATTTATATTTAAATACTGGCGATAAATAATTTTTTAATATAAAGTTTTATTGACAAATATAGTATTAAAAAAAATATAAAATTTTGTTTTACTTAAATTCTTTTTTATTGTATAATTTGCTGTACAATAATTGGAGGAAATTTATTTTATGACTATTGATAAAGTAAAAGAAATGTTGGCTAACCAACTTAATATTGAAGTAAATAAAATTAATGAAAATTCAAAAATCGTTGAGGATTTGGGTGCAGATTCTCTTGATATGATTGAAATGCTTATGGCATTAGAAGAAGAATTTAACATTAGCGTTCCAGATGATAAAGCTGAAGGTTTAAAAACTGTTGGCGATATTGCAAACTTTATTGATGAAACAGTTGGCGCTGATAAAAAATAATTTTGTTTTTTCAAAAAAAATTAACAACAAGGGGAACCTTGTTGTTTTTTTATTTTAATTAAATTATAAAAAAAAGACATATTTAGCCAAAATTCTTCATATCTTTTATCATAAAGGATTTTTTATGAGTAAAGATATTGAAAAAAGAGTTTATTTGGAAGCAAAATATTTTATTAAAAATAAAAGTACAGTTAGGGGTATGACAAAAACTTTTAGTGTGTCAAAAAGTACAATTCATTATGATTTGTCTGTGCGACTAAAAAAAATAAGTTTTTCTCTTTATAAAAAGGTTAACAAATTGTTAAAATACAACTTATCTCAAAGACATATTAGAGGTGGGCAAGCGACAAAAAATAAGTATAAAAAGAGTTTTTAACACAAAAAAATTTTTATTAAATTTTTATAAAAATAATAAAAAAAGGTATACTTTTTTTGTTTAAAAAATAGATAATTTTACAATAAAAAACACAAAAAAATAGTTAAAAATTGTAATAACTTTAATTAAAAAAAACATTATTTTTTAATAAAAAATAAATGTAAAAAAACACTTTTTTATTACAAAAAATATGTTAAAAAAAACACCTAAAAACAATGCTTTTTATATGCATTTTTATTGACATAATACTTAGTTTTAAAATATAATTAGTTATAATGTAATATTTATATTATATTAATAACAAAATTTGACATAATAAGGTTAGGTGTCATTATGAAAAAGGTATTATTATTTTTATCTGTTTTAATGTTTGTTTTTACAGGCGTTTTTTATGCTTGTAGCGAAGACAGATATGCTGACTTAAAAATCAGTATTAATTCTGTTGCTTCAACAACTCCGGGGAAGACAATAGAAAAAATTGATGAAAACGGTGATGGTAAATTTGATTACTATCAAGTTTTGTACAATGATGAATTTACTATAGATGCATCTGTAACATGTTCAAGTGATATTAGTACTTCACTTGTTTTTACATCAATTAATGATGAATCTGTTCATAAAATTTCATCATCAAACACACAAAAGGGTTCAAAAGCAACTTTTAAGGCAGTTGCTCCATCTTATGGAGAATTGTTTAAAATTAAAGTAGAATCTGTTGAAACTTCAAGAAGAAGTGAATATATTTACTTAAAAGTTCTTTTGCCTGTTGAGCAAATTTATTTAACTGATAATTTAGGTTTTACATATGGCAACGATTTAAATCTTGCTGGTAAAGATTGCCTAACTTATGTAAGTTTAGATCCAACTGCTCCTTATGAAACAAATGAAAAGGGAATATCTTTTACATTAAATACTTACACAGATTTAGAAGGAAACACCTATAACCTTTATTTAAAAGAAGGAAACACCTTAAATTATTACTACAAAAATTTAGATGAAGTTGAAATTGCTGCATTTAAACTTGAAAACAACACTTTATCTGTTTTAAATAAACAAGTTGAAGGTTCTATTAATTTAACAGTTGTATCAGAAAAATATGATGAAGAAATTGGTAAACTTGATATTAATGAAATTCAAAATGATACAACTCTTGGTACAACCGAAAAAGATAATCTTATTAAGAAAATTTTTAGCAATAACAAGTTAAAAGATCAAACTGATATTTCAATAGTTAAACCAATTGCATTAGAAGATATTTCTTTTGCTGGTGGACAAGTTGTTTTTGCTGATTATGATTCAGATGGAGATAAAGATTCAAAACTATCTGCTTCTTTGTATTTAAATTCTGATAAAACTTATACAATTGGTGAAAAAACATACAATTACAATTATGAAAATGTTGAGTTTACTGTTTTAACTAAAGCAAATGTAAAAATTTCTGCAACAACTGGTAGTATGGTTGTTAATGGTGAAACTTTAACAAGTGATAACAATGTTGTAAGGGTTTCTGTTCCTGAAACTTTAACAACTATGTCAGATTCTTTAACAGGACAAGTTATTGGTTATAAAACTGATATTAGATTAATTGCAAATGGTGGTTCTGGTTTTGCATATGTAGATTTTATTGTTGAGTTTACAAATTTTTCTAACAAACTTGAATATAGTTTTTCTAAAATGTATTCAGAATATTTACAATCTTTATCAAGTGAAGAACTTGCACAATTAACAGATAGTGCAAAAAATAATAAGATTGTTATAGAGTCAACTGCTATTCCTGCTCAAATTTCTTTGATGCAAGATGATAAAGTTTTTGACACATCTGAAGTGATAAAAGTTTATGATGTTTATGGTAATAGTGATGGACATTCATCATATGGTACAAAAATAAGTGCTAACTTAACATTATCTTCAGGAAATGTTAGTTCTAAGATTAAAGATGAAAATAAAAAAGTAAGAGTTTATGTTTCTGATAGTTCAAATTCTGGTTTAGAAATTTCAAAATATTTTGAAATTTACGACACTCAATATAACAGAGTTATTTTAACTAAAGAAATTATTGAAACTTCTACATCAACAAAAACAAATTATTATTTTACTCTTGATCTTTCTAAAAATGCTAAAAATTATTTTTATATAAAAGCTTCAAGTTCAAACTTGGCTAATGGCGTAAATTTTATTTTTAAATTTGAAAATATCATAGCTTCAACAATTACAACTTATGATAATCAAATTATTACTCCAAATGATACAAAAGTAACAACTTTAACAAACTTAACAACTCAAATTACTGCTCAAACAGTTAAGGGTGTTGAAGATGTTGTTGTTAAATCAAAAATTGTTAACACAGACGAAAGTGAAGATTTTTATACTTTAAATGGTGAATCTTCTACAAATCCTTTGTATAACAAATTAGTTCTTCAAGTTAATGAAGGTGAAAATTTAACTGCTTCACAAGGAACTTTGGTTGCTTTCTTAACAAATCTTTATGTTGTTGATAATATTTCAGTTTCTGTTGATAGCGATTTTATTAAAGTTTTTAATTTGGATGTAGACACATACAAAGATCACTTTAAAAAACTTACTGATACTGATGTTAACCACGAAATTAAAGGTATTTTAAGTATTGTTGGTACAAAAATTGGAACAACAACTATTGTGTTCTCAGCAGAAAATGGTTTTAAAACTCAAATAGATGTAAAAATTGTTAAAGCTTTTTCTACTGTAGAAATTGATTTAGAACAAGGTTATGGCAAAGATATTATTGCTCAAAATTATTTAAATAGATTAGGCAATGAATATGCAAGTGCTAAAGTAAACGGTTCTTTTAATATTGTACATAAAGTTGCTCCAAATGATTCTGCAGTTTATTCAATAAAATATAATTCTTCAGAGCAAGGTATTGTAGAAATAAATCAAAATACAGGTATGGTAAGAACAATTACTAAAGGTTCTACAACAATTACAATAGAGTTTTTCTATTATAGTTTTGAAAGTAAAAATGGTTTTTATCAATGGGGTGGTAATGTAGAAACAAAAACTTTTGTTTTAGAAGTATTTGTTCCTGCAACATCAATTAAACTTGATAAGAGAATTGTTAATGTATATGACTACAATACTCTTGGCTATGAGTATAAAGATTTGGCAACAGTTGCAATAAATGTTTTAGTTTATCCACAAGATGCAAATATTGCCAATGATAATTCTAATGTAAGATTTTATTTATCAAACAACAATGATAATCTTGTTGGAAATAATGGTATATACACTGCTTTCTTAAATGAAAATGAAGAAAGAGCAATTGTTCAAGTTGTTGTTTATGTAGAAGAATTTGGTAGAACTGCAATTTTATATTGCACAGTAAATATTTATAAAGCTCCACAAATAGAAAATATTAATATAAGTGTTTTTGAAGGTTCTACACAAAGAAGTGTAAAAAATTCAGAAAACGATGATGATGGTCATAAAGTTTTATATTTATCAACTCAAAATAGTAAAAGTTTAACTATTAACACATCTATTTTACCTTCTGAAAATGAAGTGTTGGTTGATGATTTGGTAGTTCAAATTTATAAATCAAATAGTGACAAAGAACTTCTCGATTTAGATGAAACTGCTGATTTTGCAAGTTTATATTATGCAAAACAAACAGATTATTCAATTATTACAAATGGACAAGATTCTTTTGTTTTAAATATTGGTCAAAATCGTGCTGGATATTTCTATGTTTTAATTTTTGCAAGAGATAGTATGACTTCTTCTTCAAAAGGTGAAGTTTATGTAAAACTTCTTGTTGAAATTACTGATGGTACTCAAGAAAATCCTTATGTTATTGAAGATGTTAATCAATTAATTGAAATTAATTCTTCGCCTACAAAGCACTATGTTTTGGGTAATAATATTAGTATTGCTTCAATTTCAAATTGGTCTCCAATAAAGGGCTTTACAGGTTCTCTTAATGGATACAATACAAATATTGAAGGTGGAACTTATTTTAAAATTTCTGGTTTAAAAATTAATGCAGTTAATAGCGCAAATGTTGGTTTATTTGAAACAATTTCAAATAGTACACAATATTATGGTGCTGTTATGAATTTAAACTTGGAAATTTCTACTATTAATTTATATAACTATACAGTTCCAAGTACTGTTATTGACGAAACAATAAATATTGGTACTATTGCTGGTACAAACAACGGCGTGATTGTAAATTGTGCTGTAAAAATTAATACATTTAGAGTTTCTCTTACTAATAAAAATGCAAATATTGGTGGCGTTGTAGGTTATAATATGTCTTCTGTTGCTCTTGGTGGAGGTCTTGTTATTAACTTTAGTGATAACGACAATAACCATAGTAGCGATTTTAACCTTGAAATTAATTCTCCAAGTGGAATAATGTCTAAAAAAGATGCTATACCAAATTTTGCAAAAACATATATGGTATCAACCAACCCTGTTAGTGGAAATATTGTTGTTTCTGATAAAAAACATACACTTGATCCAGAAACTGAAATTGGTGAACAAGGTTATTATGTAAATGTTGGTGGTATGGTTGGTTATAACGATAATGGCTTTATTAATGGTATTTATGGTATTTATAACCAAAGAGATGAACAATCTAAAATATTAAACAATCAACAACAAGATGATGATAGTATTAATTATATTACTAATTATCAA
>JAFQFI010000033.1 GCA_017398655.1 Clostridia bacterium
ACATAAAATTAGGAGATATTAAAAATGTTTTACGAAATTGATAAAAAGGAATATAGAAGTTTAAAAGGTTTTCAAACACAAAGAGCAATTAAGTATATAAAGGATACTTTTCAACAACACCTTTGCAAAAACCTAAACCTACTTAGAGTTTCTGCCCCACTTTTTGTAACAAAAGAATCTGGCTTAAACGACGATTTAAGTGGCGTAGAAAAAAAGGTTGAATTTGAAATTAAAACAGCAAAAACAAAAAAATTAGAGATTGTTCAATCTCTTGCAAAATGGAAAAGAATGGCATTAAAAAAATATGGTTTTTGGGAAGACAGTGGTTTATATACAGATATGAACGCTATAAGAAAAGATGAAGATTTAGATCAACTTCACTCTGTTTATGTTGACCAATGGGATTGGGAAAAAGTTATTACTAAAAAAGACAGAACCATACCATATCTTAAAAAGACAGTTGTTGCAATTTGTGATGCAATTGACCAAACTTGCCAAAAAATTAAAAAACTTTATAAAAAAATTGATATTAAGTTTAAGAAAAAACCTTTTTTTATTACAAGTGAAGAATTACTACAACTTTATCCAGATTTAACACCAAAACAAAGAGAAGACGAAATTTGTAAAAAATACAAAACAGTTTTTATAATGCAAATTGGCGATAAACTTTCAAACGGTGAGCCACATGATGGAAGAGCCCCTGATTATGACGACTGGCAATTAAATGGAGATTTATTAGTTTACAACCCAGTTTTACACAGAGCTTTTGAACTTTCTTCAATGGGAATAAGAGTTGATGCTGATAGTATGCAAGAACAACTTAAAAAATCTCAAAAAGAAGAAAAATTAAAATTTCAATTTCACAAAGATATTATTGCTGGCACTCTCCCACTTTCAATTGGTGGTGGTATTGGTCAATCTCGTCTTTGTATGTACATATTAAAAAAAGGACATATTGGTGAAGTTCAATGCTCTGTATGGGACGAAGAAAACCTTAAATTTGGTGAAGAAAACGGTTTAACAATATTATAATTGTTTTGTTTTTAAAGTTTTTTTAATCTTAATACTAATTAAGTAAAAACTACAAAAAAAAAGATGTTTAGTATATTAGCTAAACACCTTTTTTATTTTATAATCTACCACCCATTAAGTTGCCTGAGTTATATTTTTTTAAGCCCATTTTAAAAGACACAAATGCCAACACAACCCATAAAACTGTAACAACAACACTTATTAATATCCACCAAACATTTGGCGTTAAAAAAAAGTATTGGGCAGGAATAAATGTATAGAAGAATGTAGGAATTAAAGTGAAAAACAAACCCCTTACAACAAAATTGTAAATTGCAGGTGGATAATTTGCTGCCTTATTCATAGTACCTTCAACTGATTTTGCCACAGCATCTCCCCTTTTTATATAAAAGCATAAAGAAACAAATGTAACATACACACTTACATAAATTAAACCAGCCATAATTATAACAGGAATTATAACTAAAAACCAATACCAATGAGCATTGATTAAAAATAATACTACATAAACATAAAATATATCTCCTATAGCAGAAACATCTGTTGCAGAGCAAGCAACATTAAGTAAAACATTTTTAGGTTGAGTTAAATAAACATCTAACTTACCTTCGTAAACAATATCTTTTATATTCCATGCCCCACCAAAGAAAGCATGAGAAACACCAAAACCACCTGCAGCAATTGCCCATAACAACATAGTTTCGTTAAACCCATAACCACCTATATTATCTACAAGATTAAAGATTATGTACCATTGAATTATAAAAAACAAGTCATTTAAAATCATCATAGCAATTTGCATAAAGAAAGATGGTTTATATTTCCACTCTTTTTTAATGTTTAATTTATAGTAACTAAAAATTAATTTAAAATTATTCTTAACCCCCATTTACATTCACCTTCTTTGTTCCTAATTTATAAATTAAAAGTCCAAGAGAAATAAAAAATGCAACATATACAATTTGTGAAATAGATACATTTAAAAATAAATCCCAAGAGAAACTTGCCATAAGTTTACAAGGACCACTCATCATAGCATATACAGGGCTGTAATTTATTATTGGTTGCAACCAAGTTGGAAAGAATTCTGGTGGAAAGAATAATCCAAACAACATTTGAAATTTTTGAACAATCCAAGTAAATGGAGTTGCTTCTTCTATCCAGAATGTTAACAAACCTACAGTTCCATATATAACAGCCGTTAAAACAACTGCAAGCAATAAACTAATTGCTAAAGGCAAAACATATATTACACTAAAGTTTTGTATAGGACCCAATAAAACAAGTCCCATAATAATACCTGTTGGAACCAAGAAAACCAACTTCCACATAATTTCGCCAAGTTGAGAAAATACTTGGTACATATAGTAGTTATATGGTTTATTTAATTGATAAGCAATCTTACCAGATTTAATATCATTACCAAAAGCCCTTGTTACACCACGAGCATTTACAGAATACATTAATACTTCTGCCATAATCATATACCAAATCATCATATTAATTGTATAGCCATTAATTAATGTTCCACCACCATTTCCACCATAAATAAAACGCCATAATTGTTGAAAGATATAAATAATTACTACAAAAGACACAACAGAAGTAAGAGAGTTTGCGTAGGTTTTACTCTCTTGCTTAAAACTTGTTGCATATATATTTAAGTACTTATTCATCTTTCCCCCTATAAATATCCTTTATAATATCTTCAAGTGGCGTGCTTGAAATTGAAATATCCTGCAAATCTTCTGTAGAAAACAAACTCATCAATTCATCAATAGTTGTTTTATTCATATCTACTTCAATTTTATATAATGTATCTTTTGCTTTTAATACTTTTATTCCGTCTTTTTCTTTTATTTTTACATTTTTCTTTAAGTTTACATCTACTATTTTTTTGTTTAAATAATGATATTTTAAGTTTTTCATACTATCATCTAAAACAATTTTGCCATTGTTTATAATAATAACTCGCTTACAAACTTCTTCTATATCACCCACATCGTGAGATGTAAAGAAGATTGTTGTTCCAAGTTCTTTATTTATCTTTTTTATTAATTTGCGTAATGTTTCTTTTGCTATAGGGTCTAAACCAATTGTTGGTTCATCAAAAAACAACATTTTTGGATTATGCAACAAGCTTGCAACAATTTCACATTTAATTCTTTGACCCAAACTTAAACTCTTAACAGGTTGATGCATATATTCTTTTATTTCAAAGATTGTTGAAAGTTCTTCAATTCGCTCGCTCAACTTTGTTTTTTCAATATCATATATACTACCAAAAAATTTAAAGTTTTCATATGGAGACAAATGCACCCACAATTGCTCTTTTTGACCAAATACAGAACCTATTTGATAAGAAAGTTTTACCCTTTCTTTACTTGGATTAAAACCTAAAACTTTTATTTCTCCACCAGTTGGATATAAAATACCTGTAAGCATTTTAATTGTTGTTGATTTACCTGCACCGTTTGGTCCAATAAAAGCTAAGGTTTCGCCTTCCTCTACTTCAAAAGAGATATCATTTACAGCATTTTTAATTTGTTTTTGTCTTTTAAATAAATATTTTTTACCATTTGGCTTTATAACCCTTTTATTTGTTATAAATTCTTTTCTTAAATTTTTAACTTCAATAACATTCATTTTTCTCTCCTCTTTTTTAAAATAAAAAAGACACCATTGCTAAAAAATTGTTTGCAACAGTGTCTTGAATTTTTAATTATTATTTAAACTTGTAAATTTTTATATTTATAAATATAAACTATTTAGTTTAAGAGATTTTTTAAAATTATGACCTGCGCAAAAAAGGATATGTCTATCGCAAAGATAATCGTTAGACACAAATTTATTTCCTTTATATTCAATTGTAGGCATAAATTTTTTCACTTTTTTCTTTTCTCCTATACGCAGGAATAATAACACAATAAAAAATAAAAATCAATGTCTTTTTTTTGTTTGTAAAATTTTATTGATTTTTATTTAAAAAAAATACATAATTATTTTGTTATTTCTTTGGGGTATAGCCAAGTGGTAAGGCATTGGATTCTGACTCCAACATTCGTAGGTTAAAATCCTACTACCCCAGCCAAAAAAAAATAAAAAAGGATAAAATTATGAAAATTTTTTTAATTTGCAGTAAAACTTTTTATAATAAAATACCAGATATTAAACCTATATTAGAGGAAAATGGACATACTATAACCTTGCCTAATTGTTATGACGCACCTGATACTGAAAGTTCTTTTCGTGGCACAGCAGAACACGCTAAGTGGAAAGCAAGTATGATAAGACATAGTGAAGAAGTTATAAAAGAAATGGACGCTGTTCTTGTTTTAAACTACGATAAAAATGGTCAAAAGAATTATATTGGTGGAGCCACTTTCTTAGAAATTTACGATGCCTTTAGGTTAAATAAAAAGATTTTCTTTATGAATGATATTCCAGAAGGTATATTAAAAGATGAATTAATTGGCTTTAATCCAATTATTGTTAATGGTAATTTAAATTTGGTTAAATAATTTTTTAAAATATACTAATAATCTACTATATAACATAAAAAAACCACCTAATAAAGGTGGTTTTTTCTTTTATGGGGTGAAAGATGGGACTCGAACCCACGGCCTCCAGAGCCACAATCTGGCGCTCTAGCCAACTGAGCTACGATCACCAAAATTTTTGCTAAGAGGAAGAAAGTTTTTTTATAAAAACTTAAACTTCCTATAAACAAAAATGGTGTTCCAGGAGGGATTCGAACCCCCGACACCCGCCTTAGAAGGGCGGTGCTCTATCCAACTGAGCTACTGAAACATGCCAATAAGCAAAATATTTTGCATTGAAAAATTAACAACCTTTTGCCAAACTAAAAATAATTTGGAGCGGGTGAAGGGAATCGGACCCTCGCAGCCAGCTTGGAAGGCTGGAGCTCTACCACTGAGCTACACCCGCAAAAGATTTATAATCACTGATTAAAGTTAATCTTTTACCAATGCTTATAAACTTTATCACATAAATAAAACAATGTCAATTATTTATTTTTAAAAATTGAATTAATTTTTAAATTTATATTTTTATTTTAAACAATGTTTCATTTTTGGTTTTAATCATATTTCACTTTTTAAAATATTGTTTGAATATTTTAATATTTTCATCTCATACTATTTGTGAAAGGGGGTTTTATCATATGAAAATTCTTAATTGCATTGCTTGGATTATTCTTATTATCGGTGGCATTAACTGGCTTCTTATTGGTCTTGCTTCTTGGAACCTTGTTGGAGCAATTTTTGGAGCAACAGGAATATTTTCAAGAATAATTTATTGCTTAGTAGGTCTTAGTGCCATTTGGCTTATTATCTCTCCTATTATGCATAGAGGAAGAATTTCTCTTTGGGGAGAAGACCACTCAAATAGATAATTAAATTTTTAAAATTGTACAGAAAAAGCATTTTTTGTACAAAAAAAAAGCAAAAAACACTTAAAAGTTATATTTTTTAAGTGTTTTTTATTATATTTATTAATTTATAAAAAACAATCTCTTATAGTTTTAAACTTAATGTTATAAAAACTAAAATGTTTTTTAAAAATTACAAATTAAAGTAAAATGCAAATTATTCCACCCTTACCTTCATTTACAATTCTTCCTAAAGTTTTTCTCATTTTCTTTTGTGCCTCAAGTGGCATTTGAACAATTTTATTATTTAACCCTTCATTTACCAAACTATGCAAACTTTTGCCAAACATATTTGTTTGCCATAATCCTTGAGGGTTATTTTCAAACTCTTTTAACAAATATTTTACTAAATCTTCCCCTTGTTGTTCTGTTCCTACAAAAGGGCTTATTTCAGTTTGAACATCAACCTTCATAATATGCAAACTTGGAGCACTTGCCTTTAACCTTACCCCATATCTTGACCCTTGTTTTACAACCTCTGGCTCTTCTAATTTCATTTCTTCCATTTTAGGGCTTACTACACCATACCCCGTTTCTTCAACCTGAATTAAAGCTTCTTTAATTTTATCATACTCAATTTTTGCATAAGATAATTGTTTTAAGTATGATACCAAATGGAAATCACTTTTAATTTCTTGACCACACTGAGAAGATAAAACTTTGTAAAATAAATCTGGTTTTGGCTTTACATCTAAATATACAATGCCTTGCCCCATATCAATATTTTCTACAAGTATTTGTTCAAAATTTTCGCTATTTTCAAAAATTGATTTATTAACATCAATTTCACCTATTTTCTTTGCATTATCTAAAAGATTTTTTGCCTCAGAAATAATTTCACAAATAATACTATCTTCATATGGCAAAGCTTGAATCCATTGTGGCAACCTTACCCTTAAAGAATATAATGGGAACTCTTTTAATATGCCTTGAAAAATATTTGCAACATTTTCTTCTGTTAAGTTTATAACATCAACAGGTATTACGGGTGCTGAATATTTTTTTTGCAAAGTTTCACATAAGTTAAAAGTAATTTCACTTTCTGGAATTGTTGTATTAAGAACAATAACAAATGGCTTTTGACTATTTTTTAACTCTGCAATAGTTTTTTGTTCTGCTTCAACAAAACTGTTTCTTTCAAGTTCTCCAAAACTACCATCTGTTGTCATTACAATTGCAATTGTAGAGTGTTCATTTATAACTTTTTTTGTTCCAATTTCTGCTGCCTGTTCAAACGGTATTGGCTCTTTACTCCACGGTGTTTTAACTTGCCTTGGTTTATTATTTTCTTCTAAGCCCTCAGCCCCTGTTACAGAAAAACCAACACAATCAACCAATTTAATTTTTAAATCTATGTTATCTGCAACAGTAATTTTTACAGCTTCTTTTGGCACAAAATGTGGCTGAGTGGTCATAATTGTTTTACCATCAGCACTTTGCGGAAGTTCATCTAATGTTCTGTTTTTATCATATTCATCAACTATGTTTGGTAAAACCATTTTATTAACAAAGTTTGTAATAAAAGATGATTTACCACATCTAACAGGACCTACAACCCCAAGATAAATATCACCTGAAGTTCGGGTTGCAATATCCTCATATAATTTATACGAACTCATAATTTTCCTCCAAGTAAAATTATATATGCTAAAATATATGCTTTTTAAAAGATTATTATGATAAATAACGACAAAAAAAATAGGCAAATTTGCCTATTTTTTTATAAATTAATATTTTATTTATTTTTTAATATTTTTAACCAATTTCTTTTTGTTTTATTTCTTCTTTTTTAGATTTTGACAATCTCTTTTCTTTAAATTCCTTTAATTTTCCTTTAAAATTAACACCGTTTTCTTTTCCAACAAGAAGACGAAAAATATTTTTTCTGTGAGCAAAGAAAACTAAAAAGAATATTGCAAATAACAAGCAACTTATTACAATGTTACCATTGCCAGACATTAACCCCAAAGAGTATGCTTCATAAACGGTAAATATTGTTATCATTGTAAAAGATAAAAGTGATGCATAATCAAAAACCAACAAATAAAGTATACCAAAAACAAAAATAATTAAACCTAATATTGGCTCTGCAGCAAAGAACATTCCGTATACAACGGCAGCCCCTTTACCACCTTTAAATTTATAAAAAATTGGAAAAATATTACCAACAAGTGCTGAAAGACCACCAGTAAACAAACCAATATATGCATTAACACCTGCTGATGCCCCTCCAAATAGATAATAACCTACTAAAGCTGGTATTACGCCTTTTAACATATCTAATACCAAAGTTAAAAGACCAACAACCAAACCTAAGTTTCTTAGCATATTCATTGTTCCCGGGTTTCCACTACCCGATTTAGAAATATCATATCTTTTTATTTTACTAATAATTCTTGCAAAAAAGATATTGCCAATTAGGTAGGAGCCAACTATTAAAACTAAAAACTTCCACCATTCCATATTATTTATTCTTCCTTTTCTGAACGATTTTTAACTGTTATCTGAATAGGTGTTCCTTGAAAATCTACAGATTTTCTTATTGTGTTTTCAAGATATCTTAAATAAGAAAAATGCATAATAGATTTATCGTTTACAAAAATAACAAAGTTTGGAGGATTTGTACTTGCTTGTGTTGCATATAAAATTTTTAACCTTTGTCCGTTTTTGCTTGGAGGTTGTTTTACATTAATTGCCTCTTGAATAATTTCATTTAACACGCCTGTTTTAATACGCTTTGAAGCATTTTCATAAACAGTTTCTACAAGTGGCATAATTTTATTTGCCCTTTGACCTGTTAAAGCAGAAATATAAAGTGGTTGAAAATAATCCATAAACTTTAACTCTTCTTGCAATTTTTGGTTATATTTATTTATTGTTTTATCATCTTTTTCTACCAAGTCCCACTTATTTAAAACAATAATACTTGGCTTTTTTTGTTCGTGAACAAAACCAGCAACTTTTATATCTTGTTCTGTTATTCCTTTATCTATATCAATAACAACTAAAACTACATCTGCTCTTTTTACGGCTTCTATAGACCTTAGTACACTATACCTTTCTATGCTTGCATCTTCAATTGCATTTTTTTTACGCATTCCGGCAGTATCTATTAAAACATAATCTTTACCATTGTACCTAAAAGGAGTATCAATAGCATCTCTTGTTGTACCAGCAACAGAACTAACAACCAATCTTTCTTCACCCAACAAACGGTTTGTTAAACTGCTTTTACCAGCATTTGGTTTGCCTACAATTGCAATTTTTATTGCATCTGTTGGCTCTTTTGTTAAATCTGCATTTGATTTTAAACAAGCAACAATTTCATCTAACAACTCGCCTAAACCCTTTGATTGTTCTGCAGAAATAGCATAAAGTTTTTTAATGCCTAAAGCATAAAAATCATAAGAATTTTCTACTTCAAAATTATCTAATTTATTTACAACCAAAATTACTGGTTTTCTGCATTTTCTTAAAAAATCTGCAACTTGTTGATCACTATTTGTAAGCCCTTGTTTTCCATCAACAAAAAACAAAATTACATCTGCTAAATCAATTGCAATTTGTGCTTGTGCAAATATATTTTTTTGCATCTCACCTTGTTCTTCAAAATCTAAGCCACCTGTATCAACCAAAGTAAAATAATGACCACACCATTCGGCGTCGCCATAAATTCTATCGCGGGTAACACCTGCAATATCATCAACAATACTTATTCTTCTACCACATATTTTATTAAAAAATGTGCTTTTACCAACATTTGGCCTGCCTACAATTGCAACTAATGGTCTCATATTTTTCTTTTTCCTTTACAAAAAATATTCTATCACAAGTCAATTTTTTTATCAATAATAATTAGTAAACTATATAATATAATTAATACTTAAAAAAAATTATTATAATTTAATTAATAAAAAATTACTTAGTTTAAAATAGTTAAGGGAGTAAAAATATTACCCCCTTCTTTATAAACATTAACTTAGCATTTAAATCCATTGCTTTTACAATTTTTAAACCCAACACAATTTTTGCATTTATCTTTTTTAAAAAAAACAAAATACATAGCAAACACAATTAAAAAAACAACTAATGATATTGATAAAATCTTAAAAAATAAAGTTCCAACAAAAATATTATAAATTATAAAACATATACAATACGCAATTAAAAATTGTAAACAACAAGCCAAAAATGTGTATTTTAAACCAATCTCCTTTTTTAAAACAGCAATAGTGGAAATACATGGCATATAAATTAAACTAAATATTAACATAACTACAGCAGTTAATGGAGATAATGAAATTGCAAAACTGCCACTAATTAAACTAAACCCCAATTGACTTTCAAAATTGTTTGTGGTTGGAATTTTGTTTATAATAGCCATTGTACTTACAACCATTTCTTTTGCCATAACGCCAACAAGTAAACTGGCTACAATACCCCAATTGTCAAGACCGATAGGTTTAAAAATTATTGAAAGAGATTCTCCAACAACCTGCAACATACTTTTTTGATTTATTGTATTAGGGATATATTGAAAATCAAAAGTAAAATTTTGTAGTATCCAAACTATTACACTAAAAGACAAAAGAATGGTGCCTACCTTTAAAACAAATTGTTTGCAATTTTGATAAATTAAAAAAGCAACTCTTTTTATACTTGGCTTTCTGTATGGTGGAAATTCTAAAATAAATGACCTTTCACCACTTTTTATAAAAAACTTGTTAAGGAACAATGAAACTAAAATTGCAATAATTACACCCAATAAATAAAGTGAAATTATAACAAAAATATTACCTTTTGAAAAGAAGGCACCCCCAATAACAGCGAAAATTGGCAATTTAGCGCTACAACTCATATATGGACTAATTATAGCAGTTTTAATTCTTGCGTTTCTATCCTCAATATTTCTGGCCGTTAAAATTGCAGATGTTGTACAACCAAAACTCATAATTATAGTAAAAACGCTTTTACCACTAAGCCCTATTGAATATAAAATATCTTCAAAACAAAATGCCAATCGAGACATATAACCACTGTCTTCAAGTATAGAAAGAAACAAAAATAGCAAAACAATTTGAGGAATAAAACTAAATAAACCACCTACGCTTTCTATTATACCTACACTAAACAGTCCTATTATCCAAGCAGGACAATTAATATTTATTAAAAAACTTTTTATTGGGTTTCCTAAAGATACATCAATAATATGTTTAAGAAGCGACGATAAATATGCACCAACAGACGAAAATGTTATATAAAAAATTAAAAATAAAATTGATAAAAATATTGGAAAACATAAATATTTGTTTAATATAATTTTGTCAATTTTAAATTTTCCATAAACAAAATTTTTGTTTTTCTTAGTACATTCTTTTAAAATCTTAAAAATATAATTGTATCTAAGAGATGAAATTTTTTGAAGATAATCTTCTTTTAATATAATATTATTTATTTTATCATTTTGCTCTGTTGTTAAATTTAAGTTTTCCTTTATATAACTATCTTCTTCTAAAATTTTTATTGCTAAAAACTGTGGAGGTAAATCAAAAAGCTTTTTTTGGTTAAAAGTTAAAATATCTAAAATTTCTTTTATTGGCAAATTTTTAAGATATGGTAATTCATTAATTTGATTACCTTCAACTTTATTATCACAATTAAATATTTTTTGTATCTCTTCTTTGGTTTGCTTTTTGTTCTTTTTGTTAAAAAATACATTTACATTTAATTGTTTTGATAATAACAAAAAATCAATTTCCTCTCCTCTTTTTTTAACTTCATCATAAAAATTTATATAAAGGTTTGGCATAAGGCCCATTTCCATTAATTGTAAAGTTAAATACAAATTTCTTTGTAAAATGTTTGCATCACAAATATTTAAAATATTTAAATTTTTATTTTTTACTAAATACTCAATAGAAACTTGTTCTTCAAAACTATAACTACTTAAACTATAAATCCCCGGCAAATCAACAATATTAATTTCTTTTCCATCTACAATTACTTGTTTTTGGGCGGCTTCTGTTGTAACCCCATGCCAATTTCCCGTATGTTCAAAACTTTTTGTTATTAAGTTAAAAAAAGTTGTTTTTCCTACATTAGGATTTCCTACCAAAATTAAATTATCTTTTTTATTCATAAACCCTTAAACTTCCACAATTATGTTTGCTACTTCTTTTTTCTTTAAAGCCAAAACATATCCCTTTATTTGCAAAAGAAAAACACCCTTTAAGCGAGATTTTTTTAAAATTAAAACTTTTTCGTTGTTTGTAAATCCAAGTTCTAATAACCTTCTTTTTATTTTTATCTGAGCATTTATTTGCAAAATTTTATAAAAAATATTTTCTTTGCCATATATTAAAGAAAATTGTTTGTCCATACTAATAAATATATTAACCAAATTTAAAAATTATTAAAATTTGTTATTTTTTGTTTAATTTTATTTTTTATAAAATAATTAACAAGTATATAAATCTTAACAAAATTGAGAAATAAAAAAACAAGGCAAAAAATGTACCTCGTTTTATATATTTTTTATTATTAAACTCAAATTTTTTATTAATTTACATCATTTAAAAATTTAATAAATGTTGTTATATCTTTAAATTTTCTGTATACAGCAGCAAATCTTACATACGAAATTTCATCAAGAGCTTTTAATCTATCCATAACCATTTCGCCAATTTTATTAGATTTTACTTCTTGCACTAAAGAATTGCTTATTTGTTTTTCTATATCTGCAATAAGTTCGTCTATTTGCATCATAGTAACTGGTCGTTTCTCACAAGCTTTAATTATACCTCTTTTAATTTTTTGAGGGTCGAAAGGTTGTCTTGATCCATCATTTTTAATAACTAAAATTGGTGTACTTTCAACCATTTCATATGTTGTAAATCTTTTACCACATTTTAAACACTCTCTTCTGCGTCTTATTGAGTTTGTATCATCTGTTGACCTTGAGTCAATTACTTTACTATCTGTGTAACCACAAAAAATGCATTTCATTTATAATTTTTCCTTTTTATTTTATAAAAAAATTATAACAAAAAATGTAACAAAAAACAAACAAATAAATATATTTCAATTTTGAGTGTTATAGTAATTTTTATAACTTGTATTTATATTATCTTTTTCTTTTTCATATTTTTCTTCAATTTCTGGTTTATTTTCTCCCATATCAAAAACTTTTACATTTTTACGCTTTTTCTTAGTTGCATTTTCTAAAACTTCAACCAAAATAACATCTTCACCTATTTTACATATTGATGAATACGGTATAAAAATTTCTTGACAAGATTTAAAAAAATTAAATATTGATTTACTTCCCGGAACAACAACACCTAAAATTGAGTTTCTTTTTAAATCAAAAACCATATCGCAAATATTGCCAAGCAATCTACCAGTTAAAACATTAATAACTTCTTTATTCCTAAGTTCTGTAAAAGTTGTTTCCAATAATACAGTCCTCCACTTGTTTTTTATATCTTTATGATAAAAATTAACAAAATAAAACAAAAATTGCATATTTCTTTAAATTTTTAAAAATTTTATACTTTAAACTGAATATTAAACTTTTAAAAGGAAAACCTAAAATTGATAGCAATTTAAAAGGTTTTAAAAATGGCAAATAAAGTTGATATATGTGGAATAAATACCTCTACTCTTCCAAAACTTAAAGCAAAAGAAATAGCAGAACTTATGAAAAAACAAAAACAAGGAGACCAAGAAGCAAGAAAAATGTTTATTTACTCTAATATGCGACTTGTTTTAAGCGTTGTACAAAGATTTACCACAAAAAAAGATAATGTTGACGATATTTTTCAAGTTGGTTGTGTTGGGCTTATAAAAGCAATGGAAAATTTTGATGAAAATTTTAATGTAAAGTTTTCTACCTACGCTGTGCCAATGATAATTGGTGAAATAAGAAGATATTTAAGAGATAATTCAAGCGTAAGAGTAAGCAGAAATTTAAGAGATATAGCATATAAAGCACTACAAGCCAGAGATAAACTTGCAGAAAACAAACCTTACGACCCTAATATAGATGAAATTGCCAAAGAGGCAGGTTTAACTTCAAAAGAAGTGCTTAACGCATTAGATGCAATTTCAGAACCAGTATCATTGTATGAACCTATGTATAACGACAATAATGAAGCTGTAATGGTTATGGACCAAATAAAAGATATTAAAAACGGCAATGAAGAATTTATAGAGCATATAGCATTAAAGGAAGCTTTACAAAAATTAAACCCACGAGAAAAAGAAATATTATGGCTTAGATATTATTTAGGTAAAACACAGGTTGAAATAAGCTCTCAAGTAGGAATTTCGCAAGCTCAAGTTAGTCGTTTAGAAAAAAACGCTTTAGAAGAAATTAAAAAGAACTTTTAATTATATATAAAATATAAAAAACACAAAAAACAGTTAATAATTACAAAAATTATAACTGTTTTTTTATTTTAATTTATATTTGTTTTAGCCAAATCTTTTTTTAAGCGTGATAAAATTTTCTTTTCTATTCTTGAAATATAACTTTGAGATATACCCAACATATCTGCAACTTCCTTTTGGGTGCTCTCTTCTTCTCCAGTTAAACCAAACCTTAACTCCATAATTTTTTGCTCTCTGGCATTTAAGTTTTTAATTGCTTGCCACAGAATTTTTTTCTCACTGTTTTTTTCCATTTCTTTATTAATATTGTCGCCTTCATAAACCAAAATATCAGCAAGCAACAATTCGTTGCCATCTTTATCATAGTTTAAGGGTTCGTCCAAACTAACTTCACCCATCTGTTTATTTTTCTTTCTGATATGCATTAAAATTTCATTTTCTATACATCTTGAAGCATATGTTGCAAGTTTTATGTTCTTTTCTACATTAAATGATTGTACTGCTTTTATAAGACCTATTGACCCAACAGAAATTAAATCCTCAAGTTCTGTGCCTGTATTATCAAATTTTTTAGCAATATAAACAACAAGTCGTAAGTTATGTTCTATTAATAAATTTTTTGCTTGTTCATCTTTATTTGCAAGGCGTAATAATAACTCTTGTTCTTCTTCGGCGGTTAATGCCATAGGTAGAGCTTCTCCTCCACAAACATACGCAATAAGTTTTTCTTTAACTTCAAAAAAATTTTTGGTAAATAATTTTTTTAATAAATTTAAAATTTTTTGTTTTAAAATAAACATTTTTTTTATATCTCCTTTTTTAAACTACTAAAGGGCTTAACAACGCTTCAAAATTTTCTCCACTTACATTAATGCTTGAAACGCCAATTAAAGCATTAATTTTTTTAACTTGTCCATTTTCGTTTTTTATTAAAACTTCATTTGCTTCAAGTACAAACATTTTTTTATTTGAATTAATTGTATTTACATCTATATACCTTCCTTTTATTTTTTTATCTAATTTGCTTGTTAAAAAATCTATTACAGATATTGATTGTTTAAAAAATTTATTTAAAGTATTAAAACTTATTATAATAATTGGCAAACCCGTTATTGCATCTTGTATTAAATTTCCACTATCTAAATATCCCTTAATACTTAATTTTTTGTTGTTTATTTTTAAAATTAAATTGTAATAAAACGATGATAACTTTTGTTTTTTATAAAATATTTGTATTGCTTTTATTAATAAATATATGTATATTCCAAGTAACAAAAAAATTACACTTAAATTTACAGAAATTTGGTAGCACATTTTTTGCAAAGAATAAACCTGACCACCAAAAAGATATATTATAAAAAAAGCAAATCCACCCATTAAAAAAGTAAAAGAAGCAAAAACAACAAAGAATAAAATTAATGTTTTATAAGAAAATTTTTCTATACAACAAGCACTCATTAAAACGCCAGATAGTAATTTTAAAATTATTAAAATTGTTTGTTGAAAGCTAAAAAAAGTTAGTAGAACAGAAATAAAACAACCAAGTAAAGCAGAAAATAAAATTTTAAAAAATCTTGTTTTTTGTCTTAAACTAAAAACAGTTAAATACAATATAATAAAATTCATAATAGTTGTGTTTAACACAGCATCTTCTATATATACACTCATACAAAAATTTTATAATTTATTTAATTGCAACTCAAATGCAAAAAAATTGTTTTAAAACAAAAAAATGACTGGTTTTGTTTTAACCAGTCATTTATTATTTTTTTATAAATAAAGTTTTAATTAAATATAGTTTAAAAATTATTTTCTTCTAAGTCTTGACAAGAAAGGAGGAACATTTTCTTCCAATTTAATTCTTGAAGTTGGTTTTTGATTTTGTTCAGTTTGAACTTCAACCTTTTCTTCAATTTCTACTTTTGGTTGTTCTTGTGCTTCAAAACCAGCAAAATTCATTTTTGGTAAATTGTATGTTTCGTTTTCATCAGCAGGTTGATTTTTAATTCTGTCATTAAAACCAGTAGCAATAACAGTAATTTCTACTTCTTCACTAAGAGTTTCGTCAATACCAGCACCAAAAATAATATTGCAACTTGGGTCTACAACTTCTTTTACAAGAGCTGCAGCTTCATCAACTTCGTCAATAGGTAAATCCATACCACCTTTAACATTAAGAAGAATACCTGTTGCACCTTCAATTGTTGTTTCAAGCAATGGGCTTTGAACAGCTTGTCTTACAGCATCAATAGTTTTATTTTCGCCTTTGCCACGACCAATACCCATATGAGCAAGACCTTTATCTTTCATAATTGCTTTAACATCAGCAAAGTCCAAATTAATTAAGCTTGGAGTAACAATTAAATCTGAAATACCTTGTATACCTTGACGCAAAACATCATCTGCACAACGGAAAGCTTCTACAATAGGAGTTCCCTTTGGAACAATTTTTAATAATTTGTCGTTTGGAATAACTACTAAAGTATCAACAAATTTCTTTAAATTTGCAATACCCTTTTCGGCATTTTCCATTCTCTTTCTACCTTCAAAATTGAAAGGTTTTGTAACAACTGCAATAGTTAAGATATCAAGTTCTTTTGCAATTTGTGCAACAACAGGAGCAGCACCTGTACCTGTTCCACCACCCATACCAGCTGTAATAAAAGCAAGGTCACAACCTTTTAACATTTCAGTTATAACAGCTTTACTTTCTTCAGCAGCTTTTTGTCCAATTTCTGGGTCTGCACCAGCACCTAAACCACGAGTTAACTTTTCACCAATTTGAATACGGTGAGTTGCTTTACTCATAAGCAATGCTTGTTTATCGGTATTAATTGCAACAAACTCTGCACTTGTAATGTTTGCAGCAACCATACGGTTAACAGCATTGTTACCACCACCACCAATACCAATAACTTTAATATTTGCAACTTGACTTATACTACTTGCACTATACATAAAAAATCCTCCTAAAAATCTTTGCTGTATAATATTTTAATTTTTTTAGCATTTGTAAAATTTGCTTTTAAAAAAGATTAAACATTTTGTTCTAAGGCATAATTTAAAACTGCCATAGATGAAGAATAGTTTGTTTTATTTAACCTTGAGTAAGGCATAGAAACAATTTCTACATTTTTACTTAATAACTTGGCAAGTAAATCTTTTGCACCTTTCATAAAAGATAAACCACCACCAGTTAAGTAAATTGGAATAAAATCTGGAAAATTATATTGCCAAGCGTTAAAACATTTTTGAATACCTTGAGCAATAACCTCTATTCTACTTTCTACAATAGCGTTTGCAATTTTCATTGAAATAGGCATAACAGAACCATCTACATAAAGGTCATAAACATCATTTTCTGTTGGCTCTACACACAAAACAATTTTTTTGTTTAAGTTTTCTGCACAAGAAAATGGAATTTTTAAGCACTTAGACAAATCAGCACTTATATGACCACCACCAAGTGAAAAACTTGATAAGTTTAATAACCCTCTGCCTCTTATTAAAGAAACAGATGTTGTGATATAACCACAATCAACAAGCAATGCATATCTATCTCTTTGCTCTTCATCAAACAAATAAAGTGATTGAGCATATGTAGAAGAAACATATCTAACTTTTGAAATATTATTGCGCATTAAAACTTTGTTTACTAAATTTAAAAAAGAATTTTCAACTAACACATAAGATAAACACGCAGTTATTTTTGAATCTACTTGACCAATAGGATTGCTTACTTTATTATTTTCACCCAAAACAAAGTAAACATAATCTTTGTTAATAACTTGATGAGTTTTAATTTCTCTAAACTCATTAAAACTGTC
>JAFQFI010000034.1 GCA_017398655.1 Clostridia bacterium
ATAAAAATTTTAATCTTATTTTATATAAATATTACATAATCAAACAAAAAATATCAACTTTTAAAAAAGAATACAATTTGACCACTTAAATAACTACACCATTATTATAATATATTATTTTAAAAAATGCAAAATAAAAAATAAAAATATAAAACAATAATAAAAGTTTTAGTAAATTTATATAAAAAGCACAAAATATTGTTATGTACTACAACTATCATGCACAAGCAAAAAAGCTAATAGAGCAAGGTAAACTTGAGAAATATGAAGTTTTAGAAAAATGGAATAATATTTCCCCTGCTTTAGTTCTATTCTTTTGCAATCATAAACCAATGCCAATAAGAAAAGAAAAATGGGAAGAATATTTTAAATTAATAAAAAGCGTTTATAAAAAATAATAAAAAAAATAAAGTTAACTTTTAATATTTTTAATAATAACTATTTATTAATCTAATAAATAAGAACCTAAATTATTTATTACTTGTGATAAAAAGATTTTAATATTAATAATTTCTTTTTTTGTAGAGTTTTTACCCAATAAACAAGCAATAATTACTGCAAGAGAATTAATTTCTTCTGGTGTTAAATTCATATATTATTATATTAAAATCTTTTGCTATTTGATAAATTAATAAACAAAACTATATATAAATAAAAAACACTTAAAATTTTTAAGTGTCTTTTTTTAATTTACTTTATTATTAAGCTTGGCAATTTTCCATATTTATCATACATTGATTAGCCATTGCATTTGCTTCTATTAACCCATCAGAAAAAGATGATGTTTTAAAAGATATATGTTGAGCAAAGTTTTCATTAGCGTTATTAGTCAAAACAACTGTTGTGTTCTTATCTTGCATAGAAGAAGTTAAATAAACACTTGAGCCAGTATCTAAAAAACTATTTAAACTTTGCAATGGAGATATTAATTGAGTTTCTACTTGAGATACAATTTCGCTCCATTTATCTTCGGTATATCCTTGTGGCATAAGCCAACTTGGCATATTGTCTTGTTTTCCAATACCATATTCAAAGTACAATAACCCCATACAAGTTTTTAATATGTCGTCTTGAACAACAATTGGAAATTGTGAATCTGGTGTATAAATACCATACATACCCTTATCTTGTGCTTTAATTAAATATTCGTAGCTTTGTTTTGATAAGGTTTTATCTAAAGTTTTAAAAACTTTTTTAGGACTTGAAAATAATTCAACTGTTTGTTTTGTGTTTAATTTATCTGACATAAATACACTTCCTTAAAATTTAACTACAAATAGTTTAAATAAATTAAAATAATAAATCAATGTGCATATTAAATAATTTTATTTGTTAAATAAAAAATAAATTAATAAAATTTTAATAAATAAAATTAAAAAAACTTAATAATTTTTAAATTTTAAAAAAGATAAATTTTTTTGTTTTATATTTTATATTTATCTTTAAAATAAAGGTCTTTAGCGTTTTTAAATTAATAAAAAAAGTTGTTTGACAAACAAATTTAATTTTAATAAAATATTTTTAATTTTATGGAGAAAAAACATATGAAAAATATTGTTTTAATTGGTATGCCGGGCTGTGGCAAAAGTACAATTGGTGTACTTCTTGCAAAAATGATTGGCTATGATTTTATAGATACAGACATTTTAATTCAACAACAAGAAAATAAAAAACTATATAAAATTATAGAAGAAAATGGCTTAGAATATTTTAAAAAAGTTGAAAATGAAGTTAATGCTAACCTTAATTTAAATAATACAGTTATTGCTACAGGTGGGAGTGTTATTTACGGTAAAAAAGCAATGGAACACTTAAAAAACATTGGTACTGTTGTTTATTTAAAAGTATCAAAAGAAGAATTAAAAAATCGTTTAGGAAATTTTGAAACAAGAGGTGTTGCAATAGAAAAAGGAAAAACTTTTGAAGATTTATATTTTGAAAGAATTCCATTATACGAAAAATATGCAGATGTAACTATTTCAAGCGAAAAAATAGATTTGGCAACTAACGCAGAAAATATAGCAAAAGAATTAAAATTAAGTATTATTTAACAAAAAAAGAACCTAAGGAAATTCTTAAGTTCTTTTTTTTGTGGAAAAGTTATAAAATTGTGGATAAATTAAAACAAAAAAACCACCTCATGCGGTGGTCTTAATGATGCGATGGCGATGTCCTGATTTCCCGGGTCGTTTCCAACCAAGTATGTTTGGCGATGAAAAGCTTAACTTCCGTGTTCGGAATGGGAACGGGTGGAACCTTTTCTCTATCTTCACCATCACTGGTATTATAACTGTTTTCACAGGTATAAGCAAGTAATTTTAATCTCTTTTTAAAAAAGAGGGGTGAATAGCACCATCACAACTGCACATTTTTTAATATATTATTGTAAACTTTAGTAAAATCAAGCGTTGTTCAAGATTATTCTTGATCAAGCCCTCGACCTATTAGTATCAGTCAGCTACACACATTGCTGCGCTTCCACCTCTGACCTATCAACCTTGTTGTCTGCAAGGGGTCTTACTAACTTATGTTATGGGATATCTAATCTTAAGGCGAGTTTCACGCTTAGATGCTTTCAGCGTTTATCTCTTCCGTACTTCGCTACCCAGCCATGCATCTGGCGATACAACTGGTGCACAA
>JAFQFI010000035.1 GCA_017398655.1 Clostridia bacterium
AAAAATTAAAAATAAAAAAAATAAATGCGTAAAAAAAGAAGTAGAAATTTTCTACTTCTTTTTTTGTTGTTTTTTATTTTATCTAACTTTCATCTTAGTTCTTAATTTTACAACAACAATTATCAATACTACAACAGCAATTACTGCTACTACAATAATAATAATTGCAATTGTATTTAAAGGATCTTTTTTGTTTACTCTAAAACTTGAAATTGTGTTTCCGTTTTTAGTTTGAACTTGAATGAAGTATGAGTTAGATCTTGTAATTTCAAAACTTTTTGCACTGTTATCAACAAAACTATCTTCATTAATTGTTATTGTTGAATATTCATAGAAAGTTTTACTATCGCTATTATATGTTAATACTTTAATATATGTTTCACCAAGTTGTTCGTAAATAGTGCTTGGATTATAGCCAATAACAATACTTCCAGTTGTTGTTTCTCCATGAGCTACATTAGAAGTAATTGTAGGTACATAGTCATTAATAGAGAATGAATATGTTAATTTGTCTGTTGCTTTTTTACCATATTTTAAAGTAATTGTATAATAACCATTTCCACTTTTTGAGTCAGAGTAGGAGATAAATAAAGATTTAATTTTTCCTTCATTATCTACAAAAGCATTTGTTATATCTTCATTATTTCTTATAACTTCTGTAATTTCATAACCCGGCATTTCAACAAATTCATATGCAAGTCGTGCAGAATTACTATTGATAATTGTAAAGTTGTATTTTACATCATTAAGTCTTTGTTTTTCTGTACCATAATTTGCAGAGATTTGAACTGTATATCTGCCTGATTCGTTAAAGTGGTATAAATTACTTTTTTCTTCGTGAATGTATTTGTTGTATAAGTTTCCGTTTCTATTAACAACAATTTTTAAATCATAATAATTATTAAGATACTCTGCATCAATAACCAAAGTTAAATTATCATTAAATACGCCATATTGAATTGAATTATAATCATTATCATTATAGTTAAGATGATAAATAACAGAATCTATTAAATATAATGTGTAATAATTTTGTGGGGCATAAGTATTAGAAGCAAATTCGTGTGTATTTCCAGCCCAATCTTTAAATATCAATTCGTGTTTACCAGAGCCAGTTATGGTTGATGTTAAATGATTGGTTTTTAAAGAATAGTCAGAACAATCCAATTTGTCATACTCTTCAGAAACGCCATATTTATCGCTTACATATATAATATTTCCTTGATTGTACCAAGAAACAACAGATGTTGATAATTTGTTCCAAGCAAGAGTAATATCGCTATTTTTAATTTCTGCATTTGTTAAAGTATAAGTTGTTGCATCTTTACTTAATAAAATTGTTGCAGTAGAATTGGTTTTTTCGTTTAAGAAAGAAATTGTTTCGGTAATTAATGCTGTTGTTTTTGGAGTTTTTGTTATAGCAAAGAATTCCATTTTAGAATTATCAAAGTTGTATACTAAATAAATTGTTGTCCAATAATCACTACCAACATTAGCTGGAGTAGTAATAGGGTTTTTATCAGAGCCAACTTTGTAAAAACCTTGTAAGATATTGTTTTTAAATTTAAATTCTATAATATTTAATTCTATGTTGCTACTATAAATTATTTCTGCATCACCAATTGTGTAATAGTGAGGTATTTTATCTAATTGACAAATACCTACATCAGCTGGGTTAAATGTATCAGAGCCATCTCTATAACCCATATGATTATTAAGTGATTTTCTTTCTTCTGAATTTAATGTAAGGTTTGATAAAGCTGTATGAATAATGTTAACTAAAGTATCGTTTGGTTTTGAAGTTTCAAACTTTGCTTGGCTATTAACTAAATTGAAATTTTCTAATGTAGAAGGGAAAATTTCTTTTTTATCTACAATAACAGAGTAGAGTGGTAAATCACCAAATTGAATTACAAAATAAATTTCTCTATAATTGCCTAATTTATTATTTTTTAATTCTACTTTATAATAACCTTCTTCTGTAATTGTTTGACCTTTTGAAATAATAACTCCGTTTTTATATTCGCCATTTTGATTTTTTGTATATAAAGTTGCTGAAGTTACAATATTATCTTTAGAGTCGTTCAATTCGTCAAACTCGCATGCAGTTATTTCACCCCAACTAACAGAAACGATTGATTGATTTATAAAAGCAGAACTTTCTTCTAAAGTAGATTTTGCTTCGTTTCCAAAACTATTTGTAAGTTGAATATTTGGAAGAGCATTGAATATAACAAAAGTAAATGTTTTTTGTATTGAATTATCAGTAATATCTCTGTAAATTACTTGATACTCTGTTCTGCCACCAACAGCTTGATTGGCTTCTATATTGTCGTACAAATAATCTTTTGTTAATGTAAATGTTTTACAGTTATAATCACCAAATTTTGTAGAAGGTTTTTCAAGTTCTTCATTGCCAGAAATTTGTATACCATTTACCCAAACGGTGTAGATATTTGCTTCGTATGTAACATCAATGTTACCACCACTATAGTATGAGTTACTTTCGGAATCATAAAGATAATTAGAATATTCAAATTTATATTCATTATTAAAGTTGTTTATGTAATATTCACCAACATATAGAATATAAGAATAAGATGAATTTTTGTTGTAATTATCATTGTAAGTTACTTTGTAAATGCCTTTTTGCAATCCAAGGATTCTTTCTGGAATACTTTCTTTACCTTCGTATGTAGTTCCTAATTGTGACCATACCTTGCCATTTAAAACATAAACAGATAATTTTTCTAAATACAAAACAGATTTGCTTGTGTAAGTAGGGAATTTTAAGTTGTAAGTTATTGTATTGTCTGATGCGTTAACAACTTCTTCAATAGATGGGGCAGAGAGTTTTGCAGTACTTTCGTTTGTAATAATATTTATATAACGAGTGATACTTGGGAAAGCTGAATTGTATTTGTTTAATGTTATACTAAATCTTGAATCAAAATCGCATTTAAAGAACTCGTTTAAAGAATCTAATCTGTTTCTTATTGTTGCGTTATCATCAAAAGGTGTAAAGTTGATAGTAGCACCAAAATTAGCACTCATTGTTTCGTTGGTAATTGTTGCTTTACCCCAACCAAATTTTGTTTTAAGTTCTGTTAACTCAAACATTAAACTTGCTGTAATATTATTGTCAGAATCATTATCTACTTTTGAATAACCTTGTTCGTTGTAACCATCAATTTCAAGAATTAAATAGTTAGTATCTTTTGTAAATTCTGTAAAGTATATTGTGTAGCATCTATAATTTCCAGCCAAATCTTTTTCAATAATTTCATAAAATCCAACAGGTTTAACTTGGTTTGTTGCTTTGCCTATTAAAGAATATAAAGATTCGTTTGAGCTATAATCAATTTTATACCAAACATAATTATTTATAGAAATAATATTATTGTTTAAACCAATTTCTGCAAATCTTGGATAATTAATTGAGAAAGTGGAGAAGTCGGTATAATAAGATTTATTTTCTTCATAAACTGTATCAACCATATCTGGTGTAATACTTATGTATTGATCTTCATATTTATTGTAGTTTCTTACATAGAAATAACTTGCTGTATCATTTTTATCATAAGTTAATTTAAATGTATCATTTAAACCAAATGTATATGTAAAAGTTGATGGTAAAGTTTGTAAGTTTTCAACATTAAAGTTTTCTTCTTTAAAATCTTGTGTGTTAATACCAGAATATATTGATTGTAAAAATTCTTCTGAAACCATTAAAGAATTAATGTTTGTATAAGGTTTTGTTCTGTCAATTGTTACTTTGTATAAACTATCGGCATAACTATTACCTTTATCATCAATATATGATTGATTGTCATCAGAATCTGAAACATAAGAAAGTGTAATGTTGTAAATATATTCTTGTGTGATATCTATACTTAATGTGTAAGAATATCTAAAGTATTCTACATTATCATATATTTTTGCTTCATCATCATCTTCAAAGAAATTAACTTTTAAGTATATTATAAAATTTGAATTTGCAAATTGAGATAAATCAACTTCTTTTGTTCCACTTGATGCAATAGCGTGTAAATTTAATTGTTTTAAATCTATTGCAATATTGCTTTTTGTGTTGTTTTTATCAATTACTTCTATATCAATTTTGTTAACTTTTGCATTGTATGGGGTAATAGGATCATTCCAAAGTGTGTAAACTTGGTTATTAGCTTTACCGTTATTTTCTTTTTTAATATTTGTTGCAAAGTTATTAGAACCATCTTCGTTTGTAAGTTTTATTTCTTCAAAGTCATCTTTTTGAGAGTTATATGTATAAGTGTACACATTTGTATATGGTGCAGTGTGAGAAATATCAAATGTATATGTGTAAGTAGTAGGGAATAAGTTGTCTGCATTTTCTGCATTGCTTGTTGCATCTGTATAACCAGTTCTATCGTTTATTACAATTTTATAGTTGCCAGCTGCAGAGAAGATCAATTCGCCAAGTGGATTTTTATTTGATATTAATTTACTACATGTGCAAAGACCTGAAGATGGGTCAAAACCATCAATTTTATATTCAATCCATTCAGAATAAATATTTTTTGCATAGAAAACACTTATTTCTAACTTTGCAAAATTTAATTTGCTATAAAGATTATCACTTACAGTGTTATAGTAAACAAAATATTTGCTTAATGGAATATTAATTCTTACAGGAACCTTGTTTGTATCTAATGTAAGAGTACCAGAAGTTGTTAAGAAAAATTCTTTAAAATTCCAATTATCATCAAGATTATGGCTTAGTGAAATAGATATATTATCACCAACTTCTCTTACATTGTTTTTGCCATCATCTCTTATCATATAAACAGAAGTAATAATTCCGTTATGATCTACATAAATTATGTATTTTCTTACCAAACTATCAAGTTCAAATAAATTAATGAAAGCATGGGTTTCATCATCATAATAGTAACTACCACCTTCTTCAACTTCTTCATAAGAATTAGGGTCTGATAAATCGCCACCAATGTATTCATGAGTTCCACCAACATATGTTCTTGTTAAAACATATTTACCAGCAACTGTTTCGTCAGAAGGGCTTATATTAATTGGGTCAATAATATAATGTTTTTCTTCTTCGTCCATAAATTGAGAAGAAAGTAAATCTTCACCTTGTTTTGTAGCTTGTTTAGCAAAAGGGTAGGAAGTGTTGGAAACATTTTCATTACTATCATCAACAACAAATTCGTAGAAATCATAAGTTAAAGATTTTAATGTGTAAAATTTTGCAGTAGAATCTGATAAAATATTGTATTCAAACTTTAATTTTTCTAAATTTGTTGCAGAATTTTTTCTAATTAAATGTTCTTCAATATCGCCTTCGGCACTGCCATAAGCATAAAAAGTTCCTTGAACCATATCAAAGTTCATAGATATAATTTTTGAAGATACTTTATTGTTTTGGTTAGTTATTCTAAATGTGTAATCTGCTTCACCATTAAAGTTATAAGAACTTGTATCTCCAGTTGTATAAATTTTTGCTTTATAAATTTCTGAAACAGTTCCTTCGGTTGCTTCTTCAACTTGTTCTGTTTCTAAATCAACAGTAGTAGGTGCTTTTTTATAATATAAAGATGTATTTTCTAATGTTAAATATGTTCCAGTTGGGGCAGAGCCAATTAAAGCTTGAGCATTTGTAGATTTAAGATAATTTTTAAGATAACTTAAAACATCTGCATAGAAAGCAAAACTAATAGGAGGTTTTGTATCTTTTAATTTTCCATTGTCAGCCAAATCATATGCTCTTGTAAAGCTTATATCTTCAAACTCTATTTGAACATCTTCTGTCATATTCATTCTAATTGCTTTATGACTTCCAAAATAAATAGTTGTATCTTTATTTACATAGTTTGCTGGATTATTAACAGGGTCAAATGTATTTACCCAGTTAGAATCTTCTTCATTACCTTCCCAATAACCTTGAAGAGATGAGGAAAGGGAAGAATCAATTAAAACTACTCTTGTAAAGAAGTTTCCGGCTTGGTCATAAACATAGAAGAAATAAATACCATCTTTATTAAAATATTGAGTAGGTAATAATTTGCTTCCTGTTTCAGAGTTTGCAACAACATTTAAACTATTTTGATAATTATCAATAGCACTACTTAAATTTGCAATTTTAAGACCGTTTGTCAACCAGTATTGATTATTGTTTGTTTTAAACAAAGAACTATTTTGATTGTTAGAATCAGAAACAGTTTCCATATAATAAACATAACTATAAGAAGCTGCTTTACTTAATTTTTCTTGCCACTCTAAGGTAAATCCTTCACTTGTAACATATAAATCATATTTAATATAATCACTGTTACCTGTAGTTAATAGGGAAGTACTTAAAGTTGTTGCTGATTTTACATAAGAAGCAACTTCTGGTTTGTAAACAGCTTGGCTAACCTTAATATCGGTAAAATCTGTTTTATCTATAATAAAGGAATATACTTTTGGTACATTTGAAATTACACTTCTTATAGAAACCTTATAATAACCACTGACAGAGAATGTATAATTATTTGTTTGTGCTGTAACAAAGTAATTATAATTTTTATTGTTTATTGTATACAATAAGTCATTTTTTGTAATGTTTCCATTTTCATCAACATCTTTTTTAGAATAAAGAACTGCTGCTGTAGAAACATCTTCTCTTACAAAATTTGAAGAGTAAGAATAAGTAATGTTTACAGGGGCAAAAAATGTGTTAGGTTTTTGTTCTAAGTTAACTCTAACATTTTTGTTTGTGTATGTATCAAAATCATAAGATGTATTACCATCTACTGCTTGTATATATAAATTTTGAACTGTGTTATTAATTTCAAAAACAATATATTGACAACCGTTAATTGTTTTATTCCCCGGATTTTCACCTGTTGTAACAACAATAGATAAAGAATATTCAAGCTTCATTATTCTAATATTGTCACCAGAAATTGATGCACCTTGATTGTAGGTTGCGCCATTTGTATCAATATTGCTTTTAATTTCGTTAAGTTTTGTTGTTTTAGCGTTTCTGTCGGCACCAAGTTTAACAGCATTAAACATATCAATAATTTCTTGCTCAGATGTTGTTTTGTAATCATAAATCAAGAATTTTGAAGTGTATTGAGTTGTTCCTTTTAAATTTCCATAACTATGAAATCTTAAAGGTGCTTGGTCGGTAATTGCAATGTATTCTGGAATATCAATTAAGTAACCTGTTTCATTTCCACTTGCATCAATACCTATTTCTGGTTTATCGGCAGTTGCGTCGTTGTAAGAAATAAAGTTTGTATGAGTAACACCTTTTCTTTCAAGGGTAACATCTTGTTTGTAAGTAGGGGAGTTAGGATCTTGGTCAAAATATTTTAATTGATAACCAAAAATAACTAATTTTTGATTTGATATTTTTTCTGGAATATTTTCAATTAATGTTTTATCAATTGATTTATATCCAGTTGGTTCTTGTACTAAAAATTGCAAGTCAAAAGAATAAGTACCTTGGAAAGTTGTACTTATATTATTAGGTATTAAAAAGTTTTTTTCAAAATCGGCTGTATCAAATTTTGCAATATAATAGCCATTTTCTCTTTTATAAGTATTTATAGAGTATGCTAAATTTGTATCTTTTAATTTTACAACTACAGTTCCTGTTATATCACCATTTTTAATTGTTGGGTCTGTTTTGATTTTTTCTGGTGTGTGGATATAGTTAAATTGATTGTATTGCATAAAATTGTTTACATAACCAGAAGTATAAACAAAATTCATACCAAATTTTGTAGCATCAATTTCTACAATAGGTGCAGAAGTGTAGTTATAGTTATAAAGTTCGTGATTAGTATCTATACCTTCCATATAACAAGTGTCTGTATTTGTGAAGATATAAGGGGAAGCTTGAGTGGCAGGAACATAATCTTCATAATTTAAAATGTAAAAGGAAATAGTTAAAACACATTCGTTAGAAACACTAACATTATCGGTGTAACTATATCTTATTTTAAATTCATATAAACCTGTTCTGTAAGAAACTTGGTTATCAGCACCGTTTCCACCTAAAAAGTTGATACCATCTGTAGTAGGGCATCTTGCGCTATCGTTAGGAATAGGGTCGCCATTTGCGTCGATAGAAACCAATCTTTGTAAATTTACAGAAAAGACAACAGAAGTATCGTTTGTAGTAGCATTTGTTGTACTTCTTTCTACAACAATAGGTATGCCATTTACTGTTGCATCAATACCAAGATAACCGGCTTGGTTATTAATTGTTGGATCTTTATTTGTTTTTCCATCAGAATCATTAAATTTAAAGAAAACAGTAGAGTTATATAAAGCAC
Source organism: Clostridia bacterium (assembly GCA_017398655.1). Taxonomy (GTDB): domain Bacteria; phylum Bacillota; class Clostridia; order Christensenellales; family UBA1242; genus UBA7862. Next base: position 8,328 of record JAFQFI010000035.1, read on the forward strand.
TACCATCACTATTAGAAGACAACAAAAGATATGGACGAGATGACTCTTCCATTGTGTAATAATATATGCTTTTTGCAGAATCTGTTTCTGTAGTTTCTGTAAAAGTAGGTATGTAGTTTGTTATTGCATACTGAGATTCTTGTTTTGTACTAATAAATAAAGAAAAGGGTATGCTTCCACCTTCTTCACCAGTATACATAAATTCGTTAGAAACCGACTCTGTATTTTTTATTATGGTGTTGCCCTTTGTATAACTTGCACTTGTGCGCACTTCTTCAGGTGACACTGTTTGTGCAAATATGAAAAAAGAGCAAATACTAAGAAGAATTAGCAATGAAAATATAATACTTTTAAACTTAAAGTTTTTCATATAAAAACACCTTTTCCTTTTTACCTTTATCTTTGCTGTACATCATTTAAGTTAAATACAATTTACAAATTTTATTAAAGGCCATAAAAGATAAAAAAATAATAAATAAATATATATTTTATTATTTCTCAATTTTAGCCATAATATTTGATAATTGTATAATATATATAATATATTAACATATAGAAGGGTAAAAACAAAACAAATAACCATATTTTTTGCTTATAAAAACCAAAAAAATAAACCACTTATCGCTGTTGGATAAATGGTTTATTAATTAAGTTACAAATTAAAATGCTCCCGGAGCAGCTCCCGGTTTTGGTTTAAAAATAAAGTTATTTCTGTTTGCTATGCTATATGCAACAGAAGCTTCATCAAGAGAACGAGAAGGAACATAATCATTTGATGCTTTAGTATGGTCAAACATTGGTGTTGCCCAAGCCATAGTAGAGTTAATTCTGATAGGGAACTCATTAAGAATTTTAATGATAATTTCGCCTGTACCGTCTTTGTTGCCTAAGTGACCAAGTTCATCTGGGTAGATAAGAGGTCTTGATGTTGTAGATAAACTTGTAGTTTTATTAGGATTTTCTTTACCTTTTTCATCTTTTTGTCTACTTTCGCTTGTAGAAGTTGTTTCAAGGGTGATATCACCACAAAGTTTACTAAATTCTTCACAAGTTTTTGCATCGTCAGTACCAATGAATATTTTAATAGGGCAGTTGCCTTTTAATGTTGCTGCAACATCATCACCGTATTTTGCATTTAACTGACTGAAAGATTGAATAACAAGAGAGAAGAATACATTTCTACTTCTTGAAACCGTAATCATTGTATCAATTTTTTCAATTTTTGGTAAGTTAGCAAACTCATCTAATAAGAAGTAAACGGCTCTTGGAAGTTTACTTTCTGGATAGTTATTTGCCAAATCAACCAATTTTTTATAAAGTTGAGAAATCATCATTGTAGCAATACCATGACGAGATTCTTTTTCATCAGGAATAATAATGAATAGTGCAGTAGGTTTATCTGCAAAAGTATCAAAGTTCATTTCGTTACAGCTTGTAGCAAAACACATACCACTATCATTAAACAAACCAAGTCTTGCAGAAACAATACCCATATAAGATTTAGTTGTTGTTGGAGCATTGTTAATTGCTGTTGTTACAAGTTGTAAAACTTTACTAAAACTATCTCTACCAAGATAATATTGTCTTAATGTTTTATATGGATTATCTGGGTCTGGGTCTTTAAAGTTTGCAATTCTTGCAAGGTTGTAGAAGTTGAATCTTTCTCTTGTCATACCAAGTTCTGGTATTAAACTATCTTCAAGCATAGCCATCATTGTACCATAAACAAATTCTTGAGCACCTCTATCCCAACTTGAGTCATTTTTATTTTCAATAGGGCAGAGAATGGTTGCAATTTCTCTTAATTCGTTTTCAGCCAAGTCGATAAGTTCTGCTTTTTTAGAAGATAAATCCATATCAAGAGCTTCTTTACTTGGGTAAGCAACACCACCATATTCATACCATTGATGTTCATATTCTTTTGCAATAATTTTTAATTTTAAATCAGCTGGATTTACGCCAACATGAGTTGTAACATCATCATATAAATGGTGTGCTTTATGATACATCATGTAAGCGTTATCAAGAGGATTCCATCTTGTAGAAGCATAAGGTTGTCTTAAGTTAAAAACCTTAACATCATAACCTTCACTTTTTAATTTATGGCTGTGTTTTTCATAAATTTCGCCCTTAGGATCGGCAATAACAAAGCTTGGTTTGGTGCGTGTAGAAGATAAAATCTGAATAGATGGTTCGATGTATTTTTGTGTTTTACCAGTACCAGTTGTACCAATAATCATAGCGTGAATTGGCTTATACATATTAATATCAAGGTTGCCATTTTTAAGTTCGCTTCTAATTAAAATACCATCACCAGAACTTTTTAATGTATTCCAATTGCAATACATAAACTTTTTTTCGTTTTTTAATTCTTTTTCTGTTACCCATCTTGAATCAAAATATTGAGAAAGTTCTTTTCCGTCTTTGGTTTTTGAACCAAGTTTTGTTTTTTTCTCGTTATCACCAAGTTTTGTTAAGAAGTAAATTAAATATAAACCTCCACCGATAATAACAGGAAGAAGAGTAGTTTCTGCTTGTATAAGTAATAACAAATGAGTTTCACCTTCTGGGGCAGTAAAATAACTTAAAGCAAGACCACCGGCAAAGCAAGCTATTATTACTAAAATAAGCATTAAAAATCTTTTAAACATTAAGTTGCTCCTTTTTTTATTTTTTGTTGTGCATATATTTTGAAATTAATACAAAAAATATATTTAATACTATGTAGTATAAAACTAAGAAAAAAATAAAACAAATAAAAAAACAAAA
>JAFQFI010000036.1 GCA_017398655.1 Clostridia bacterium
TGAATATTTAAATTTAAGCAATAAGCAAAAGGTAGTAATAAATTTATGGCATATAGAAACTTTTGAAGGAGGAAGTAATAGTAGAGCAAAGTTTTTAGAAAAACAAGCAATTAAATTTAATAAAGAAAACAACAATTGTTTTATTTCTGTTTCCACTTTAACAGAAGAGCAACTTTTTTTAAATTTAAAAGAAAATAAATTACCTGATATGTTTTCTTTTGCAGTAGGGTCTGGATATTTAATTTCAAGCTATTTACAAAAACTTGATAATAATAGTCAAATAAGAAAAGATTTAATAAATTACGGTAAAATAGGTGATAATTTAATTGCATATCCATATATTCTTTCTGGTTATTGTGTTATTAGTCACAATAGTTTGTTAATAGATGACAATTTAAATAATTTTATATCTAATACAACAAACAAAAAAGAGATTAAGGGTATTACATATAGTAAAGACAATTTTATAAATACAAGTAAAGTTTTAATAAAAAATAATTATAAAAATTTAAATAAAAGTGATTATTTGTTTGCAAATTCTACTTATGAAGCATATTTAAATTTTATTAATAAAAAATCAATTTCTCTTTTAGGTACAGCAAGAGATGTTTCAAGATGTAAAAATAGAGAAAAAAATGGGAAACTAAGTTCTTGTAAATATATATTTTTACCAAATTATTCTGATTTAATACAGTATGTTGGTGTATCTAAAACTATTGAAAAAGAAAAAAAGAACTATGCTTTAGAGTTTTCTAAATTTTTAACTTTGCCAACTTCGCAATTAGATTTAAAAAACTATGGTTTGTTTTCTACTACAGATGTTAAGTTATATAAAACTGATTATATGTGTGATTTTGAAGATGAATTAAAAAAAGAGTTAACTTCTATAAATGTTTTTACAAATAAAAAAGATATAGATTTTGAAAATGAAAATTGCTTTAATAACTTATTTAATGTTTAACTAAATAAAAATAATTTTCATATAAACAAATATGAAAAATTTAAATAAAAACAAAAAAAATATTTCAATTTCTAATTTTATAAAACTACTATTAAAAAAGGTTCCTAATATAAACTTAATAACAAATAAATCTTTTAAAGATTTAACAACTTTTAAAATTGGTGGAAAAATAAAATATTTAATAGAAATTAAAGAAATAAATATATTATTAAAAATTTTGCAGTTGTGTAAAGAGTATAATATAAAGTATTTTATATTGGGTCAGGGTAGCAATATTTTGGCTTCTGATAAAGTATGCAAAATATTAATTTTAAAAATAAGTTTAGATTATTTAAAAGTAAGAGATAATAAAATTATTTGTGGGGCAGGTGTAAATTTATTTAAAATTAATGATACTGCAATTAAAAATAGTTTAACAGGTTTGGAATGGAGTTTTGGAATTCCCGGAACTATTGGTGGTGCAGTAAAAATGAATGCAGGTAGTTTTGGTGGAGAAATTAAAGATGTTGTGGAATGTGTGTATTATACCGACGGAGTAAAAATTTATAAAAAACAAAATTCTTCATTAAGTTTTGATTACAGAAAAAGTTTTTTTACTTTTAATAATTTTGTTATTTTAAAAGTGGTTTTAAGTTTAAAAAAAGGCAAACAAATTTTAATAAAAAATAAATGCTTTTTAAATTATGAAAACAGAAGAAAAACACAACCTTATAATTTGCCAAGCGCCGGTAGTGTCTTTAAAAGGCCTCAGAATGAGTTTGCTCCTGTTTTGATAGAGAGATGCAAATTAAAAGGATTGCGCTGTGGAGGGGCAGAAATATCGTCTAAACATTGTGGTTTTATTGTTAATTTTAATAATCAAGCAAAGTTTCAACAAGTTTTAAAATTAATTAGTAAAATTAAAAAGACAGTTTTAAAAAAGTTTGATATAATACTACAAGAAGAAATTATTATATTAAGGTAAAACAAAAATGAAATTTATAGGCGATTATCATACACATACAATTTATAGTAGAAAACCTTATATTCCATATCATCATGCTAAGGGTAGTATTGAGGATAATATAATTAGTGCTAAAGAAAATGGTTTGCAAGAATTGGGAATTGCAGACCATGGTTTTACTCATAGATTTTTTGGTTGTAGCAGAAAAAATTTAAAAAAGACAAAAGAAGAAATTTTAAGATTGTCACAGAAGCATAATATAAAAGTTTATTTTGGAGTAGAAGCAAATTTTATTTCTCAAGATGGAACAATAGATATTATAGACAGCGATAAAAATTATCTTGATATAATTCTTTGTGGTTTTCACAGGGTAGCAAAACCAAAAACTTTAAAGGACAAGTTTAAAATTTTTATTCCAAATATGTTGGCAAAGTTTTTTGGAACAAGTAAAAAATTGATTGAAAGAAATACAAATACTGTAATTAATGCAATTAAAAAAAATGATATTGATATTGTTACGCATTTAAATAGCAAAATGAAATGTAATGTTGTTGAAATTGCAAAAGTTGCAGCAGAAAAAGGAACTTTAATTGAAATAAACGAAAAGCATTGTGATTTTTCTAAAGAAGAAATTGCAGGTATGCTTGAAACAAAAGTAAATTTTATTGTTTCTTCAGATGCACATAAACCGGCAAAAATAGGAAAGTTTACTAAGGTTGAAAAATTAATTTTAGAGAATAATATACCTGAAAGTAGAATTGTAAACTTAAATAAAAGCCCAAACTTTTTAAATCAA
>JAFQFI010000037.1 GCA_017398655.1 Clostridia bacterium
AGTAAAAAATAAAACAGAAATAATAACAATAACAAAAACAAAAATAACAAAAACAAATAATAAAAAAATAAAAGTTATCAAAAAAAACAAAATATAAAAACAACAAAATAAAAAAAAATAAACCAAAACAAAAGTAAAAAAGGAGAAGTATGAAAACAATATGAAACCAAAACAAAAAAATATAGTTGTTCAAACTAAAGAAGATTTAGTTGAAGAAGTAAAAAAAGATTTTTATGATAGACAGCAACAACGCAAAAATTTTGAAGCAATTTGGAAGTTGAATAACAACTTTTTAATAGGCAATCAATATTCTTGCATAAATACTCTAAGTGATATAGAAGAGTATGATAAACAATATTTTTGGCAACAAAGAGAAGTTTTTAATCATATTGCACCTATTGTAGAAGCCAGAATTTCAAAACTTGCAACGGTTAGACCTCAAATGAGCGTTGTGCCAAGTAGTGGACAAGAAGAAGATTTAAAAGTGGCAAAACTAAGCCGTGATATTATTAAAAGTGTGTACGAAAAACTTTCGCTTAAAGAAAAAATTGCCAAAGCCACACAGTGGAGTGAAATTACAGGCACTTGTTTTTATAAAATTGTGTGGAACTCTAAAGCAGGCAAGGCAGTGTATGTAGACCAAAACAAAAATAAAGTTTATGAGGGCGAAGTTGAAGTAAGCGTTGTTCCACCATACGAAATTTTTCCAGAAAGTTCGGGTTGTGAAGATATTGATAGTTGTTTTAGTATTATTCACGCAAAAGCATATAACACAAGAGATATTAAAACCATTTGGGGTGTAGATGTAATTGGCGAAGATATAGACACAATGAGTTTAAGTTCTGTTAATAATCTTGGTGGCTTGGGCTATAGGGCAGGCATTAACAAAATTGAAAATCAAATAAAGAAAAACCACGCCATTGTAATAGAGCGTTATGAGGCAGTTTCGCAAGAACACCCAAACGGTAGGTTAACAATTGTTTGCCAAGATAAACTTTTGTTTGATGGTGACCTTCCTTATTTAAATGCGTTTAACGGTAGCAGGGGCTTTCCGTTTGTAAAGCAAGTTTCGCTTGAAAATCCCGGTTGCTTTTGGGGCAGTAGTATTATAGAGCGTATAATTCCTGTTCAAAGGGCATACAACGCAGTTAAAAACAGAAAGCACGAATATTTAAACCGATTAAGTATGGGCGTGTTAACAGTAGAAGATGGTTCTGTAGATACAGAATCTTTGCAAGAAGAGGGTTTAAGCCCGGGCAAAGTTTTGGTGTATAGACAAGGTAGCAATGCACCAAAAATGATGCAAAACGAAAGTTTGCCACTTGATTATGAAAAAGAAGAAGAAAAATTGTTAAAAGAATTTAGCGAAATTAGTGGCGTAAGCAATATTATGTTAACTTCTTCTTGGAGTAACTCGTTAAGTGGAACGGCGTTGGAACTTATGGTAGAGCAAGATTCTGCAAGATTAAGCAATACTGTAGAAAAAATAAAAACAGCAACAAATGCCTTGGCAAAACAAATTTTAAAATTGTATAAACAGTTTGCCATAACACCACGACTTCTTAAACTTTCTTCCAATAACGGACAATCTGAAGTTATTTATTGGAAAAACTCTGACCTTGGCTGTGAAGAACTTGTGTTTACAAGCGAAACAGAAAACGGTGAAAGTGTTTTTGCAAAGCGAGAACAAATTTTAAAATTGTTGCAAGCTGGTCTTTTATGTGACCAAAACGGAAAATTTAGCAACTCTTTAAGAGTAAAAATTTTAGAGCTTTTTGGCCTTGGCGTGTGGGAAGGTAATACAGACGAAGATGTTTTGCAAAAAAATTATGCCGATACAGAAAACTTTAATTTAATAAATAATATTCCTGTAGAAGTTTTAGAAATTGATAATAACGATATTCATATAAGCCGTCACATATCTTTTATGTTAGATAAAGAGTATCAAAGTGCAAAAAAACAAAACCCAAATTTGCAAGAAAAATTTTTAAAACACATTAGAGAACATAAAAAACTTTTAAATAACAATTAAAAAGAATGCTTAAGGAA
>JAFQFI010000038.1 GCA_017398655.1 Clostridia bacterium
AATTATTTTTTTAATTTTTGGTTTTAAAATAAATATGGTTAAAAATAAAAAAAATAGTTTTTTTTACACTAAAAAAATTTTTATTTTTGTAATTATATTCAATATGAATAATTAAAAAATTGGGGCTTTATTTTTTGTATTTTGTATGTTATACTCTTAGCAGGAAAAATAAAGAAAAAACATATTTTCTTTTTTGGTATATTTTAAAAATTATTTTTTATTGGTTTAAAAAATTTAAAAGGAAGAATGAGTGGTTAATTTATTAGGTAGTGTTAGCTTAATAGGTTGGATTTTTATAGTTCTATTTGCCCTTATTATAATTGGGCTTGTGGTGGCTATTATTCTTCTTGTACCACTTAAACTTTGGTTTAAAGCATTAACAAACGGTGCTAAAATTAGTATGGTTAAACTTGCTGGATTAAAACAAAGGAAAATTGATTTAAATCCTATTGTTGATGGTTTTATTGCTGTTAAAAAAGCAGGGCTTTATATTGATATTGATGAAATTGAAACTCATTTAACTGCAGGTGGAGATATTAACAAAGTTATTAATGCTTTGGTATCTGCAGAAAATGCAAATATAAATTTGTCGGTAGACCTTGCAAAGGCAATTGATTTATCGGGTAAAGATGTTTGCGAAGCTGTAAAAAATGTGCTAAACCCAAAGGTAATAGAAACAGAAGAAATTACTGCTGTATCTCAAGATGGTATTGAAGTAAAAGTTAAGGCAAAAATTACATTAAAGGCAATTATTACAAAATTTGTTGGTGGAACAGGAGAAGATACAATTTTAGCAAAAACTGCAGAGGGAATTGCAGTAACAATTGGTGCTTTAAGTGACCACAGAGAAGTTTTACAAAACCCAGATTTAATTTCTAAAACAGTTCTTGCTAAAGGGGTTGATAAAGGCAGTGCTTATCAAGTTTTATCTATAGACATTGTTTCAACAGAAATTGGTAAAAATCTTGGGGCTCAACTTCGACTTGATGAAGTTGAGATTGAAAAACGCAGGGCAAGTATTAAGGCAGAAGAAATTCGTGCAAGGGCTATGCTTGAAGAACAACAAATGAAAATTAAACAGCAACAACTTCAAGCAGAAAAGATAAAGGCAGAGGCAGAAATTCCAAAGGCAGTAGCAAAGGCATTTGAAGAAGGAAAAATTTCTGTTATTGATTATTACAAAATGCAAAATATAATTGCAGATACAAATATGCGTAAAGCGTGGACAAATTCTGACGAAGATGATAAAAATAATTAAGGTTGTTTTATTTTTTTAAATAAAGGAGGAATAGCAAATGATTGATACAATAATTATTGTTTTGGTTGTTGTTTTTGCTGTTTCTCTTTTTTTACTTTATTTGCCTAAACTTATTAAGTTTATTAAAAATTCAAAAGCAAAAAGCAAAAATGCTAAAAAGAAAAAAGCTAAGGGCAAAAAAAAGGGCGATGATAAATTAAAGGCAAGTAAGGCAGTTCAGGAAATTAGACCTATTGTTAAACCTGCTAACAAAGAAAAAGCAGAAAAAGAAAGTAAGGATATTGAAGCAAAGAGGCAAGGCAAAGCATTGCCTAATGCAGAAAAACCTCAACAACTTGATTTTAAATATTCTGCAACAAAAAAGAGCAGTATTGAAGATGAAGAAGAGTTTAACCCAAGAAATTTTGCACCAAGACAAAATGTTGCAACTAATCAAGCACCAAACTCTACTTATTCTATTCAAACAGGAAAGGGCAACCCTTTAAACAGAGATATTAAAAAAGAGTTTGAAGATATAAGGGCATTTCTTGATTTACCAGAAAATAAGGGTCAACAAAACTTAAACGATAAGTATGAAGCAGCAAAAAAGAGTATTTCAAGGCAAGCACAAAATATTCAACCTAAAAGAATTGATGCTTCTGCTTTTAACAATAAGCCAACTTATTTTTCTAATGCTAAAGAAGAAGATGATGATTTTGTTGTGCCAAATTCTTATAGGGCAAACACTAAATATGCAAAGCCAACACCTTATGCTCCAGCTGGAACAAAACCTGTAGAGCAAAAACCTCTTAATTATAAAATAGATAAAACTCCAATTAATATTAATGAACTTAAAAAAGGTGAAAGCAAGCAAACTAAAAAAGAAGAAGAATACTTAAAGTTTGATGACGAAAATATCGATTTAAATACACTTTCTCCAAAACTTAAAAGGTTTATTATTGAAAATATTTTAAATAGAAGAAACTTTGACTAATTTTTTATTTAAACTATTTTACAAACAATTTAGTATTTTAAAAAAAATGAGATATTATTTTTAGCAAAAAAAAGAGAACTTACAAAAAAAAGTTCTCTTTTTTGTTTTTATTTTTTTTAATTGTTAAAAATATTTTTATAAGTTTATATTTTTAAGTTAAAATCATGTTTATAAACAATTAAAAATTTTAGTAAAGCATATTTATTTTTATAATGTTTTTTAAATGCTATTTGTTTGACAAAAAAATATTATTTTAATATCATTATGTTATTGAGAGGTGAAAGTATGGCAGAACCTTATTTTTCAAAAGAATTGTCAGAAAGACAAACAGCAGTTGTTATGCATTATTTAAAAAATCTTGGTGCAGACCCATATGATATGGATTATGTAAAAACTCAAGAATATAATTCTGATGTTTTTCCGGTTGATATTGCTATTATTGACCCATCAGAGCTTTTTAACTATTATGTTGTTGCTACTGTTGGTTTAAGTAGTTATAGATTTAACAATAACTTTGCAAGATGTGAACTTTTTATGGTTTTACCACCAGAATGGAAGCCAATTCTTGATAAAGAAGAATTTTATTGGGCACCACAACTTTTAAGAGATATTGCTTATAATCTTATTGACAATGATATTGGTGTTGCTGTTGGTCAAGTTCATGTGTTAAATGGAACAGAAGAAAGTGGCACATATTCTCCTTTTACAGATGCTGTTGGTGGCATTGTTACTATGCCAGAAATGCTTCCTTTTGAAATGTGCGAAGAAGAAATTGGTAATACTTACACAAGGTTTATGCAAGTTGTTCCTATTACTAAAGAAGATGTTGCAAAAATTGAAAGTATGACTCCTTTTAAATTTATTGAATATGAATTGCACGATTCTGAAGGCCCTCAAATGGTTGTTAAACTTAAAGAAAAACCATTGCAAGGTATTGATAAAATTATTAGAAAAAATGAATCTGTTTTAAAAGAAAAAAATAAAAAAGATTAATAAAAATTTAAAGACAACTAATTTTAGTTGTCTTTTTTTATATATACAGAGTGTAAAATACTTTTTGATATTTTAAAATTTTTTTGGTTTTGTAATTTAATTTTTATTGTAGTTATTTTTTTACGCTTTTATTTGTTTTGTTTATAACACAAGTTAACTTGACTTTTTATATTTAAAAAAGTAAAATTTTTTTATTAGATATTTAACAAAAATTAAGTTAAAAATTGGTTTTGAGTTTTAATAATTATTTAAAAAATATTAAAACAAATTGATATTAAAAAATTAATTTTTAACAAAACAAAATTTGTTAAACAAAAAAATAAAAGGTTTTAAATGAGAGTTTTAGGTATTGACCCCGGGTTTGCTCTTGTGGGGTTTGGAATTGTTGAAGAAAATAACGGCAGATTAAAAGCACTTGATTATGGTGTAATTTCTACGCCAAAAGAAGAAAGTATTTCTACTCGTCTTGCTATGATTTATAAAGGTATGTGTGATTTAATTGATACTTATAAACCAGATGCAATTGCTATTGAAGAATTATTCTTTTTTAAAAATCAAAAAACAGTTATTCCTGTAGCAGAAGCAAGGGGAGTTATTGTTCTTGCTGGTATACAAAAATTAGGTAATTTATATGAATATACTCCACTTCAAATTAAGCAAGCTTTAACTGGCAATGGTAGGGCAGAAAAAAAACAAATTCAGTATATGGTAACAAATATTTTAGGGCTTGAAAAAGTGCCTAAGCCAGATGATGCTGCAGACGCTGTGGCAGTAGCACTTACTCATTTACAAACAAATAATATTTTAAGTGATAACAGAATTTAAATTGTTTTATTTATTTGTTTAAAATTAAAAATAAGTAAAAAAGAAATTAAAAGTAAGCAAAAATATAAATTAAAAATATTAATTAACATTAATTAAAAATATAAAAACTTAAAAAGAGAAGGAATATGTATAGTTATATTATTGGAAATATTACAGATAGAAGTGAAAACCAAGTTGTTTTAGAGTGCAACAATATTGGTTTTGAAATAAATGTTTCTACACATTGTTTAAGGGCTTTGGATAATACAAGTGGAGAGATAAAACTTCACACTTATTATCAACAAAAAGAAGATGGAGTTGCCCTTTATGGTTTTTATGATAAAGAAGAAAAAAACATCTTTTTAAAACTTATTAGTGTTAGTGGTGTAGGACCAAAAGGTGCTATGGCAATATTATCTAATATTCGCCCTGATGAGCTTAGCAAAGTTATTGCTAAACAAGATGTCAAAACACTATCTAATGTTAAAGGAGTGGGCAAAAAAACGGCTGAAAGATTGCTTGTAGAACTTAAAGACAAAGTTGATGTGTTGCCACTTGAAGTTTTGGGCGAAGTAAAACTTGAAAGCAGAGAAATTGATGACGCTTGTGAAGTTTTAGTTAATCTTGGTTTATCTAAAAACGAAGCTATTAAACTTGCAAAGGATAATTATCAAAATGGTGATACTGCAGAAGATATTATTGCAAAAAGTTTAAGTAAAATAAGAAAATAATTTTTTTAAGTGAAAAAACTTAATAAGTGAAAAAACTTAAAAAGCATTTATAAAAAACTAAAAAACAAAACTAAAAAATAGAAATTAAAATTTTAAAAAAATAAAAATAAATAGTTTTTTAAAAAATGTGTTAAAAAAATTAAAACATAAATTGTAGTAAAAAAAGGAAAAATTTTTAATGAACGAGTTTATTAAAAGTACAAAAAATTTAAGCGAAGCAGAAATGGAAATTTCACTTAGGCCTAATAAGTTGACTGAGTATGTTGGGCAAGAAAAAATTAAAGAAAGTTTAGGTATTTACATTGAGGCCGCAAAAAATAGAAAGGAACCATTAGACCATGTTTTGCTTTATGGTCCACCGGGACTTGGAAAGACAACACTTTCGCACATAATTGCAACAGAACTTGGTTCTCAACTTAAAATAACAAGTGGTCCTGCAATAGAGCACGCTGCTGACCTTGCTGCAATTTTAACTAATTTGCAAAAAAATGATGTTTTGTTTATTGATGAAATTCATAGGTTAAACCACTCTGTTGAAGAAATATTATATCCGGCTATGGAAGATTTTTCGCTTGACTTTATTGTTGGTAAAGGTCCAAGTGCAAGAAATATGAGATTAAAACTTCAACCTTTTACTTTAATTGGTGCAACTACAAAGGCAGGAAATATTTCTTCACCACTTAGAGATAGGTTTGGTATTATTGGTCGTCTTGAGATGTATGACACAGATGACTTATCTAAAATTGTTGCAAGAAGTGCAAAAATTTTAAACATTAATATTACGCCAGAGGCAGTTAAGGAAGTTGCAATGCGTAGTCGTGGCACACCAAGAATTGCAAACAGATTATTAAAAAGGGTAAGAGATTTTGCAGATGTTAAAAGTGGTGGTTTGGTTGATTTAGAAACAAGCAGACAAGCACTAAAACTTATGGATATTGATGACAAGGGTTTAGATTTTGTTGATAGAAGAATTTTAGAGTATCTTATTAAAGTTTTTGGTGGAGGCCCAGTTGGTGTAGAAACTTTGGCAACTGCAACTGGAGAAGAAGTTGCAACTGTTGAAGATGTTTACGAGCCATATTTAATTCGTCTTGGTTTTATTGCACGCACTCCAAGAGGTAGGGTGGCACTTCCTAAAGCATATGAACATATGAACATTTCTATTGACGAAAAGAAATTGAAAGAACTAAAAAAATTGGACGAAAGCGAAAATGGAAGAAATTGATTTTACTAAAAAGAGCACATACTTTTATAATTTGCCAGAAGAACTGATTGCTCAAACTCCACTTGAAAAAAGAGACCACTCAAGATTGTTATGTTTTGATATGGACAAAAAAGAAATTGAGCATAATCACTTTTATGATATTGAAAAATTTTTAAATAAGGGTGATGTATTAGTTTTAAATAATACTCGTGTTATGCCTTGCAGATTGTTGGGTGTAAAAGAAGAAACTGGTGCTAATGTTGAAATTTTTATTATAAAAAGAATAAACTTAACAGATTGGGAGTGTCTTGCAAAACCCGGCAAACGCCTAAAAGTGGGAACAATAGTTAAGTTTAATGACGAACTTAGTTGTGAAATTTTGGGTGACAATAATTTTGGTGGTAAAAATGTTAGATTTATTTTTGAGGGAACATTTGAAGATGTTTTATCGCGTGTAGGCATTATGCCTTTGCCACCATATATTAAAAAGAGGTTGGAAAATAGCGAAAGATATCAAACAGTTTATAGTAAAACAAACGGAAGCACAGCTGCACCTACTGCTGGTCTTCACTTTACTACAGAGTTGTTAGAAAAGTTAAAAAACAAAGGTGTTGAAATTTGTTATGTTTTACTTCATGTTGGTCTTGGAACTTTTAGACCAGTTAAAGAAGAAAGCATTTTAAACCACGATATGCATACAGAGTATTATGAGTTAACAGAAGAAGTGGCAGATAAAATTAACAAAGCAAAAAGTGAAGGTAGAAGAATTGTGGCTGTTGGCACAACCAGTGTAAGAACACTTGAAAGTGCTGTTAATAGCGAAGGCAAGTTGGTTGCACAAACTAATACAACAAAATTGTTTTGTTATCCACCATATAAATTTAAAATAGTTGATAGTTTGATAACAAACTTTCACTTGCCAGAAAGCACACTTATTATGCTTGTAAGTGCTTTTGCAGGATACAATGAAACAATGAAAGTGTACAACGAAGCAATAAAAGAAAAATACAGATTTTTTAGTTTTGGCGATGCATGTTTTTTTCATAAAAAAGTTAAGTAAAAAAAATTAAATAATTAAATAGCAATAAAAAAGAACACTTGATTTAAAAGTGTTCTTTTTTTGTTTATATAATTGTTTTTTTAAGATTTAGGTATTAATATCTTCTTAAAATTGACCACATAATTAAAAGTTCGTCACTTGCTTTTGGCCCTAAGTCACGCATAACACCACATTTGTTAAGTGGGCTATTGAAAGTGTAGTCACCAAGAGTGATATCTAAGTTAGGGAACATAAGTGACAAATACATTGCTTGGAAAGCTTGTGAAGTTTGAGAAAATGCTTCGTTTTCTTCTGGGTCCATTAAATAATCATAATAATCAAGTGTTGTTTGGTAGTTTGCACTTGTGCAACCTGCGTAGTCCATACAACTAAATGCTACATCTGGGTCTGACATATAAAGCATAAACATTTCTGCTGCAGATTTGTTGCCTGCATATTTTGGAATACAGAAACTATCTATCCAAACATTTGAGCCCTCTTCTGGAACTATATATCTGAAATTTTCGTTGTAAACAACATCACCTGTTGACCAATCTGCCATAATATATCCTGCGTCGCAAGACCAGAACATACCATAATAACCTTGTTCACCTTTTGAAGTAAGCAAATCGTCTTTACCTTCGTCAGTTTCGTAGTCATAAACATATTTCTTTTGGTTTTGTAAAATGTTTTTTGCGCTATCAATTTTACTTGAAATATCTGTACCTGTTGTAAAAATTTCGTCTAACAATGCTTGATATTCTGGTGTATCAAAATTTGTGAAATCTTCACTATATTCTTTTAACTTATCATAATAGTGGTGGAAGAGTGCTATTGTATAGCAATCTCTTTCGCTATCTTTCATATAAATTTTTTGTTCTGTTACATCAAATAGGGTATTCCAAGAAGATTTTGCTGTGTCAGCTTGTTTTACTGCATCACTATTTTCTTGGTCGCCACCGAAGTAGTACATTATACCCATTGTACCCCACATATAAGGGGCAGAGTATTGTAAATTTGGGTCGTATTCAATTAAATCTAATAAACCTTGATTTGGGTAAATGCCTGTGCCTTCGTCGTCGCCTAAAACGCTTGCTTTTATATCTACAGCAATATCAGAACTTATTTTTTGAAGAAGTCCTTCGTTTTTAAGGCGTTCTACCATATAATCGCTTGGACATATTACATCAAAATCTTGGCGTTTTACTGCCACCATTGTATACATTGTTTCGTTTGTATCAAATTCTTTTTTCTTAACGGTAATATTTTTGCCGGTCATCCTTTTATACCAGTTTTCAAAACCTTCTATGCCGTTTTCTTCGTCACCATATAAAACTTCGTCTGGAATATATTCTCCCGGAACATACAAACGCAACACTTCGTCACGGTTGCCACAACCTGTAAAGAAAAAGCAGGAAGTAAACAACAATACAAAACTTAATAAACTTAAAAATATTTTCTTTAATGCTTTCATTTATTATTTACTCCTTTTAAAACATAGTTTTTTCTTTTTTCTTTCTGTTTTGAACAATATTGATTGTAATAAGTATAACAAATGCAACAACTAATATTAAGGTTGACAATGCACGAAGTACTGGCATAACACCTTTAAATTTTAATTTGTTGTATAAGTATTGTGGAATTGTATCTACACTTGAACTAACAAAAGTTGAAATTGTAAAGTCATCTAAACTTATAGTAAAAGCAAGTGCAAATCCAGAGATAATTGCTGGTAATAATTGTGGTACCATAACTTTCCAAAGTGTTTTATTTGGTGTTGCTCCAAGGTCAAGGCCTGCTTCATAAACATTTGGGTCTAATTGGCTAAGTTTTGGTAAAACTGACATTATTACATAAGGGGTACAAATTACTGTGTGGGCAACAATAAGAGTTGCGTATCCATCTGGAATAATTTGAACTAAAATAAAGAACATCATAAAGGCAGCTGCTGTAACGATATCTGCGTTAACCATTGTAATTTGGGTAATGCCGTCCATAAGTTTTCTGCCTGTTTTTTTCATACTGTAAATACCAACAGAAGTTATAACACCTATTATACTTGCTAATAACGAAGCAACTACGCCTACAATTAAAGTATTAAGTAGGGCAGTCATAATTTCTGGGTCGTTAAACATTTGTACATATAAATCAAAACTAAAACCGTTCCACTCACCAATAGTTTTTGATGTTGTAAATGAGTAAACCATAAGAAGGACAATTGGCATATAAATAAAGAGTGCCATTATTGTAATAAAAATAATTGAAGCTACTTTGCTTTTTGTTCTTTTCATTATTACATATCCCCCTCTTGTTTAGATTTGCGTGAGGTTGGTTCTGTAAGTTTGTTAAGTGCACTTGAAATAAACACTGAAAGTATAATAAGTAGCAACATAACAAATGCAAGGGCAGAGCCGATATTGTATAAACTTTTTTGGAACCAGAAATAAATTTCGTTACCAAATAACCAGTATTGACTGCTACCTAAAATATCGTTTATAGCGTAAGTAGAAACTGATGGCATAAATACCATTAAAATTCCACTTACAATACCCGGTACAGATAATGGTAATTGAACTTTACGGAAGGTTGTAAAAGCGTTTGCACCAAGGTCGTAAGAGGCCTCAAAATAACTTTTGTTCATTTGGCTTAAACTTGTGTAAATTGGAAGAAGCATAAATGGGAAGAAATCGTAAACCATACCAATAAGTGACAAGAAGAAACCTTTATCAATGCTTAAAAATTCGTTGAATAATAATTTTACAGAATAAATTCTGAGAAGAGAATTAATCCACATAGGTAAAACAAACATCATAACAATAATGAAAGTTTTATTTGATTTAATTCTTGATAGTGCCATAGCAAGTGGGTAGGCAAGTAGTAAACATATTGCTGTAGTTAAAAATGCCATTAAGAAAGATATGCCTATAATTTTCCACATAGATGGTTCTAAGAACAAACTAAAGTTGTTTAATGTAAATGCACCTGTGTATTTATCTGTAAAAGCATAATACATAATAATTGCCAGTGGTACAATTACAAAAACAATAGATATTGCTGTATATGGAAAAGCAAAATATTGTCTTTTAAATTTTAATTTTTTCATTATTCTTCCTCAACTTCTTCTTCAATTTTTTCTAAAGTTAAGGCAGTTGGGGCTATTTTTATACCTACACGGTCGTTAATATCCCAATCGTCTTTAGTATCAATGTAAAAATCTTCGTCGGTATCGGTGTAAACTTGAACTTGGTTGTATTTACCTTTATATAAGGTTTGTGTAACATTTGCACCAACAACACCGTCTTTTTCGTCGTCTGTTAAGATAACATCTTCAAATTTAACTCTAACTTTTACATTGTCGCCTTTTTCGTATTCGCCCTCTTGTACTGCTACTTCAAACTCGCCACCACAGAACTCTACTGTATTTGGGCTTGTCATTTTGCCAATAAACTCGTTGATAGAACGAAGTTTTTTCATAACATGAATGCTGTTTGGGCTGAAGTATAATTTAACTTCTGTGCCTTCTTTTGCTTCGTTTGTAGATTGAACAGTAAATTGATAACCTTTTGTTTCTATTTCCATTTGGAAGAATGTGCCTTTAAAGCAAGATGAAATTACTTTGCCTTCAAGTTGACCTTTTTCGTGGTCAATTGGATAAACTTTAATATCTTCTGGACGGATAACAATATCAACTTGTTCGTTTTTATCAAAGCCCTTATCAACACACTCGAAAGTTGTATTTAAAAAGTTTAATGTAAAATCTTTTTTCATTTGTCCACTTAAAATGTTGCTTTGGCCAATAAAATCGGCAACAAATGCGTTGGCTGGTTCGTCGTATATTTTTTTAGGACTTCCAATTTGTTGTATAACGCCATCATTAAGTACTACAATTTCGTCAGACATAGTCAAAGCTTCTTCTTGGTCGTGAGTAACATATATAAAGGTAATACCTAAGTTTTTATGAATACCCATAAGTTCTATTTGCATTTCTTTACGCATTTTAAGGTCAAGAGCACCAAGTGGTTCGTCAAGAAGCAAAACTTTTGGCTCGCAAACAATTGCACGAGCAATTGCAACTCTTTGTTGTTGACCACCACTAAGGGTGTTTACATTTCTGTAGCCGTAACCCTCAAGGTTAACCATTTTAAGTGCCTTTTTAACTTTTTCGTTGATGTAATCTTTTTTAAGTTTTTTAGCAAAAGACCTAACTTTAAAACATTTAAATATACCTGTTTGTTTTGAGGCATATTCTTCTACTTGTTTTTGTAAATTTTCTGGTAAACCTTTAAGTTTTAAACCAGAGGCAATAT
>JAFQFI010000039.1 GCA_017398655.1 Clostridia bacterium
GGGTAGTATATTTAGTTTAACAAGTTTAGGCACAAATAGAATGATAGTAAATGGACAGGCAAAAGCAGTTATATCATCAGAAGATATAATAGAAGAGTATGGAAAATTTTTACAAAAAAAAGCAAAAATTGCACATATTTTTTCAATGGAAGAAAGTATTGTTATAAATCTTTTATCTACTGGAGAAAAGTCATTTCAAGAGTTAGTTGATATGTCAAAATTACCAGTTAAAACGCTTAATAGTTTGTTGACAACACTTTTAATTCGTGGAATAATTAAAAAACTTACGGGAAATATTTATTATTTAACCGACTAAAAAGAAGGTAATTGATGAAGTTAGTTATTATAGAAGGTCCGGGTAAAAGGGATACATTAAAAAAATATTTAGGTTCTAATTATGATGTTGTGGCAACTAAAGGTCACATCAGAGATTTACCTGTTAAATCTATGGGAGTTGATCCAAGTACAAATTTTGAGCCGAAATATGAAATTATGCCGGGTAAAGAAGCAATTATTAAAGAACTTAAAGAAAAATCTGCAAAAGCAGAACAAGTTTTATTGGCGACCGACCCTGATAGAGAAGGTGAAGCTATTTCTTGGCATATTGGTAAAATTTTGAATATTAAAGAGGATGCTCCTTGTAGGGTTGAGTTTAATGAAATTTCAAAAACAGTTGTTAATAATGCTGTTTTAAATCCAAGAAAGATAAATATGGATTTAGTTCATGCTCAATTAGGCAGAAGAGTTTTAGATAGGTTAGTAGGTTATAAAATTTCTCCAATTATTTGTAAAAAAATAAAATCTAATTTAAGTGCTGGCCGTGTACAATCTGTTGCTCTTAAATTAGTTGTAGATAGAGAAAAAGAAATTATAAACTTTAAACCAAAAGAATATTGGAATGTTGCAGCTTCTTTACAAAAAGATAATATTAAATTTAAATCAGCTCTTGCAACTTACAAAAATAAAAAGTTTGTACCAGAAAATTTTGACCAAACACAAGAAGTTTTAGATTATTTAAATAATCAACAGTTTATTGTTAAAGAAGTAAAAAAGACAGTTACAAAATCTAATCCACCTCCACCATTTATTACAAGCACAATGCAACAAGATGCTTTAAATAAAATTGGTATGAGTATTGCAAAAACAACAAAAAGTGCTCAAGCTTTATACGAAGGTGTTGAACTTGGAGAAGAAGGAAAAACTGCTTTAATAACTTATATTCGTACTGATTCAACTCGTGTATCACCAGAAGCTCAAGCAAAGGCAAAAGAATATATTACAAAAACTTATGGAGCAGATTATGTTCCAAGTACTTATAATGTATTTAAATCAAAAAAGAATGCACAAGATGCTCACGAAGCTATAAGACCTATTAGTTTGGAAAGAACTCCAGAGTCAGTTAAAAAATATATGACTCCTGATAATTATAAATTGTATAAACTTATTTATGAACGCTTTGTTGCAAGTCAAATGTCTCAAGCAACATATGACTCTATGACAGTTTTAATATCTGCTGGTGACTATGGATTTAAAGTAAGTGGAAAAACACCATTGTTTGCTGGTTTTACAAGAGCATATAAAGTTTATGAAGAGGTTGAAGAAAATACTGATTCTACAGACATAAAACTTCCAAAATTGACAGAAAATGATGTTATGGAACTTTTAGAACTTACAAAAGAGCAAAAATTTACTAAACCACCAGCAAGATTTACTGAAGCAAGTTTAGTAAAAACTATGGAAGAAAAAGGTATAGGTAGACCTGCAACTTATGCACCTACAATTGCCGTTTTACTTAATAGAGCATATACATTAAAAGATGGAAAATATTTAACTCCAACAGAATTAGGTATTACAGTCACAGAATTCTTAGAAAAATATTTTTCTGATATTATGGATATTTCATTTACAGCACAAATGGAAGATAATCTTGATAAAGTAGAAGAAGGTCAAATGCAATGGCAAGACCTAATTAAAAATTTCTATGGTGATTTTGAAAAAGAAGTTATTTATGCTGTAAGAGGTTCAAAAAAAGTTAGTGTACCTCTTGAAGTAAGTGATGTTGTTTGCGAGAAATGTGGGGCAAAAATGGTTGTTAGAGAAGGTAAAACCGGTAAGTTTTTAGCTTGTCCTAATTTTCCAAATTGCAAAAACATAAAAAGTATTAATGAACCAAAAAATTCGGTTTGTTCTTGTCCGGTTTGTGGTAAAGATGTTTTTGAAAGAAAAACTCGTTTTGGAAAAATATTTTATGGTTGTAGTGGATATCCAACATGTAATTTTGCAAGTTGGGATAAACCAACAAACTTAAAATGCCCTAAATGCAAACAATATATAACGGTAAAAGAAACTAAAACAACTTTGACATATAAATGCTCAAATAAAGATTGTGATTTTACAAAACAAGAAGAAAAACCAAAAGAAAAGAAAGATTAATAAATTTTAAAAAGAGTAAAATAAATGAATATTAAAAAAGTTTCGGTTATTGGTGCAGGTTTGGCAGGTTGTGAGGCAACTTATCAGTTGGCTAAAAGAGGAGTTCAAGTTGATTTATATGATATAAAACCAAATCAATTTACTCCTGCACATTCAAACCCTAATTTTGCAGAAATAGTTTGTAGTAATAGTTTAAAATCAACAGACCTTACAACTGCATCTGGATTATTGAAAAAAGAATTAGAACTTTTTGATAGTTTAATATTAAAAACAGGTTATAATAATTCTGTTCCGGCAGGAAATGCTTTGGCAGTTGATAGAGAAAAGTTTGCAGAAGAAATAACAAAAAAAATAAAAAACTTTAAAAATGTAAATTTTATTTCTAAAGAAGTTACTTCTTTACCAGAAGGGGTAGTTATTATTGCTACTGGACCATTAACTACAGATAAATTTTCTAAAAATTTAAAAGAAATTTTTAATACAGATTCATTACATTTTTATGACGCTTCAAGCCCAATAATAGAGGCAAGTTCTATTGATATGAATATTGCTTTTGTTAAAGATAGGTATGATAAAGGTTCAGGTGACTATATAAATTGTCCTATGACAAAAGAAGAATATCTCAATTTTTATAATCAACTTATTTCTGCAAACAGAGTAGAGTTAAAAGATTTTGAAAAAAAAGATATTTTTGAAGGTTGTATGCCAATAGAAATTATGGCTAAAAGAGGTCCAGACAGTATTAGATTTGGTCCTTTAAAACCAGTTGGACTTGATAATCCAGTTACAAAACAAAAATATTATGCCGTTGTTCAACTTAGAAAAGAAGATAATATAAATAATCTTTATAATATGGTTGGATTTCAAACAAATTTAACTTTTCCAGAACAAAAAAGGGTATTTAGTTTAATTCCGGGATTAGCTAATGCAAATTTTGTTAAATACGGTGTAATGCACAGAAATACATATATCAATGCGCCAAAGTTGATAGATAAAACCTTTCAATTAAAGCAAAATTCTAATGTTTTTGTTGCAGGGCAATTAAGTGGCGTTGAAGGATATATAGAAAGTACTATGAGTGGCTTAATTTGTGGTATTAATGCATATAAGTTAATTAATAATCAACCATTAATAAATTTATCATCAAATACAATGACAGGAGCTATAATAAATTATATAACAACTTGTGATACAAAAAGATTTCAACCAATGAATGCAAATTTTGGTATTATAAGCCCATTGCCAGAAAAAGAAAGAGATGATAAAATAAAAAAGCAAAAAATTGTTGATAGAGCAATTGATGAAATAAAACAACTAAAACTTAATATAGGAGATTAAAATTATGGAAGGAATGAGAAGTACAACAATTGTTGCTGTAAAAAAAGACGGTAAAACAGCTATTGCTGGTGACGGACAAGTTACTGTTGGCGAAAAATTTATTGTTAAAAACAATGCTGTTAAAGTAAGAAGAATTTATAACGATAAAGTTGTTATTGGTTTTGCTGGATCTGCAGCAGATGCATTTAGTTTATCTAATAAATTTGAAGAACTTTTACAAAAATTTAGTGGAAATTTAATGAGAAGTGCTGTCGAACTTGCAATTGGTTTTAGAGAAGATAAATATGTAAGAAAACTTGATGCATTAATGCTTGTTGCAGATAAGGAAAACTTATTATATGTTTCAGGTAACGGTGATGTTTTTGAACCAGAATACGGTGTTGCTGCAATAGGTAGTGGAGAGTTTTATGCTCTTGCTGCTTCACGAGCATTAATTGAAAATACAGATTTATCAGCAAAAGAAATTGCCCTTAAGGCATTAAAAATAACAAGCGACATATGTGTTTTTACAAACGGACATGTTACTGTTGAGGAGGTTTAATTATGAATTTAACACCAAAACAAATTGTTGATGAACTTGATAAATATATTATTGGTCAAGATAAAGCAAAAAAAGCTGTTGCTATTGCTTTAAGAAATAGATATAGACGCAGTCGTTTACCAAGACAATTGCAAGAGGAAATTACACCTAAAAATATTATTATGAAAGGTCCAACTGGTGTTGGTAAAACAGAAATAGCAAGACGACTTGCAAAACTTGTAAAAGCACCTTTTATAAAAATAGAAGCAACAAAATATACAGAAGTTGGTTATGTAGGCAGAGATGTAGAAAGTATGGTTAGAGATTTAGTAGAGGCCTCTGTTCGTCTTGTTAAAGATGAAAAATACAATGAAGTTATCGAAAAAGTTAAGCCAAATGTAGAAAAACGCCTTTTTGATTTAATCTATCCTATTAAAAAAACAACTGTAGATGGTGTTGATGTTAATGGCGAAGAATATCGTGAACATATTAAAAATAATTTAATTGATGGAAAATATGATGATGATTATGTAGAAATGGAAGTAAAAGAAGCTCCAAAATCATTTGATATGATGCCGGGAAATGGTATGGAAATTAATATTAGCGATATGTTAGGTGGTATTTTTCCAACTAAAAAGAAAAAAAGAAAATTAACTGTTAAAGAAGCAAGAGATATTTTATATCAAGAAGAATGCGAAAAAGTAGTTGATATGGATACTGTTAAATCAGAAGCTATTAGAAGGGCTGAAGAAGAAGGCATTATTTTTATTGACGAAATAGATAAAATTGCCGGTAGTTCTGGTAGAAAGCAAGGTCCAGAAGTTAGTAGAGAAGGTGTACAAAGAGATATTCTTCCTATTGTAGAAGGTTGTACAGTTAATACTAAATATGGCATTATTAAAACTGATTACATTCTTTTTATTGCTGCAGGTGCCTTTCATGTATCAAAAGTAGAAGATTTAATTCCAGAATTGCAAGGTAGATTTCCAATAAGAGTTGAACTTGATAATCTTACAGCAAAAGAGTTTTACAAAATTTTAACAGAACCGAAAAATGCTGTAACTTTACAATATCAAGAATTATTAAAGGTAGATAATATCAATTTAATTTTTAAAGCTGATGCATTAAAAGAAATTGCAAGATATACAGAAGAAGAAAATGAAACAAGCGAAAATCTTGGAGCAAGACGCCTTCATACAATTTTAGAATTATTACTTGAAGATATAAGTTTTAACGCTGGTGGAGACCATCCAATGGTTGATGTTGTTATCGATAAAGATTATGTTGTTAAAGCATTTGCAAATTTCAGCAAAACCCATAATTTAAGAAAATATGTATTATAAAAGTTGATTTATAAATAATTTAAAGTTAAATTATAAAAAATAATTTAGAACAAAAGTTAAAATTAAGTTTACTTTAAATTTTTTAAATGATATATTAATTTTGAAAATAGGAAAGTCAAAAAATGACTTATAAGGAGTTATTATGGAACCAATTGTTATTAATACAGAAAATTTTGAAAATGATGTTAAGAAAAATGATAAAATTGTTTTAGTAGATTTTTATGCTACATGGTGTGGACCATGCAAAATGTTAGCACCAGTTTTAGAACAAGTTGCTGATGAAGTTAAAGAAAAAGCTGTAATTGGTAAACTTGATATTGATGAAAGTTTAGATATTGCTAAAGAATTTAATGTTATGAGTGTTCCAACAATGATTTTATTTAAAGATGGCAAAGAAGTTGATAGAATTGTAGGACTAAGACAAAAAGCACAAATTCTTGAAGCAATTAACAATATTCAATAATTTTTATTTAAAATAAAAGAGCAAATTATTTTTGCTCTTTTTTTTATAAAAGGTATTGACAAACCTTATACTGTTTGTTAAAATCACAAAGTCAGACAGATTTGGTAGGAGTTTAATATATGAAATTTTCTGCAAAGGCAAGATATGGACTTAGGGCAGTATACGAACTTGGTAAAAATTATGGAAGTGATATGCCAATTTCCAATAGCAAACTTGCTACACTTTCAAGGGTATCAGAGCCATATTTAGAAAAAATTATGTCAACCTTAAAAAAGCAAAAAATAGTCGTTTCCAAACAAGGTCTTAATGGAGGATATGTTTTAAACGCAAATCCAAAAGATTTAACCTTGGGTAAGATATTAACAGCTTTAGAAGGTAATTTATATACAAGCGATTGTGTAGAAAAAAATTGTCCTCACTTGAATTGTCCAAATAAAACAGTATTTAACTATATTTACCAAACAATTAATCAAACTTTAGACCAAATGACTTTATATGATATTTTAAACAAAAAATTTTAGGAGATAAATTATGCAAAAAGTTTATTTAGATAATGCAGCAACAACAAAAGTTTCTCATGAAGTTTTAACAGAAATGCTTCCTGCTTTTAACGAAGTGTTTGGAAATCCAAATAGTTTACACTCTTTTGGTAGAGAAGCTTTAAATCTTGTAGATAAAGCAAGAGATAGAGTTGCTGCTGGTATTAACGCAGAAAGAGGAGAAATTTATTTTACCTCTGGTGGTACAGAAGCAAATGACTGGGCCTTACTTGGTTTAGCAATGGCTAATAAGGCAAAGGGAAACCATATTATTACTTCACAAATAGAACATCACAGCGTTTTGGAAAGTTGTAAACGCCTTGAAAATCTTGGTTTTGAAGTAACATATTTGCCTGTAGATGAAACTGGTCTTGTTGATATAGCAGAACTCTTACATTGTATTAACCAAAAAACAATCTTAGTAAGTGTTATGGCAGCAAATAATGAAATAGGTACAATACAAAATTTAAAAACAATTGCAAAAATTGCTCATGAAAAAGATGTTATTTTCCATACAGATGCAGTTCAAGCTCTTGGTAGTTTTAAAATTGATGTTAAAGACCTTGATGTTGATGCAATGAGCATTAGTGGACATAAAATACATGCTCCTAAGGGAGTTGGTGCCTTATATGTAAAAAAAGGTGTAAAAATAGATAATCTTATAGTAGGTGGTGGACAAGAAAAAGGTAAAAGAGGTGGAACATTAAATCTTGCATCTATTGTTGGTTTTGGTAAGGCAGTTGAAACAACTGTAAGAGATTATACAATTAACAATAAAAAACTTAAATCTTTAAGAGATTATTTTGTTTCAAGAGTAAAAGAAGAAATAGAACATATTAATGTTAATGGTCATAATCATCAAAGATTACCGGGTTTAGCAAGTATATCCTTTAATTTTATAGAAGGAGAATCTCTTATGTTGCTTCTTGATATGGCAGGGGTTGCTGTTTCAACCGGTTCTGCTTGTTCAAGTGGAGATTTGCAAACATCTCATGTTTTAAAAGCAATTGGTCTTGCACCAGAAGTTGCTCAAGGTACAATTAGATTTTCTTTTGGAACAAATAATACTAAAGAAGAAATAGATTATGTTATTGAAGTTTTAAAGAAAAATGTTGCAAAATTAAGACAAATGTCACCTTTAAAGGCAAAAAGGGTTAGAAAATAATAAGGAGAAAACAAAAATGTATTCAGAAAATGTTATAGATAGATTTACAAACCCAAGAAATACAGGAATGATTAAGGGTGCTGATGGTGTTGGTACTGTTGGCAATCCTACTTGTGGCGATATTATGAAAATATATCTTAAAGTTGAAGATGAAACTATTGTTGATGCAAAATTTCAAACTTTTGGTTGTGCTGCAGCAATCTCTTCATCAGATGTTGCTATAGATTTAATTAAAGGAAAAACTATTGAAGAAGCTTTAAAAGTAACTAATAAAGATGTTTTATCAGAACTTGGAGAACTTCCTCCAGTTAAAATTCATTGTTCAATCTTAGCTCAAGAAGGTATTCAGGCAGCAGTTGAAGATTATCGCAAAAAACAAGCAAAAAAAGCTTTAAAAAATAGCAAAAAATAATATTTATATATTTTAAAATTAATAAAAAAATTATGTAAAACTATTGCATAATTTTTTTTTGTATGTTATACTCTCAAAGTTTAAAATTCGCACCTAAAATTTTTTCTTGTGCTTATTGTAAAAATAAGTAGTTAGCAACGACTTTTTATCGGTTAGTTGCTGAATTTTAGGGAGGATTAACAAGAAGGAGGAAAAATAGATATGCCAGTAATTTCAATGAAACAATTATTAGAGGCAGGGGTTCATTTTGGACATCAATCAAATAAATGGAACCCAAAAATGAAGAAATATATCTTCACAACAAGAAACGATATTCATATTATTAATTTGGAGGACACATCTGTACTTTGCGACAAAGCATATTACTTTATTAGAGATATGGTTGCAAGTGGCAAAAATGTTTTATTTGTTGGTACAAAAAAACAAGCTCAAGAAGCTATTGAACAAGATGCAAAAAGATGTGGAATGTACTACATTGTTAACCGTTGGTTAGGTGGAACATTAACAAACTTCAAAACAATTAGAACAAGAATTGCAAGACTTAATAAACTTAACCAAATGGAACAAGTTGGTGAATTTGAATTACTTCCTAAAAAAGAAGTAGCTCAACTTAAAAAAGAAAAAGACAAACTTGAAAGTTCTTTAGGTGGAATTAAAGATATGCCTGAACTTCCTGGAGTAATGTTTGTTGTTGATCCTAAAAAAGAACACATTGCTATTAAAGAAGCTCGTGCTTTAAATATTCCAGTTGTTGGTATTGTTGATACAAACTGTGACCCTGATGATGTTGATTATCCAATTCCAGCAAACGATGATGCTATTAGAGCAGTTAAACTTATCGTAAGTGCTATGGCAGATGCTGTTATTGAAGCAAAAGAAGGCGTTTCATTAAGAAACACTGAAGAAACTGCTGAAGAAGAAAATGCTCAAGATTTAAATATGGCAGAAGCAATCAATCAAGAAGTTTCTGTTCAACCTGAAACAAATAACTAATCATTTTAATTTACTAAAACAATTTTAAAAAAGATTTTATATATTAAGGGAGAAAAACTAATGGTAAACGCTACTGATATTAAAGAATTAAGAGCAAAAACAGGTGCAGGTATTCAAGATTGCCAAAAAGCACTTGTTGCAAGTAATGGAGATATTGAAAAAGCTGTTGCTTTTTTAAGAGAAAAAGGCCTTGCTGCTGTTGCTAAAAAAGCATCAAGAATTGCAGGTGAAGGTGTAGTTGGTAGTTATATTCATATGGGAGGAAAAATTGGTGTTCTTGTAGAAATTAACTGCGAAACTGACTTTGTTGCTAAAGGTGATGATTTTGCAAATTTAGTAAAAGATGTTGCAATGCATATTGCTGCTGCAAAACCAGAATTTGTAAAAATTGAAGATGTTCCACAAGAAAATATCGAAAAAGAAAGAGAAATTTTAATTGCTCAAGCTAAAAACGAAGGAAAACCACAAAATATTGCAGAAAAAATGGTTGAAGGTCGTATTAAAAAATACTACAAAGAAGTTTGCTTAATGGAACAAGAATTTGTAAAAGACCCATCAAAAACTATTGCAGATTTAATTACAGAAGCAACTTTAAAAATTGGCGAAAAAATTTCTATTAGAAGATTTACTCGTTATGAAATGGGTGAAGGTTTAGAAAAGAGAAAAGATGACTTTGCAGAAGAAGTTATGAGCCAAGTAAATGGTAAATAATTAATAATTTACAGAAGATAAAACAAAAAGAGGTCGCAAATTTGTTTATAATAAATTTGTGCCTTTTTTTTAAATAAAATAAGAATAAACTCTTTTTATAAAAATGCTTTTAATTTTTATTTGTTTGTGTTAATATAAAGTTGTTAATAATTTGTTAACATTAATTTTACTTAAAGGGAAATATTCAAATGCGAAAAATGGCTCTTGACTATGGCGAAGTGAGGATAGGCATTGCTTTTAGTGATATACTTAATATAATTGCTAATGGTTATGAAACTTATACCAGAAAAGGATTACAAGAAGATATTGAATATTTAGCAAATTTAGTAAAAGAAAAAGAAGTAGATACAATTGTTTTAGGTCTTCCAATAAATATGGACGGAACAGAAGGTGAAAGGGCAATAGCTACCAGAGAATTTGGTTCTTTGCTTGAACAGAGAACATCTTTACCAGTTAAATATTTAGATGAACGCTTAACAAGTGCTTCTGCTGAAAGAATGTTAATAGAAGCTGATATGCGCAGGGAAAAACGCAAACAAGTAATTGATAAAGTATCAGCAACAATTATTTTGCAAAATTATTTGGATATGTATTCAAAATAAAGGGAGATAATTAAAATGAGTGAAGAAAATAAAGAAGAATTAGAAGAAGTTAAAAATCCTATTGATTGTTTGTTTGATGAAGATAATAACGATCCAATCTTTTTATTTAATGAAAAAGGCGAAAAAGTTGAATTTGAACAAATTGCTTTAATTCCTGTTGAAGAAAGAATTTTTGCTATTTTAAAACCTGTAGATAAAATTGAAGGTATTGGAGAAGACGAAGCTTTAGTTTTTGAAGTTGTAGAAGGCGAAGAAGACGAAGAAGATGATTACCTTAATTTAGTTTCTGATGTCGAAATTATAGACAAAGTATTTGATGTTTATAATAAGCTTATTGACGAAGAAGAAGAAAAACAAAAAATTGATAAAAAAAATAAAAAAGATTAATTCTTTTTAAAAAACTAAATGTTTTAAATGGAATAAGGCAAGGAATTATTCATTTTCTTGCTTTATTCTTGTTTATATTATTTAGTTTTTTATTTTGTATTAAAAACTATTTGCAAAAGGAAAATGATTATTATGGATGAAAAAGTGCAAACCTTATCAAGTGAAATAGATATTAGAAAAGAAAAAGTTAAAAAATTAAAAGAACAAGGCATAATTCCTTACATTGAAAAATTTGATAGAACTTGCACTCTTAAAGATGCAAAAACTATGGAAGATGGCGAAAAAGTTAGCGTTTGTGGCAGAATTACTTTTAGAAGAATTATGGGTAAACTTAGCTTTTTTGCAATTGAAGATATTAACGCAAGATTACAAGTAAGTATTAGTAGAAATGAAATTGATGAAGAAACATACGCTTTTTTTAAAACAATGGTTGATACTGGTGACTTTGTTGGTGTTTCTGGTGAGTTATATACAACTCATACTGGAGAAAAAACTGTTAGAACACATCAATTTCAACTTTTATCAAAGGCAATTCTTCCATTACCAGAAAAATTTCACGGCTTAGCAAATCAAGACCAAAGATATCGTGAAAGATGTATGGACTTGGTAAGTAATGAAGAAAGTAGAAAAGTTTTCTTAACAAGAAGTAAATTTTTATCTTTCTTAAGAAGATTCTTAGAAGAAAATGGTTTCTTAGAAGTTGAAACTCCAATATTGCAAGGTGCAGTTTGTGGTGCTAGTGCAAAACCATTCTTTACAAAACATAATGCATTAAACAAAATTTGTAATTTAAGAATTGCTCCAGAAGTTTACCTAAAACAAGTAATTGCTGGTGGATTTGATAGAGTTTTTGAAGTTGCTAAATGTTTTAGAAATGAGGGTATGGATCCAAGCCACCTACAAGAATTCACTATGGTAGAGTGGTATGCTTCATATTGGAACTTTGAGGATAATATTAAATTTTTTACAAAATTTATTAGAGAAGCAGTTAAAGAAACAAATGATGGAAATCTCGTTTTAAAATTTAAAGATTACGAACTTGATTTTTCTAAAGATTTTGAAAGAATTAACTATACAGAAAGAGTAAACGAAATTTTAGGTTTTAACATTTTAGATTATACAGATGTTAATGAACTTAAAGAAAAAGTTGCACAAACAAATTTGTTTAATATGGACGAATTTGAACAATGCAAAACTGTTGGTGGAGTAATTGACTTGGTTTATAAAAGAAAAATTAGAGAAAATATTGTTCAACCAACAATCCTTTATAATTATCCTGCTTGCTTAGTTCCTTTAGCAAGAAGAAATGATAAAGATGTTCGCCTTATTGATATGTTCCAAGTTCTTGTATGTGGTGATGAAATTTGTAAAGCTTATTCAGAACTTGTAGACCCAATTGTTCAAAGGGAAGCACTTGAAGAACAAGCTAATGCAAGAAAACAAGGTGATGACGAAGCAATGGAGCTTGATGAAGATTTCTTAACAGCTATGGAACATGGTATGCCTCCAATTTCAGGTCTTGGTTTTGGCGTTGATAGATTAATGTGTTTATTAACAAATCAAGAGTCAGTAAGAGATGTTGTATTATTCCCATTAATGAAGTAATATTTTTAATTTATCAAAAAGTTAAAACAATTTTTGTTTTAACTTTTTATTTTTACATATTTAAATTTAATATTTAATTATATGCTAAAATTTTACAATTTTTAATTTGGTAAATTTAGAGTATTAAATTTTTTACTGCATACAATATGTTTAGGAAATAAAATATGTGGGAATATTGTATAACATTTGAAGATGATGCTTCTGCCAATTATTTTAAAAATAAAATGTATAAAGTTGTTAAAAATTATAATGGTGTGATAACAAAATTTATTAATAACAATTATATTAAAATATTAATTGCTATACCAATTATTGAAAGATTTAAAATTCATAATAATATAAGGGAAAAAATAGCAGAAACAATTTTAGTCAACTTTAAAAGAGAATATATTTTATCTAAATTAAATTTTGATATTACTAAAGCAATTGATATGCAAATATTTTTAAAAGCATTGGTTGTTTTTGATAGTGAAACAGATAAAGCAATAATTTATGAAAGATTGAAATTTGATAGCAATTTAATAGTTAATTCTTTTATTAATTTTAAATTATCATTTTTAAAAAGAAAATGGGAAGAATTGATTGACTTAGCAAACGATAATTATATTTATTTATTAAATAAAGATTCTTTTTTAGAATTAATTAAATTTTTAATTAGTAATTTAGAATATAGATATTATGTAATTAATATTTTTACAAAAAAAGATTGTTATTTATTATGCGATATTAAGGGGCAAAAAATAACCGACTACTTGGTCGGAAATGGAGTAATATACGATGAAAAGGCACTATTAACCAGTTTAATAGCTTTAAACCCTGAAAAA
>JAFQFI010000040.1 GCA_017398655.1 Clostridia bacterium
AAGAAAATTAATTTTAATTAAAATAATTTTTTTTAAAAAATAAAAGTAAAAAGTTAAAAAAATAAAAGTCGATAAAACAAAAGGAAAAGTTTTTATTATGGCAAGATTAAATGTTAATCCAACCCGTATGCAATTAAAAACCTTAAAGGGTAGATTAAAAATTGCAGTAAGGGGTCATAAACTTTTAAAAGATAAAACAGACGAAATGGTAAGGCGTTTTTCTGTTTTAGTAAAAGAAAACTATGTATTAAGACAAGAAATTGAAGAAAAAATTAGAGCTCTTTTAAACCAATTTTGTGTATCAAAATCTTATATGTCTACGCAAGAAGTTTTGTCTTTGTTTGCTTTTCCTGTATCAACTTTTACCCCAATTTTTGGAGAAGAATCAGTTATGAATGTGCCTACTCCAAGTATAAAACTAATTGAGAATAAGTCAGATGAAATGCCATATTCTTACATTAACTCTAATGCAGAACTTGATATTTTAGTACAAAATATTAAAGATATTATGCCAAGCATTATGCATCTTGCTTCTTTAGAAAAAACTTGTAAGGTGTTGGCTGGCGAAATTGAAAGAACAAAGCGTAGAGTTAATGCTTTGGAGTTTGTTATGATTCCACAGTTAAACGAAACAATAAAATATATTGCTATGAAAATTGAAGAAAATGACAGAGCATCACGCATACGACTTATAAAAGTAAAATCTATGATAGAAAAAAGAAACTCTTAAAAGTTAAAAGCTTTTAAGAGTTTTTTATTTAAATTTATTTTGTTTAATTGTTAACATTTATTTAATATTTTTTTGCAATTGTATTTATTTTTAAAATTTTGTATTTTTTTTTAATAATAATTACAAATTTTTACTTAATAAATTTTATTAAAAAAGGCGTAAAAAGTTGACTTAATTATATACTATATATATACTTTTATTATAAGATATAAAAGGGGAATTATGACAAAATTTAGCAAAAATTTAAAGTATGCAACAGCAAAAATTATCTTTTTGCCTTTTTTATTTGTCGCCCTTTTTTTGTTAAGTTTGTTTAATTTTGCTTATGCAGATAGTACTGCTAAAGTTAATAATTGTAATGAAGTTGTTTTAACACAACCATATTCTGAAGAATATTTGCAATATTTATCGTTATCTGAAGAAGAAAAACAAAGTATAGATGTAATACCAAGGTTATATGATGTTGAGTTTGAATCTTTATATTCAACAGCATCTTATCAATCTTTAGCACAAACATCTCTTCCAACTGAATATGTTTTATTTAACTTGCCTCAAATGATTTCAAACTTTTCTACTGTAAACAAAACAAATTTTGAAACTTTAAATAAAAATGTGGGCAACCAATATGGTGCAGGTATTTGTTGGACATATGCAGCAAACACAGCTCTTGAAACTTCTTTATATAAAAGTGGTTTGGTTGAAAGTGGAGAAGTTTTAAATTTTTCTGAATTAAATATGGCTTATAAAACTCATGTTGTTAACAGAGGTTTAACTACCATTGGTGGAGGAAACTTCGGTTTGGCATACGAATATTTATCAACAGATCAAGGTCCTTATGACGAAGGGGTGAACGAATCTTATAATGGCTCAAACTTATCTCATTGGGCAAACGATTCTGTTGCTACAAAATATTATAAAGATAATTATTATTTATCAGCAGTAAAATCTGGATATAAAGTTTTAGAATCTGTTTCTTATCCTTCTGTTGAAGATTGTTCTACACAAACAGAAGTTCTTGAATTAAGAAACTCTATTAAAAACCATATTAAAACATATGGTGGTGTAACTGCTTCTGTTTTTTATAACGATTCTTACTTAAGTAATGGTCATATTTATATGTACAACGGTGGTGAACCTTATACTAATCATGAAGTTACTTTGGTTGGTTGGGACGATGACTTTACTTATACTTTATCTAACCAAGTTTATACAGGTGCATACATAGCCCAAAACTCTTATGGAACAAACTGGGGTTCAGAAGGTTATTTTTATGTTTTATATGACGATAAATTTATAGAAACTGATGTTAATGGTTTTGTAAGATTTTTAAAAGTAGAAGAAAACGAAGAAGAAGATTCTTTAACATACAACAATTATCAAACAAATATTCCTTTTATAGATTTTGATGGTTCTTCAATTTTATACAGAGCAAGGGGAGTATCTGATAATTATACAATTGCAAATCTTTATTTAAGACAAGATGTAGACAATCAATATTTATCAGAAATTAAAGTTCCAACAACAGCTGCTTTTGGTGAAACATCTTTTTATGTTTATTATCTTGATGGTATTAATGGTCAGGATATTACAACAGAAGAAGATTTAAAAAATTATTTACAAAATAATTTTAGTTCTGCTACAAGAATTAAAAACAAAAATGCTACTGGTAGTGATAATTATCTTTATACATCATATCAAACAGGTTTTTATACAATTGATTTGCAAGAAGAATTAAATATATCTGGCGAATACTTTGCAATATTTATGCAAATTGTTAGTGGTGAAATGTTTTATGCAAACAATGCTTCAAATATTTCTATGCACTATCAACTTACTTATCGCACAGTTTTAACAGATGGACAATCAGGGGCTTGGATTCCATACTATTCTTTAAAAAGAGATGAAACAACCGGTCTTGCATATGAAGATAGTTCAGTTCATTGTGTATTGCCTATGGTTGTAAAAACAGAATATCAATTTGGTACTATAGATTATACAGCATCTGGTTATTCTGCAGAGTATGATGCACAAAAACACAGAATAAATGTTTCTGTAAATTCTCCTGATGATTATAAATTATATTACAGTTTAACCGGATTAGATGGAAGTTGGTCAGAAAACAACATTGATTTTAAAAATGTAACAAGCACAAAAGTTTATTTTAAAATTGAAGCAGAGTTTTATGAAACTGTTATTAATTATGTAGAAGTTAATATTCATAAAAAGAATTTAATTTTTACTCCATATTCAAACCAATCAAAAACTTATGGCGAAAGTGACCCTATTCTTTCTGGTAAGTTTGAGGGGTATTATGAAACACCTTCTTATACTGGAAGATTATCACGACAAGAAGGCAATGATGTTGGCAATTATGAAATAACTTTGGGTAGCTTTGCAATAAATACATATGGTAGTTTTAATGCCGATAATTACAATCTTGTTTTTGCAACAACTAAGGTTTATTTTACAATTATGCCAAGAGATTTTGTTGTAGCTCCTGTAGCAAAAACAAAAACTTATGGCGAAGCAGACCCACAATTAACATATATATATTCAAATAATGTTTCTGGCGAAACACCTTTGTTTACAGGAGATTTAAGTAGAGAAGTTGGTGAAGATGTTGGAAGTTATGATATTTATCAAAACACCCTTGAATTTATCAATTCTGATACTTTTAAAACTTCAAACTATAACTTTGTTTTTACAAATAACTTACAAACATTTGTTATTGGTCAAAAAACATTAATTGTTACACCACTTCACGGTCAGGAAAAACCATATTTGGGTGCAGAAATAGAATTATTGTATGATGTAACTGGAACTGTTAACGGTGAAATTGCTGGCTTTACAGGAGCTTTAAGTAGACAAACAGGCGAAGATGCTGGTGAGTATGATATTACAATTGGTAACCTTGCTTTAAAAGATAATACAATAACAAGTGGTGACCAAACTATTACTTTTAAGTCAATAAACTACAAAATAGAATTTATTACTGGCGTTAAATTTTTAATTACCTTAGGTCAATTAACTGGTTTTGATTTGCCTAATGTAGAAGTTGACTATGATGGACAATATCATTATTTAAGCCCAAGTTGCTCTGATTATGAAGGCATTACTTACTATTATAGTACCGACAATTTAACTTGGCAGTCAGAAAGAATTGGATATAAAAATGTAGGCAATTATACTCTTTATGTTCAATGTTATAAAGCAAATTACACATCAAAATATTTACATGCAACAATTAATATTAATCCTATTGAAATAACAATTACACCTGTTGAAGGTCAAAGTAAAATATATGGTGATAATGAACCTTTATTAGATTATAATTATTTTGGCAATGTTTTAGGCGAAACCCCTGCCTTTACAGGTAGATTGGTTAGAGCAGAAGGCGAAATTGTTGGAGAATATTTAATTGAGAGTGGAGATATTTCTATTCAAAACTCTGACACCTTTTTAAAAGACAATTATTACCTTGTTTTTGAAAATTCTTCAGAAGTTTGCTTTAATATAACAAAAAGAGATTTATTTGTTGTTCCATATGAAAATCAATCAAAAACCTATGGTAAGGTAGATCCTCAATATTTGTTCTATTACGAAAATGAAGTGGCAGGCGAAAAGCCAAACTTTACTGGTGTTCTTTTAAGAGAATCTGGCGAAAATATTGGCAGTTATTTATTTGAAATTGGCTCTGTAGATATGGAAAATTCTGCATCATTTAACAAAAACAATTATAATCTTGAGTTTACTTCAAAATTAGTTTATTTTGAAATTACTAAAGCAAATATTATTGTTACTGTTGATGATGTTACAGCATATTTTGACAACCAAACTTATGTTTCAGAGTTTTCATATCAAGTTAGTGGAGATTATGTAGAAGGTGACAATTTAAATGTTGTATATAGTTGTCCTGTAAAAAGTTCTACAAAAAAAGGCACTTACGAAATTTCTGCAACTGCTTCAAACAATAATTACATAATTGAAGTTGTAAGTGGAATTTATACTGTTTTATACAAAAATTATACTGTTACATTTACCGTTTTAGGTGAAGTTGTAAAAACTGTACAAGTAGAGCATTTTTCTGCTGTACAAACAAATGATGTTCCAACTGTAAATGTGGTAGGACATATATTTAGTTATTGGGCAATTTTACACAATAATGCTGTTTATGAGAAAAAAGAACCTAACGAAACTCAAATTGTTGGCGATACAAACTTTGTGGCAGTTTTATTATTAGATGCTTTTAAATTAAATTATGTTTTAAATGGTGGAGAGTTTAAAGGCGATTATTTGCAAGAGTTTACTATAGAAACAGAAACCTTTAACCTTGATGAACCAGAAAGAGTAGGATATAACTTTGCTGGTTGGTTTGAAACAGAAACTTTTGAAAGTGAAAGAATAACAAAAGTAGAAAAGGGTACAAGCAAAGATTTAACTCTTTATGCTAAATGGGAAATTAAAGTATTTACTGCAACTTTGCCAGAACTTGTAACTGATGCTTATATTATTACATGTTTACAAGATACAAATATAAATTACAATGCTTCTTTTGAGTTTACAATAGAGTTGACACAAATTTATAATCAATCTGCTTCAACATTAAAAGTTTATGCTTTGTGGGAAGGTATAGATACCCCACAAGAAATATTAAAAAATGAAGAAGAAAAATATGTAATTGGTAACATTGATAATAACTTTGAAATTGTTTTAGAAGGTATTAACAAAAACAAATATTCTGTATTTTTCTATGCAGACAACAATTTGGTTGGCTCTATAGAAAAGGAACATGGTTCTTCGCTTTTACAAAGTGATTATCCAACAATTCCTACAAAAGAAAACTATAACAACACTGATCCATATTGGGATAGACCTGTTGTAGAAAATATAGTTGGCAACGAAATTGTTTCTGCCGTATATATTCCAAATATTTATAATGTTATATTTGTTATGGAAGACGGTAAAGAAATTCACACAACTGTTACTTACGGCGAAAGTGTTAACGAGCAAACTTTAAAAGACAATTATCCTCTTACTTTCTTTGAATATTTTGTTTATGATACACCTCTTGACAACATTTCAAACGATACAATTATTAATGTTAAGATAGAAAGCAATATTTATATTCTTTATATTGCAATTGGTTGTGTTGCAGGTCTTATTGTTTTAGGTGTTACAATAGGAATATCTAAAAAAATAAAGAGAAGAAAATTTAGTTGGTGGTACTATGCTGATGAAAATGATGCAGATGGAGGAAGT
>JAFQFI010000041.1 GCA_017398655.1 Clostridia bacterium
ATAAATAAATTAAAAAAAATAATAAAAACAAAAATATATTTTTTTAATAAAAAAAGGAGAAATTTTAAAATATGGTTACATTAACAACAGCACAAAATGCTTTAAAATCTGTTTACTTAAATGTTTTAAGTGAACAACTTAATATCAATTCTAATGCTTTTTTAAGCAAAATTAAACAAACAAGTAAAGATGTTTATGGTAAAGAAATTATTAAACTTGCACCATATGGTTTAAATGGTGGTATTGGAGCAGGTAGTGAAGATGGTGTTTTGCCAGTGGCAAGTCATCACAATCA
Source organism: Clostridia bacterium (assembly GCA_017398655.1). Classification (GTDB taxonomy): domain Bacteria; phylum Bacillota; class Clostridia; order Christensenellales; family UBA1242; genus UBA7862. Next base: position 296 of record JAFQFI010000041.1, read on the forward strand.
TTTACAATTTAAAACTTCTTTAAAAAACCTTTATGGCACAATTTGTTTAACAGACAAGGCAATCAGAGCAAGCCAATCAAATAAAGGCGCTTTTGTTTCTTTGCTAAATGACGAAATGGAAAGTTTAATTAAATCAAGCAGTTTCAACCTTGGCCGTATGCTTTATGGTGATGGAACAGCACTTCTTGCAACAGTTTCAGGTATGTCTGACGCAGCACCTATTTTTGATAGCGTAAGAAATTTTGTAGAAGGTCAAAAAATTGATATTTATAACGGCGAAGAAGTTGTATCTACTGCTCACACAATTACATATGTAGATAGAATTAACAAAACAATTGTTTGTTCTCCTGTGGCAACTTTCCAAGCTGGCAACAAGGTTTATGCAAGTGGTTCTAAAGATAACGAAATTACTGGTATTAAGCGTTTGTTTGATAAATCTGAAGAAAACAAAATTTTATATGGCGTAGATAGAACAAACTATAAATGGCTTTATCCATATATCAACGCAAATAATGCTACAGATACAAAAATATCTGACACTATGATACAAACAGCACTAAATTCTATTGAAGAAGCAACTGGCAATCAAGTTGACTTTATTGCAGTTTCAAGTGATGTAAGAAATGCTTATCAAGCATATTTAAGTGAATATAGAAGAAATATTGATACTACAACTTTATCTGGTGGCTACAAAGCTATGACTTATGCAGGCGTTCCAATTGTATTTGAAAGATTTGTAGAAAACGGAACTATGTACTTGCTTAACTCTAAAGATTTTAACCTTCATCAACTTTGCGATTGGGAGTGGATTGAAAACGAAAATGGCAATATTTTAATTCCAAGTGCAAACACTCCAACATATTCTGCAACACTTGTAAAATATGCAGAACTTATTTGCGATAGACCGGGTGCACAAGGTAAAATTTCAAACATTATTTAAAATTTAAAATTGTAAATAAAAAAATAAACTTATAAAGAAAAAACAAACTAAACTAAGTTTTTTAAAGGGGTAAAAATGAAAAACTTAATAATAAAAAACGATTTATTTGGCATATCAAAAAGGTTAAAAAAAATAGATAAATCTTATTTTGTGGTTTTTAATAAAAACAATAAAAATTATGAAGTTCACTCTACAAACCAAAAGGGAAGTTCTCTTTGCTTTGTTGTTGGCAAACATTTAAATGCTTATGCGTTAATAAAAGCCCAAAAAACAAGTGTAAGGTTTGCAAAAAGTATTTTAAAAGATATTTTTAATAAAAATCAAAAGTTATATAATAAAGAACTTGAAGATATTAAAAATAAAAATATAGACAATTTAAACAATTACTTGTTGTACGCATCAAAAAAGTGTACAGATGTAAGTTTTGATAATGCAAATAAAGTTATATGGTATTAAAATTTTTACTTTTAAAAAAATAATAAAAAAAATACAAAAAAATAATAAAAATATAAAAAACATAGATAAAACAACAAAAACAGAGTTTTGGTTAAAAACATAAAAAAACAAAAAACTTAAGTTTAGTTTCTTTTTCTTATTTTTAAATATGTTTAAAAAAGGAGAGAAAGAAAAAAACAATATGACAGTTTTAGAAGTTTTAAAAATGGTTAGTTTATATCTTAACCTTTACGATAATTTTCAACCTTTATTTAATGGAGAAGAACTATCGCAAGAAGATAATTTAGAGTTTCAAAAAATTTTATCTGGCATAAACTTAACGGCAAAAAGTTTAAGTGGAATATACAAACTAAAGGTATGTGAAGAAATTTTATTATCAGACAACTCTTTTAATTTAAGTTTATTGCAAAAGCCATTAAGCAAAATTTGTTGTTTAAAAAATCAATTTGGCAAAAAACAAAATTTTAATGTAATAAACAACACTTTAAAAACAAATTTTTGTGGTAAGGCAATAATTGAATATTTTTATTTGCCACCAACGGTGCAAACTGTTGAAGATATAATAGAAATAAACAATTGTGTTTCGTTAAAAACTTTTTGTATGGGTGTAATAAGCGAATATTGTTATATAAACAACTTATTTGATGATGCCTTTGTGTGGGAAGAAAGGTTTAACAAAAGTTTAAATACAAAATTTTTAAGTTCGGTTTTTAGTATGCCATCTAAAAGGTGGTTATAATGCAAAACGCAAAAAAATATACAAAAAAAAGAATAACAATAGATAAATTTGTGCCAAACATAGATAAAAACACAAACGAATTTGAAATAAAGCCAAATGTTGCAAAAAACTGTTATAACTTTAAAGTAAGCGAAGGTGCTCTTAAAACGGGCAATGGTTTTGAAAAATTAACATTGCCAGATACAAAAGAAGAAAACTCTACTGTAAAAGAGTTTTTAGAAATTCCGGGCGTAAGTTTTAAAAAAATATGGAGATATAAATATTACAGCGATTTTAACAAAGATTATGAATACATTTTAATTGCCTTTGGCAGTGACAACAAAATTTATTTTGTTGATATGTTTGGCTATGGTCCAATAATAATACCAATAAATCAATTTAATTTTTCATCAATGCCAACAGCATTAAGTTTTAGGGTAAATGGCAAAGATGTAATGGGTTTTTGTTCTCCAACCGATAATTTTACCGTTTGGTACTGCGACGACGAGCCCTATCAAGTGGAAGATATTCCAAAATTTTCTTCAATTTGTCTGCATAACGAACGCCTTTTTGCAATTGATAGCACAAACAATTATTTGGTTAGATACAGTTCTAACTTAAACCCACTTAACTGGAAAGCTTCTGTAACCACAACAAGTGGGGGAACAATAGAAGTTAACGATTATAAGGGTATGTTAAAAAATTTGGTTTCGTTTTTAGATAATGTTTTTGTGTTTCGTGATTTTGGGGTTTCAAAAATTTCTGGCTATGGTGCAAACTCAATGTTTTCGGCAGTAAATATATACAACTCCAGTTGCAAAGTTTTTTGCAACACAGCATGTATTTGTGGCAACAATATATACTTTTTGCAAGAAGATGGTTTGTATAAACTTGATGGCTATAATGTACAAAAGGTAGATGATAGTTTTTCTCATATGTTTGTGGGTAGGTCGCAAGAATATGCAAACACCTGCTTTTACAACGGCAAACTTTATATTGCCTGCAACTTAAACTTTTTTGATGATATATCAATGGGTACAGAATCAAATACGCAAAAAAATAATGCCCTAATAGAGTTTGATATAACTACAAACTCTTACAACATTTTAAGAGGGGTAGATGTGTTGTGTATGTTGGCTGTAAAAGATTTAACAATTTCAAAATTAATTGCTTGTGTTAATGGTCAAAATGGTTGTTATATGTGGCAATTAACTCAAGATGGTTGCTTTGATAAAACCCCTCTTCCTAAAAACTGGACAGGTGGAAAAATTAATTTTGGAACAATGGATAAAAACAAAATATTAAAAGAAGTAAATTTAATTTGTAAAAACAACTGTAACTTAACTGTAAAAACAGACGAACAAACAAAAATATATAATATAAAACCCAAAGAAAGTTTTCAAAAAGTAAGGTTAAATATTAAGGGAAAATATTTTTCGTTTTCTTTTAGTTCTAACCAAAAAGATGTTTTTATTGCAAACCCCCAATTTGTTTTTAATGTAGAAGATTAGTTAAAAAAAAGGGAAAATTTTACATTTTGGCAATAAAAATTGAAGAAAAACAATTAAAAAAGGGTTTTATTAAGTTGTTTGAAAAATTAAAAAAAGAAAAATTCAACCAATATAAAATTGATTTATCTTCAACTAATACTCAAAAAATTAAATTTGTTGAAGAATAATTTAATTTTAATATACATAAATAAAAGAACAAAATTATTAAAAAAAATATAAAAACACAAAAAATAAATGTTTTAAATTAAAAATAAAAAAAGGAGAAATGTACAAAAATGTGGCAAAGTTTATTAGAACTTGCCCTAACCAATGGTATTTGGTCTGCCTTGTTTGTGGGGCTTCTTATTTATCAATTAAAAGATAGCTCTAAGCGTGAAAAAAAATATCAAGACACAATACAAAAATTAAACAGCCACTTAGATGCTGTGCAAGATATAAAAGAAGAAATAAAAGAAATAAGAAGTGTGGTGCTAACTACCAAAGGGGGTAAGTAGTATGGAAAATATTAATAAAAACTTGTTAGAAGAAGATTTAAAAAATAAAAATACTATAAAGCAGAATGCTACCCAAAAAACATTAGAAAAACAAATAAAAAATATATGTGTTGTAAAAGAGGAAGCAACCCCAAATTTGTTAAAGCAAACATCAACCCAAAATGATTTGCAAAAAGAAACCCAAGAAGATTTACAAAAAACAACCACGCAAAACAAAACAGAAGAAAATTTACAAAACGCCAAAACAACAAATCAAAAAAATAATAACACCAAAAAACTTACTTTTTTAATAAGTTTAATTTGTGGTTTTATAGTGGTTGTTCAACTTATATTAAATTATTTTTCTATTCAGTTTGAAACAAAAATAATAATAGAAATTGTATCGTTTATTTTGGCTTTCTTGGCTTCTATGGGGGTGTTGGGCAGTTCTTTAAAAAATAAAAATATAACTCAAATAAAAGAAAATATCGAAAACACTATTTCTTCAAAAATAGATAATCTTTCAAATAAATTAGATAAATCTGATAAAACAAAATAAAAAATCTAAAAAGAACAAAAAAAAGGACTACTTTTATATAAGTGGTCTTTTTTTAATTTAAAAGTTTATTTAAACATAAAAACTAAGCAATATTAATGGCGTTAACATAAAAACTTATGGTACAATATAAGTATAAAAAATAAAAATATAAGTGGTGATGGATATGAAAACTAAAGTTATAAAATGTTCTAATTGTGGTAGTACGCTAAACATTAATAAAAACCTTTCTCAATGCAAATGTGATTATTGTGGGGCAGTCAATATTTTAAGCGAAAAAGTTAAAAGTAAGGTTATGGACTTATCCAAATTGTTGCAAAAAACCGAAACTCTTGAGGGCGATGGCAACGAATATAAGGCAATGGATTTGTATGATAAATTTTTGCAAGTAGAACCACAAAATCCATATGTTCTTTTTGCAAGGGCATTGGTATCTCTTATGGATACTCCTGATGACGATTTTAATATGCAATTATTTGAAGAATATTTTAATAAAGCGTTGCAAGCAATAAACCAAGAAAAAATGGAAGTATTGTCTTTTTTAATGTATCGTTTTAGCAGATACACAAAACCATCTATGATTGTTTGGCAACAATATGCTTATGATAAATTAAAAAGCATTGATAGAAGGGGAGCCGAAAAGAGAATGGCAGAAAATCTACTAAAATTGTTTGATATACAAAACAAAATTGTAGATTTGGTAGAATCTGCTTTAATTGAAAATCCATCTAAAGATTATATTGACGAGTACTTAGAGTTTCAATCTTTTATAGTTGATTTTTGCAAAGATTTATTAAGGTATACTTCTATATATGGCTTAGGATATGGTTTTTCTAATAAACAAAAAATTAAAAAAAGTATAAAAATGGCAAAACGCAGATATAAATTGTTTAAAAAAACTTATAAATAAATGAAAAATAAATAAAAGTTAAATTAAAAAAATA
>JAFQFI010000042.1 GCA_017398655.1 Clostridia bacterium
AGAAGAAAAAGATGAAGATATTGATGCTTTAATTTCTGAAATTTCTAAACAAACTTTAGCAGAAATGGAAAAACAAGAAGAAAAAGCTAAAGTTAAAGAAGAACAAGAAGCAATGGTTAAAAAGCAAAAAGAGCTTGAAGATGAAATTGAAAGATTAAAAACAGAAATTGCTTCAGATAAAGAAACTATCAAAAACTTAGAAGAACAATCAAAAACTCAACAAGATGAAATTGCTTCTGGCAAAGAAACAATTAAAAACTTGGAAGAACAAGCTAAAAATCAACCTGAACCAGAAGTTAAAACTGTTAAAGTTGCTATGGGCAACAAAGAAGAACTTGAAAGCAGATTGGAAGTTTTAAGACAAAGATTAAAAGACAATGAAAAAGAACTTTCTGCAAACAGAAAAGAATATAACCCACTTAGAAGGGTTAATATGACTTTAGAAAACGACAAGAAGAAGTTAAGAAGAAAAGAAGCTATTGTTGCAAAACAAAAAGTAGTATTATATGGCGTTAACAACTATGTTGATATTGACGAAGAAAAAGCTAAAAAACTTTCTGAAGAACTTGACTTGTTAGAGGGCTTAAGATTATCTGTTCAACATTGTGAAGAAGTTATGCAAAAGAACAAAGATAGATATCCTATCTTAGAAAGAACAAACAAATTCTTAGTAAAAAGCAATGCTGAAATTAAAGAAGATATTGCTAAAATTGAAGAACAACTTAGAGAAATTGAAGCAAACGAAAACAATGACGAAGGTTCTGAAGAATAATTTAAAAAACAAAAAGAATCAACTTAAAAAAGTTGGTTCTTTTTTTTTGTCACCAATTGTTTATTTTGTTATTTATATTTTATTAAACTTTATAAAAAACAAATCTTTATTATGTTTTTTTGTTTTTATAAAAACTTAATTTGTTTTTAATTATGTTTGTTGTATGATATACTAAAAATTGAAATAAAATAATAAAAGGTGAAAAATGAAGTTTACTTTTTTAAAGAAAAGCACAGAAAAAAAGCACAGAAAAGTTAAAGTGGGCTTGGCTCTTGGCGGTGGTGCAAGCAGGGGTATTGCTCATATTGGTGCCATTAAAGCATTTGAAGAAAACGGAATTGATTTTGATTTTGTTGCAGGTACAAGTGTTGGCTCTATAATAGGTGCTTTTTATGCAAGTGGTAAAAGTGCTAATGAAATGCTTAAAGTGGCAAAATCTCTTGCAGTAAAAGATATAAGAAAAAGCAAATTTTTTATGCCGTCTAAAACAGATGGTATTGAGTTGTTGTTAAAAGAAAATTTAGGAGATATTGATATTAAAGAACTTTCTAAGCCATATTGTGCTGTGGCTGTAGATTTAATTTCTGCTGAAGAAGTTATTATTACAAAAGGTAATCTTGCAAAAGCAGCTGCTGGTAGTTGTGCAATCCCCGGGGTATTTAATCCTGTTATTTTTGACAAAATGCATCTTGCAGATGGTGGACTTCAAAACAATATTCCTTCTGATGTGCCAAGATATTTTGGTTGTGATTATGTTATTGCTATTGATGTTAATTCTACTCGTGGTGGTGGTACAACTTCGCTTAAGCTTATTGATGTTTTAAAAACAACAATAGGTATTATGAGTAAATCTAATTGTATTAAAGGTTATAGTGATGCAGATTTGGTTATTAAACCAAGTTTAAAAAAATATAAATCTACAAAATTAGATGAGGTTGATGAAATGTTTGCAGAAGGGTATCTTGCTGCACTTGATAATATACCAAAAATTTTAAGTATTATTTCTAAAAAACCAAAATGGGCGTACAAAAAAAAGTATAAAGATATTGACGATAAAAAACCAATTATAATTTAATTTTTTAATTTTTGAATTTGATTTTTTATATTTGTTATATAAGATACTATATATAATATATAAAATTAATAATATAATGTGGGCTAAAAAAAATGTAAAAAACAAAAGGAAAGAATAAGTTGTTTTTTAAGACAACTTATTTTTTAAAATACAAATGAGTTATTATGAAAAAAGAATAATTACTAAAAAAGAAGTTATTGTAAAGATTATTGTGTTTGTGTGCATATGTACATGTCTTTTATTATCTCTATTTTTTACTGATAATATTGAAAGAAAAATAAACAATGTCTATTTTAATTTTAATTCTGGTGTTGTGTCTTCTAATTGTAAAGTTCATTATATTGATGTTGGTCAGGGTGATTGTACTTTTATTGAACTTCCTGATAATAAAACCATTATGATAGATACAGGTGCAGGTTTTAGTTGTGAAAAGGTGCAAAAATATTTAAGTGCAATTGGTAAAGATAAAAATAGTGTAATTGATTATTTAATTTTAACACATACAGATAGCGACCATATTGGCAATGCTAAAATGATTTTAGATAATTATCAAGTTAAAAATGTTTATTTGCCAAAAGTTTATTCTAACTTTGAAGTTGAAAATAATTTATGTGTTAATGATTATAACATTAATACTTCTTTATTGTGGGAAGAAACTTGCATAGCTATTTATAAAGAAGTTGGTTTGTCAAACAGGTTTTATTCTTTTATGGGGTCGGTTATTGAAAGTGAGATAGCAGGGTACTCGCTTGTTTTTTATTCTCCGTTTGAAGATAAGATAACAGAATCAAACAATTATTCTCCTATTATGGTTTTAAATTGTGGCAACAGCAAGTTTATGTTTGTGGGAGATATAGAAGCAAGTGTTGAAGAAGAGTTTTTATCTTATTATAGTTCTGTATTAAATTATTTTGATGTTGATGTGTTAAAAGTTAGCCATCACGGAAGTAAAAATTCTACAACAAATGAGTTTTTGCAAGCAGTTAAGCCAGAGTATGCTGTTATAAGTTGTGGCAAAGATAATAGTTATTCTCACCCTAACAACGAAACGATTAATAGGTTAATTAAAAATAATTGTAAAATTGTTAGAACAGACACAACAAGTAGTATTGTGTTTGGTGTAAATAGTCAAAATTTTGTTTATCAAACAAGTTATGATTTTATTTCTTCTTACCATTTTTATTGGTGGTATGTGGTGGTATCGGGCATAATTTTATCGGGCATTTTGATACTTTGCTTTAAAATAAAGGGGTAAAGTTATTGTTTTGAAACCATTAAAAAAAGCAAGTGTTTTTTGACCAAATTTTTTAAAAATTTTTATCTTTGGCAAGTTTGCACAAAACAAACCACAAGATATAGTATTTTAAGTTTTTTGGTTGACACTAAATATTGTGTGTGATAAAGTTAGGACACTTAGCAAAATATGAAGGGAGAAAAAACAAAAATGATAAAACAAGTTAGAAAAAGAGACGGACAAATTCAAGAATTTAACAAAGTTAAAATAGCAGACGCTATTTACAAAGCAGCAGTTGCTTGTGATGGTCATGACAGAGAACTTGCAGACAAACTTGCTGACGAAGTAGAAAAAGTTTTAAACGAAAAATTTGGTAGCAAAACTCCTGCTGTTGAACAAATTCAAGATACAGTTGAAAAAGTATTAATTGAAAATAGACACGCAAAAGTTGCTAAAGCATACATTTTGTATCGTGAAAAAAGAAATGCAGCAAGAGAAATGAACGCTTTAACCGGCGCTACAATCGACTTGTTTTCAAAATATCTTGATAGTGCTGACTGGGCTGTTAAAGAAAATGCTAATATGCAACATAGCGTAGCAGGTCTTAACAACTATGTTAGAGAATCTTTTACTAAAAACTATTGGTTAAATGAAATTTATCCACAAGAAGTTAAAGAAGCACACGAAAGTGGTGCATTGCACTTGCACGATCTTGGTTTCTTTGGCGCATACTGTGTTGGTTGGGATTTAAGACAAATTTTAACTGATGGTTTTACAGGTGTTCCTAAAAAAATGTCAAGTAAACCACCAAAACACTTGCGTTCTTTCTTGGGTCAAGTTGTTAATGCAACTTTTACAACTCAAGGCGAAACTGCTGGTGCTCAAGCTTGGAGTAGTTTTGACACATATTGTGCTCCTTTTATTAGACTTGACAATATGACTTATGATCAAGTTAAACAATGTTTACAAGAATTTGTATTTAATATGAATGTTCCAACTCGTGTTGGCTTCCAATGTCCATTCTCAAATGTTACTCTTGATATTAAATGCCCAAGAACTTTAAAAGACCAACCTATTATTGTTGGTGGCGAAATGCAAGATACAACTTATGGCGAATATCAAGCAGAAATGGATATTTTTAACAAAGCTTTCTGCGAAGTTATGCTTGAAGGTGATTCAAAAGGCAGAGTATTTACATTCCCAGTTCCTACAATTAATGTTACTAAAGAATTTGATTGGGATAGTGATGTTGTTAACTCTTTAATGGATATTACTTGTAAATATGGTATTCCATACTTTGCAAACTATGTTAACTCTGACTTATCTCCAGAAGACGCTGTTTCTATGTGTTGCAGATTAAGATTAGATGTTAAAGAACTTAGAAAGCGTGGTGGTGGTTTATTTGGTTCAAACCCACTTACTGGTTCTATTGGTGTTGTTACAATTAACTTACCAAGAATTGGTTACTTAGCAGAAGATGAATCTGAATATTTTGCACTTTTATCAAAATATGCAGATATTGCTAAAAACTCTTTGGAAATAAAAAGAAAAGTTGTTGAAAATCAAACAGAAAAGGGCTTATACCCATATTCAGCATTCTACCTAAGAGATGTTAAAAAGAGAACAGGTGGATACTGGTCTAACCACTTTAACACAATTGGTATTGTTGGTATGAACGAAAGTTTACTTAACTTTATGGGTAAAGATATTACTACTCCAGAAGGTCAAGAATTTACTATTAAAGTTATGAACTATTTACGCCAAAAAATGGTTGAATATCAACAAGAAACTGGTCACCAATATAACTTAGAAGCAACTCCTGCTGAAGGTACTGCTGCAAGACTTGCAAAACTTGATAAAAAGAGATTCCCTGATATTATCACAGCTGGTAAAAATGCTGTTTGTTATACAAACTCTTGTCAAGTTCCTGTTGAATATACAGACGATATCTTTAAAGTTGTTGAGTTACAAGACGAAATTCAATCACTCTTTACAGGTGGTACTGTTGTTCACTTCTATCTTGGTGAAAAAATTGAAGATAGAGAAGTTGCTAAATCTTTAATTAAAAAGATTTTCACTACTTCAAAAATGCCTTACATTTCTTTGACACCTACATTTAGTATTTGTAACGAACACGGCTATATTACTGGCGAACATTTTGAATGCCCAGATTGTGGTAAGAAAACTGAAGTTTGGTCAAGGGTTGTTGGTTACTTAAGACCTGTTCAAGATTACAATGATAGTAAATATGACGAATATATGAACAGAAAGAAATTTGTTATTGATGTTGAAAACGAATTGTAATTTTTAACCCCAAAATATAAAAAACTAATTTGCCAAAAGGTTAAGGTTTGCCCCTTGCTTTTTGGCAATTATTTTATATGGCAAAATAAAGTTTATAAGTTTGTTTTTGTTTACAAGTTTGTAAAAAATTATGTAAACAAAATATTTTTCAAGATATATTTTTTTAAGATGTATTTTTTAAAAGGAAATAATAGTTTATGGTTATAGCTGGTTTTGTAAAAAACTCTTTTGTTGATTATCCGGGTAATATTGCTTGTGCAATTTTTACTGTTGGTTGTAATATGAGGTGCTGGTATTGTCACAACTCTCATATTTTAGAAAATGTAAAAACAAAAGTAGAAGAAAAAGAAATTTTTGATTTTTTAGAAAGCCATAAAAAATATTTAGATGCAGTTGTTGTTAGTGGTGGAGAACCAACTCTTCAAAAAGATTTAATTGACTTTTTAACAAAAATTAAGGCAATGGGATATAAAATAAAGTTGGATACAAATGGCACAAATTATAAAGTTTTGCAAGAAGTAATTGATAAAAAACTTGTTGATTATGTTGCTATGGATATTAAAGCCCCACTTGAAAAATATGCAAAAATTACTGCAACTTACAACGATATAGAAAGTATTAACGATAGCATTGATTTGTTGTTGGAAGGGCATGTTGATTATGAGTTTAGAACAACATTTTCTCCTGACTTAAGCGTAGAAGATATTGAAGAAATTTGTAAGCGTATTGAAGGGGCAAAAGCATATTCTATACAAAAATATAATGTAGTGGAATACAACAAAGTAAATATGTTGCCACGCAAAAAAGAAGACCATTTATTGGCTGAAGAGATTGCTAAAAAATATGTAAAAAAAGTGGTTGTTAAAGGTTTATAAAAAAAATAAAATATTGCAAAGAAAGTGCAATATTTTTTTATTATTTTTTTGTTTTTATCAAATTAATTATTATTTAATTTATTTTATTTTTTTTATTAATATGTTTTTAATTAAATTGCTAAATATTAGATAAATAAAGGCAAAAAAATATTAAAAA
>JAFQFI010000043.1 GCA_017398655.1 Clostridia bacterium
TAAGTGGATTACAATTTATATTTTTAATAATTATAAAAAGGTTTAATATTTTGTTTTAATATTTTTTTAATAATTATTTTTATATTAATTTTTAATTTATTTTTTTATATTTATTATTCTTATATTTATTATTTTTACATATTATTTTTTATCATAAATTTTTGACATGTTATATTTCTTATTATAATTATTGCTTGTTTTTTTGCTTAAATATTTTTATAAAAAACAAAAAACAGAACACTCTCTTTAAAAGAGAGTTTGTAAAAAACTTAACTCTCGTGAGAGTTCAATTCTAATAGAATTAAAAAAAGAGTAGAATAATATATAATAATTTTGCTTGAAATTTAAATTTATTTATTTTATATTTTACTTGTAAGAAAAATGTATTAATTTGCTTTTTGCAATTTAATAAAAAATGTTTTGTTATGTAAAAAAAATTTTGCAATAACAGAGTTTTTTCAAAAGAAGAAGGGAGAATTAAAAGTAGATGAAAAAATTTGAAATTTCTACAGACAGTACATGTGATTTTTACTGTAGTGAGATAAAAGATTGTTGTATTGATGTTGCTCCACTTGATTATGTTGTAACAAAGGGTGATGACTTGGTTGAAGAGAAAGATTGTTACACATCTATGGACGAGTACATTGATTTTTACAGAAGGTTAAAAAATGGCTGTTTGGCAAAAACATCTATTTTAAATGTTCAAGCTCATGTTGATTTATTTACAAGTATGGCAAAAAGAGGTATTAAACAAGCTTTACATATTTCTCAGGGATATGGATTAAGCCCTACTGTTGACAATGCCAATGCTGCAATACAAATTGTTAAAAAAGATTATCCTGACATAGATTATATTGCAGTAGAATCTAATACAACAACTTGTGGTGAAGGTATGCTTGTAAAAGCTGCAATCAAAATGCGTGATGAAGGAAAAACTAAAGAAGAAACTTTGGAAGTAATTAACAAAATTAAACATTTTGTACAACACTTTATTTTAGTTAATGACTTAAAGTTTTTGGCTCGTGGTGGCAGAATTAGTGCTGCTTCTGCAAATATTGGTTCTTTATTACAAGTAAAGCCGATGATTCAATTTGATAAGCAAGGTAAGTTGAAAATTGTTAAAAAAGAACTTGGTTTAAAGAAAGCACTTAATAGCATTGTAAACGATTATGCAAAATTTACACTTAATAAGGATTTTCCTTATATGTGTATAGTTCATACTGATAACGAACCATTGGCCATTCAACTTCAAGGTATGCTTAAAGAAAAATATAATATTGAACCAGAAATAAGAGTTATGGGTCCTATTATTGGTGCTCATGTTGGCCCGGGGGCAGTTGCTTTTACATTTATTAGCAATGAAGAAAGACCTTATTAACAGGCAAAATAAAGTTTTTATAAAGTATAGAATAAATAAAATAATAATACTTAAAAAACATATTTATTAATTTAAGCAATAAATTAAAATAAAAAATGTACTACACAAGTTTAATTTTGTGTGGTATATTTTTTTTGTAAAAATTATATAAGGTTTTATTTTGTTATAAAACTTTTAAATATTTTTAATAGACAAAAATTTTTTAATAAAAAACACTTTAAAAAAGAACGATAACTAAAAACAAAAAAAAGGACAAAAATTATGAAATGCAATTTGTGTCCACGAAAATGCAATGTTGACATTATGCTTAACGCTGGTTTTTGTGGAAAGAAAGGAAATAAAATTAAAATAGCAAAAATTATGCGACATAAATGGGAAGAACCTATAATTAGTGGTGAAAAGGGTAGTGGCGCTATTTTTTATGCATATTGTTCTTTAAAGTGTTGTTACTGTCAAAACTATCAGTTATCTCATTTAGGTTTAGGCAAAGATTTTACAGAAAATGAATTGGCAGATTTTATTAAAAAGTTAGACGAAAGTAAGGTTGAAAATATAAATTTTGTAACCCCTACACATTATACAGATAATATTATTAATGCTCTTAAGTTGTATACTCCATCTGTACCAGTTGTGTGGAATACAAGTGGATATGAAACAGAAGAAAATATTGATAAAATTAAAGATTTTGTAGATATATTTCTTTTTGATTTTAAATATTGTAGCAGTGAAAAATCGCTTAAATATTCAAAAGCAAACAACTATTTTGAAGTTTGTTTAAAAGCTTTAAAAAAGGCAAGACAGATTATTCCAGAAGATAAAATAGAAAATGGAGTAATGAAAAAAGGTATTATTGTTAGACATTTAGTTTTACCAAATAACTATCTTGATAGCATTAAGGTTTTTGAAGCAATTAAAAAAGAAGTTGGAACAGATATTTATGTAAGTGTTATGAGTCAATATGTACCTTTTTATAAAGCAAAAGAAGATATTGATTTGTGTAAAAAGTTAAAACCAATTGAATATAAAAAAGTTAAAAATGCTTTGGAAAAACTTGGTTTTAATAAGGGGTTTGTTCAAGATTTTTCAAGTTCAACTTGTGAATATACACCAAACTTTAATTTAGATAAATTTTGGGAAGTATAATAAATACTTTGTTTTAGTATTGTATTTTAACTTTTATAAAATATACATTCATTATGATATGTAAAATATTGCATATCAGTTTTTTTGCACGAAAAAACTAAGTTATAAATAAGATTATATAAAGGTACATAAATTAAATATAGTTTTTAATAAATAAAAAAATATAAAAAAATAAGAGAATAAATAATAAATAAATTTAAAAAAATAGTAAATAAATTAATAAAAAATAATAATCAAATATAAAAAAGAACAATATAAAAAATAAAGATTATTAATAAAAACAACAAAAATTAAAAAACAGAAATAAAAAAAATAAAAATTAAATATAAAAAAGGAAGAAATAAAAATGGATAATACAGAAAAAAATAAAAACGAAAATGAAATTAATTTAGAAAAAGTAAAAAATAATTTATTAAACTTAATTGGAAATACTCCACTTATTAAAATTAATTATGAGTATAAAGGAATAAAAAGGTCGGCATATTTTAAAGCAGAGTGGTTTAATTTAACTGGCTCTATAAAAGACAGAGTTGCTTATCAAATTTTAGTTGATGCGATAGAACAAGGTAAAATAAACAAGAACACAAAAATTGTAGAGACAACAAGTGGTAATATGGGTATTTCTCTTGTTGCTGTAGGAAAATCTTTTGGACTTAACACTGTTATATTTATGCCTAAGTTTATGAGTGATGAGCGAAAGAAAATGATAAAAATGTATGGGGCTGAACTTCATTTAACAGACAGTTTTAAACAAGCATTTGAAGAGGCAGAAATTTATGCTAAAGAGAATAATGGTTTTTTATCTTTGCAATTTGAAAACGAAAGCAATGCTAAAGCTCATACAAAAACCGCCGAAGAAATTTTAAAACAAACAAACGGAAATGTTTCTGGCTTTATTGCTGGTATGGGTACAAGTGGAACTTTAATGGGTGTAGGTAAGGTTTTAAAAGATAGGTTGGGAGTTGAAGTTGTTGGGCTTGAGCCAGAATCTTCACAAGTGTTTTCAAGGGGGTATTCTTTAGGGCATCACAAAATTCAAGGATTATCTGATGATATTATACCAAAACTATACAAAGAAGAGATGGTTGATTATTTGGTAAGAGTTACAGATGATGACGCAATTGCTATGGCTCAAAAATTATCAAAAACTTTTGGTTTTGCAGTGGGTATTTCTGGTGGCGCAAATTTTGTAGGTGCCGTATTAACAGAAAAAGATAATATTGCTTCTGTTTTTGCTGATGATAACAAAAAGTATTTATCAACAGATTTATCTAAAGATATTTCAACTTCTTTAGTAAATCAAATTAAATTAATTGATTTTGAGGTGGTTAGATAAGCATTAAAAGATGCAAAAATTTAAGTGTTTTACATATATTTTTGTTAGTGTTTTAGTGGGTGTTTTGTTGTGACTTTTCTTTTTATGGTTAAAATGTCTAAATTTATTTTTAATATTGACATAAATTGACCCTTATGTTAAAATTCTTGTAGTATAAGATGGTGTGTAGCCATACATTTTTTGATATAGGAGAATTTGCTAATGTTTCAAACTTTCTTAAATATTTTAGGTGTAATTGGTATTGTAATTGTTGCTGCATTTGTTATTGTTTTCTTATCAGATTTGTTCATCTCTATTGTTGATGGCACAAATGGTATTTTCTTTAAAAGAAACAAAAACAAAAATGATGATTATGATGAAGACGAAGATGATGTTCAAGTAACAAAAAGGCCTAAACTTTTAAATAAACCTCATGAAGAAACTGAGGAAGAAAAAGAAGAAAAGAGCAAGAAAAAATACGAAGAAGAAATCGACGAAAGAAGAACTAAGGTTGAAGAGAAAAAAGTAGAAGAAGTTGAAAAAGAAGTTGATTTAGACGAAGCTAAAAGGGAAGAAGAGGAACTTGCAAGACAAAACAACAGACAAAATGTTGTTGAACAAAGACAAGCTCAACAAACTCAACCACAACCAACTATTGTTACTCCTCCACCAGCTCCAGCACCTGCACCTGCTCCAAAACAAGA
>JAFQFI010000044.1 GCA_017398655.1 Clostridia bacterium
CGGTGGTATTGGTCTTTTTTGCTTTACTAAAGTACTAAAAACTTCGCTAAATACACCATTTACAACTTTTAAAGCACCAATTTCTATAATTTCGTCTTTACTTGGGTCAACCCCTGTTGTTTCAAAATCATATACAACATAAGTTTGATTTTGAACTTCTCGTGATAAATTTTGCTTACCATCAAATAAATTTGATTGTTTAAAACTGCTATATTTTAAAGGTTTTATGTATTTATAATCTAAAATTTCATTATGATTGATATTTAAGTGAACTTCGTTTTTATTTGGAATTGTACATAAGTTAATATCTTTAACAGAAATTTCAAATTTTTCATTAAACTTTGTAATTCTGCCCCTTACTAAAACAGAATCGTTATTGTTAAGTAGTTGCATTTTATGATAATTCGCCTTGCTTGGAAAAACTACAGCTAACAAAGAACCCGACTCATCTTTTAATGTAAAACTAAAATAAGGTTTAACAATTGCTTCTTCCGTACCATCTTTATTTTTCTTTTTGCGTTTAGAATTATATGTTTTTTCAGTTAAAAAATTTATTTTGCCAGCAACAACACAATCTTCCATTACACTATCAATACTCGATATAAACCTTGGTTTAAAAGCAATTTCTTGTCCCATTATAAGTTTTTTATCAGTTACAAAATATTTATCTACTGTTTGCCCCATAATTGCGTTTAAATCGCTTTCTTTTTTTATTGTTTCAAATCTACTTTCTAAAAAATTTTCTTGAGCAAATGTTCTTTCAGATAAAGAAAGTTTTACATCAAAACTTGAACAAAAGTTTTTTTCAAGATGTTTTATAAGTTTTTTATCTAAATTAAATTTTGTAAAGTAATTATATATATCTTCTTCTAAATTAAAATTAACTTCAACAGAAGATTCTTTTATATTTATAAAAATGTTTTCCTTATTTAAATTACTAAAAAAAGCAGGACTATTTTCTTTAAAGAATAATAAAATTTCTTTTTCTATCAAATCACTCTCAACAAAGCTTTTATTAATTTTTATAATCAACATTGTTCCGGCAATATTTAAATAGTCAGCAATTATATTTTTTAGTTTTTCTTTATCTTCATCCAAAATTTCTTTATTAGAAGGATAAATTAAACTAATTTGAAAAGAATTTTGTTGCGTATCAAAAAAAACCTGTTTCAATCTTAAAAAATTAAATTGATTACAGGTTTTTTCATTTATTATTTGTAATAAGTTATTATTATTTTCCATATATCAATTGTCTTTTTTTCTTATTTTTTATTTATAAAATAAGTTTAAAGTACAAAATGCAAAATGTCAACAATAACAACAAACACTAAAAGAGCTATAAGCCCTATAAAGTGTATTATACCCTCTACTTTTCTACTAATTGGCTTTTTTCGTATCCATTCAATAAATACAAAAACCATTCTTGCCCCATCCAACGCTGGGAATGGTAATAAATTAAATACTGCCAAGTTAATAGAAATTAAAGGAATTAAAAGTAATAAACTTGCAATGTTTGTTTGAGTAACTTCTGCAATTGTTACAATGGTAGTTACAGTTCCACCCATACTTGTAATTGCAAGTTGACCAGTAATTAACTGACCTAATATAATTAAAATTTTCCAAGCCCAACCAAAACAGAAAACAAAACTTCTGCCAATTGCCTCAAAAAATCCATATCTATAATTTTGAGTTACAACACCAATCTTTGAAGAAGAAATTGCAAAATTTCCATTTTCTAAATCTTCAACATAAAAAGATTCTGTTGCTGTGCTTCCATTTTCAACAACCTCAATGGTAACCATACCTTCAGCATTTACAGCAAAACTTCTATCTTGCTTATTTTTATTAATAACTTTTAATTGCCCACCAACATTCTCTATATAATAGTCAAAGTTTTTACCGTCTAAAGCATATAAAGTTACTTCTTTTTCATTAATAGGTCCAGCATTTATAACATCAGTTTTTGTATCTTTTGCAAACCAAGATTTTTGTATTGTTAAATCTTTGCTTTTACCATCTCTATAAACAGAAACTGTAAATTTTTCACCAACTTTATATTCAGAAACCAATGTTGTAAAATATTCATCATAAACAAAATTTGTTTCTTTTCCATTTACAGCATAAATTACATCACCTTTTTTAAACCAATCATCAGCAGTCACTACATAAGAAGGAAGTTCTTCTGGATATTCTAAACTTTTGATTTGAACCCTATCGTTATAACCAAAAGCCATAAGAAAAACAACTGCAAAGATTATAGCAGATAAAAAGTTAAAAAAAGCACCCATAAAAAGAACAATCAATCTCTTCCAAGGTTTTTGAGCATTAAACGCCTCTGGGTTGTCCTTTTCATCTTCATCTTCCCCTTCAAAAGCACAATAACCACCTAAAGGGAAAATTCTTAACGAAAATTTTTCACCGTTCTTTTTTGTTTTAGAAATTATTGCTTTACCAAAGCCAATTGAAAATTCATTTATTTTAAATTTTAAAAGTTTTCCAGCTGTGTAATGACCAAATTCGTGAACCATTATCATAAAAAGCAAAACTACTATTGCCAAAAATATATATAAAATTGTTGTAAAAACACTTGAAGCAGACAATAACATATTAATCATTACGCAACTTTCCTCCTTTAATTTTTTTATAATAATAAAAAATGGTTATAAATTTTGTTTTTATACTATATATCTTAATGTTGTTTTAACAAAATTATAACCATTTTTATCTTTTTTAATTAAATAAAAATAACAAACAAATAAAGATGTATGGTGCAGCAAAAATAATAGAATCAAATCTATCTAATACTCCACCGTGGCTTCTAAATATATTACCAGCATCTTTAACTTGAGCTTTTCTTTTAAAATAAGATTCAAATAAATCACCAAATTGAGAAATAACAGAACCAATTCCACCTACAAGTAAAAATTGCCAGAAATTGACCATTTCAAATACAACTGGATATATAGCATTAAATACAAAGTAAGTTGCAACTGCCCCTACCATACCACCTAAAATGCCAAATAAACTACCAGAAATTGTTTTATTTGGGCTAATACTTGGTATTAATTTTTTACCTTTAATTAAGCAACCAAATAGCATAGCAAATGTATCGCTTAAGCAACAGGTAGCAAATAATAAAATTAATCCAAAGAAACCCATTGAAGCACCAGTTGTATTATTTGTAAACTGAGTTAAACCAATACTGCCAATATGATTTATAAAATAAATAAAGAAAAATGGAAGCGTTGGATAAAGCATACAACCAAGAGTATTATTTGCCTTAAAGAAAGCAAATTGTTTAACAGACATATTAGAAAGTTGTCTAAAAGCATCTTTTTCTAAATCTTTTGGAAATAATAAGAAAGAGCCAACATAAACAATAACATAAGCAAGTGCAACTATAACAATAGCAAGTATTAATATTATTGTTGCTGACAACCCACATAAAAATCCGGTAAATGCAGTAACAAAAGTTAAAAAGCATACAATTTCTGGGCAATAATCAAAAGCCGGATATCCAGATTTTAATTGTAATTTTCTAAATTCCATTGTACCCATAAATGACAATGCAAAAACTATAAAGTCAAATACATAGCTTGAAAAATATTGAATAACAAGGCAAAGTAATAAACAAAATGTTAATATAAGCCCAACCTTTACTTTATCTTTCATAAAAAATTTCTCCTAAAACAAGTATTAATAAAAGATTGATTATTTTTTAATTGCTCCAAATCTTCTATCTCTTTTTTGATAAGCAATAATTGCTTCTTCAAGTTCTTTTTCTCTAAAATCTGGCCAATGAACTTTTGGAAAATAAAGTTCTGAATAAGCACATTGATACATCATAAAATTGCTCAATCTTTGTTCTCCACTTGTGCGAACAAGTAAATCAGGGTCAGGAATTTCAGATGTTTGTAAATATTTTCTAAAAGTTGCTTCGTCTACAGATTCTAACTTATCTGCTAAAATTTTGTTTACAGCAGAAATAATCTCTCCTCTACCACCATAGTTTAGGGCAATATTTACAATTAGTCCATCATTATTTTTTGACCTCTCTTCAAAATCTTCAATTTCTTTTACAAGGTCTGGGTCAAGTTTTTCTCTTTCACCAATAATAACAAACTTCATATTGTTTTTTATGCAATCTTCTTTCTTTTCTTTAATTAAATCTTTTACAATTCTAAAAATTTCATCAACTTCGTCTTGAGGTCTATTCCAATTTTCAGTTGAAAATGCAAAAAATGAAATAATTTTTATACCTAATTTTTGAGCATGCCTAATTATAACTTTTAAAGATTCTGCACCAATTCTATGTCCGTATGTTCTTAATTGTCCCCTTTTTTTTGCCCACCTGCCATTACCGTCCATAATAAGTGCAATATGTGCTGGAAGTCGGTCAAAATCAATTTCTTCTTTTTTCTTCTTTTTAAACCACATATATTTTACCAATTACCTTTTATTTTTTTAATATAAGTATGAAAATTGTTTGTAAAAATTAAACTTCCATAACTTCTTTTTCTTTTTGAATAGATAATTCATCTGCAGTTGCATTGTATTTATCTACCAACTTTTGTACTTCTGCATTTGCACTTTCAAGTTCATCTTTAGTTATTTTTTTATCTTTTTCTGCATTTTTAAAAATTTCAAGAACATCTTTTCTTTCATTTCTTATGCCAATTTTTGTTTCTTCACAAAGTTTTTTAACTTCTTTAACAATTTCTTTTCTTCTTTCTTCTGTTAAAGCAGGAAAAACAAGACGAATTACTCTACCATCATCAGTTGGAGTAACACCAAGATCACTTGCTAAAATAGCTTTGCTGATTTCTTTTACAGTTGAAATGTCCCATGGAGAAATAACAATCATTCTTGCTTCTGGAACTGATATATTAGCCATTTGTGTAATTGGAGTCATAGTTCCATAATAATTTGCTGCAACCTTATCAAGCATTTTTGGGTTTGCCCTACCAGCACGAATAATAGAATATTCATATTTTAATCTATCAATTTTTTTTGTCATACCATCTTCAAAGTTAAGCATAATTTCATCATAATTTTCTAATTGCATAATAAACCACCTTAAAAAAATTTACAAAAAACATTGTACAAGAAAGTATAAAAATAATCAATCAAAATTTACAAACATTTATATATATTTATATATAGCAATTTTTATAAAGCAGTTTTAATAATAAAAGTATAAAAAATTTATTTTTGTTTATTACAAATTTTGTAAAGAAAATTTTTTAAAAACAAAACAAATACTATACATAGGAGGAATAAAAAAATGAAAAATGCAGTTCTCGCAGGAATGGCCTTAGGAATTATGATTGGTGCTGTTGGAATTAGTTTATGCAAACCAGCACAAAATGTGGTAAAAAAAGGTGTTGACGCTATGAAAGAAGAAACAAAAACCATTATGCGTAAAAACACAAAAAACGATTAATTTTAAAGCCATAAAAAAAGACCCTTGTAAAAATAATAATACAGGTGTCTTTTTTTATTAAAATTTAAAAGTATTAATTTTTATTTTTTAAATACTTTTCTACTTTTTTGGCAATATTTTCTGCAGTAAAACCAAAGTGAGAACAAACATGTTCTGGCTTACCTGAAACACCGAAAGAATTTAATTTTAAAATTGTATTTTCGTCTGTTGCATATTTGTACCAAATATTATCAGTACTTGCTTCAACGCAAAATACTGGTTTAGATTTATCTATAATTTTATTTTTATAATCTTTTGTTTGTTCGTCAAATAATTCTACACAAGGCATACTAACAACATTTACAAAAATATTTTTTTCTTTTAATATTTTTTGTGCTTTTATAGCAAGTTCTACTTCACTACCAGTAGCAATAATTGTTGCCTCTTTATTTTTTAATTCAGAAATAATATATCCACCAAATAAAGCATTATTAAAATTATCTTTTACAAAATTATATTTTTGTCTTGGCAATAAAATTGATAATGGCATTTTTTTATTAAAAAATAATTGATAAGCAGCTAAAAGCTCGTTTCGACCAACTGGTCGGAAAGTATATATGTCAGGCATACAGCGAAGTGTAGCTATTTGTTCGGTTGCTTGATGAGTTGGCCCATCTTCACCTGTAGAAATAGAATCATGAGTAAATAAATATAATACAGGATTTTTAGATAATGCCGATAATCTAATTGCTGGGGTCATATAATTTGCAAATGCAAAAAAGGTAGAACAAAAAGCAATTAATCCTTTATGCAAACTAATTCCGTTTGAAATTGCAGCCATTGCGTGCTCTCTAATTCCGTAAGGAATATTTTTACCTACTCTATTTAAATAATTAAAGTATTCAGAATTATCAAAAAACATTTGAGTTGACGGTGCAACATCAGCACAGCCACCAATTAAGTTAGGTACAATTTCTCCAATTAAATTTAAAACAGAGTGACCTTCTGCTCTTCCGTCATAAACTTCTTTTTCTTCATTTAATACTAAAGAAGACAAATCAATATTTGAATAATTTTCAAGTTCAATAAACTCTTTAAATAATTTTGGAAATTTATTTTTATATTCTTCAAGATCTAAATAATATTTTTTAAGTTGGATTTCTTTTTGTTTATTTATTTCTTTAACATATTCTGCAACATCTTCTGGAACTTTCCAATCTGGCACAAAATAATTAAGGTTTTGCCTTAAATTGTTTACTTGTTCTTCGTTTAAAGGTTTTCCATGAACTTTATGAGAACCAGCCAAATCACTACCATAACCTATTTGAGTTTTTACAATAATTATGGTTGGTTTATCGCTTTTTTGTGCTTTTGAAATTGCATAATCAATTTCTTCTACATTATTACCATTAAACACTTCTAAAACATTCCAACCACAAGATAAGAATTTTGCTTTAACATCTTCTCTGTTTGCAATGTCAAGTTTACCTTCAATAGTAATATCATTTTTATCATAAAGTAAAATCAATTTATTTAATTTTAAATTACCTGCAATACTAATGGCCTCTTGTGCAACCCCTTCCATTAAACAACCATCACCTGTAAAACAATAAGTGTAGTGATTAATTGGAGATAAATTGCCTTTTGCATATTTATTTCTTAAATATTCTTCAGCAATTGCAAGTCCAACAGCATTGGCAATTCCTTGCCCTAATGGACCAGTTGAAACATCAACCCCCGGTGCAATATTAACTTCTGGGTGCCCAGTTGTAATACTTCCAAGTTGTCTAAATTTTTTCATATCTTCAACAGAAATATCAAAGCCAAAAAGATTTAAACAAGAATATATTAAAGCACTTGCATGTCCTGCTGAAAAAACAATTCTATCTCTGTTTATAAAATTAGGGTCTTTTGCATTTACTATTGCATTTTTGTATATTGAAAAAGCAATAGGTGCTGCCCCCAAACAAACTCCCGGGTGTCCAGAATTTGCTTGTTTAATTTGTAAAACAGAAGTTAATCTTAAATAATTTGAAGTTAAATTATTAATCATATAAAGTTTCCTTTTAACAATTTAAAATATAAAAATTTTATAAATAATATTCATCTAAAACTTTTTCAACTTTCTTATAACAAAAATCAAAATCACTTTTATTAAGTTCTATAGTTACATCACTTACATCTTCACATAACTTTGTATGTTCTTCGTAAGTTAAAGATAAAATGTCCATATCTTTTTTAGTTTGCTCTTTTTTTGTTGTTTTCTTAATTTTGTCTAAAACTGATTCTGGAAATTTTAGAAAAACTATTGTGCAATATTTTTTAAAATATTCTGCCGTATCATTGGAAATAAACATACCATAAGGCAAAGTTATTAATGTGTTTTCATATGTTGAAATTTCTTTTATTGTTTTTTGTTTTAAAGAATTTAAATAATCTGCCCCACAAAGCTCTTCAATTTCACCTTCGTTTACTAAATTGTAAGATAGAATATCTGCAACATCAGCAAAATATAAATCATAATTATTTGATAATTTTGTTGCTATTTTTTTATTAAGTCGATCTAATAAACTTACAAGAACAATATTTGTTTTCAAAACTAAATTCTCCTTAATTAAATATATAAAACTAATATATAAAATGATATCATATGTGCCATTTTTTTACTAATAATTTAAATTAAAATAAATATTTTTTTGCAATTGATTTTATCTAATTTTGTTCACTATTGCAATTTAACATATAATTATAAATATATTGTTGAGCATAACCAGATAAATTTTTAAACTTGTTTACAAAGTATTTAGAAATATTTTCATCACTTGTTTTTTTATCTTCAAACAAATAATAAGATTTTCTCACCCATGTATCTACAGGAAAAACATCAGTTCTTGCAAACCCAAAAAGCAAGATACAATCTGCGACTTTAGGTCCAACTCCCATTAACTTTAATAATTTTTGTTTTAATTCCAAAGTTGACAAACAATTTAAATTTTCAATACTATACTCTTCTGTTTGTAACAAATTTATAGATTTTACTAAATATTCACTTCGATATCCTGCTCCTATTTTATCAAAATCTTCTTTTGTTGCCTTTGAAAGTTGTTTTATTGTAGGAAAAGTGTAAAAATCAATATTGTTAAATTTTGTTCCAAAAAGATTTGAAATTTTAAACAATATATTTTTTATTCTTTTAATATTGTTGTTTGCCGAAACTATAAAACTTATTATTGTTTGGTATGGATTTTGCTTTAATATTCTTATACCATTACCAAATTTTAAAAATTTTTCTGTTTCTGGATGATTTTTTAAAATATCTTTCTTAATTTTATTATAATCCGTTTTAATATCAAAAAAATTGTAAAAATAATCAACATCCTTTGTTTTAATAATAGTTTTAGAGTTATCATATTCAATTGTTGCAAATTTATTATCACTAATAACGACATATGTGTTGCTTTTTGTTTTTTTAAAACTGAAAATTTGACCACACTCTAAAGTTTGTTCAATATCAAACTCTGAACAATTCTGTATTAAAATTTTATTTTCTTCAATTTTTATATTCATATAAAAATACTATCACAACCATTAAAAAATAACAAATCAATAAGAAAAAACTTGTTGATTTGTTTTTTATTTAATTTATGTGATTAAATTTTATTGATTATTTATTAATAAATAATTTACCTTTATTATCAAATTGTTTTAAAACATTTGTAGAAAAATTTATAATTTTTTTATCATTTAAAAATTTATCTTCTTCGCTATAAGCAATTAATTTATCTAATAATTTAGAAAAACTGTATTTTTTTGTTTTCCATAAATAGTTACTTAACGAACCGGGAATTGTATTAAGTTCATTTAAATAAACCTTACCTTCTTCGTTGTTTATTAAAAAATCTATTCTTATTAATCCTTTACAATTAAGTTCAGTATATGCCTTTTCAGCATACATTTTTATAGTATTTTCCATTTCTTTTGATATTTTTGCAGGAATATTTCTTAAAGAATTTTCCATACCTTTTGCAGAAGATTCTTTATTCATATATTTATTTTCAAAGCTTAAAAAATTATCTTTAACAAAAACTTCTTCAATATCTGATAGTTCGCAATGTTGGCTGTTACCCAAAACAGAAATATTTACTTCTTTTAAATTAGAAACGGCTTCTTCAATAATAACAATAGTATCAAATAAAAAAGCAAAAGAAATTGCATTTTTAAGTTGTTTTAAATTTTTACAATAAGTTATACCAATGCTACTACCTAAATTTGATGGTTTTACTATTAATGGCATTTGAAAATTTGTAAATTTTTCTTTATAAGTTTTATACCCTTTTTTGTATTCGTTTTGAGTTATATATGTAAAATTAACTTGAGAAATATTTTTTGACTGCAATAATAATTTTGTTGTTAACTTGCTCATACACATAGCACTACTTAACACATCAGGTGAAGAATAAGCAATATTATGCATATTTAAAAAACCTTGCAAAGAACCATTTTCTCCGTAACTGCCATGAGTTGCTAATAATGCAAAATCTATTTTATTTATTAATTTTAATTTTTTGTTTTTATCTATATATACTTTACCACCATCACCCAATTGAATTTTTATAGCATATTTTTTGTATCCATCATCTTTTTGAAAAGTTGTAATATCAAAAAAGCTATTAGAAGTATACCAATCTCCATTTTTTGAAATATATATAGGAACAATATTGTATTTTAATTTATTTATAGCGTTTAAAGTTTGAACACCAGTTATTATAGATATATCGTGTTCTACACTCTTACCTCCAAAAATTATACCTATTGTTTTCTTATTTTTTTGCTTATTCATATAAAATCACCTTTATTTTTACTTTTTCTATGTTTTATATGAAAGTTTTTTATTTTATGTTAAAAAAAGCACCAAACAAAAATGTTTAGTGCTTTAATTTTATATATAATTATCTGGCAAATCATTTTCAAAAAGAATTACATCATCTTTTTTAACAAAATCTTTTAATAATACCTTGGCATGATTTAAATTTTCTGCTTGATATATATTGTCATCATTAAACTTTTCAAAATCAAGACCTTCTTTTATTGCTTCAAAGTTTAATTTGTTTACAATAACAACAATATCTGCTACTTTTGCTATTTTTTTGCCAAAGTTAACATTTTCTTCTTTTAACTTATCTCCTAATTCAATTAATCCCGGAGTTATTACAATTTTTCTACCTTTAAAAGTGCTTAATACATCTAAAGCAACTGTACTGCCTTCTACACTTGCATTATAAGCGTCATCTAAAATTATGTTCGATTCAGTAACAATTTTCTCAAGACGATGTGGAATTTGTTGTAAAGAAGAAATACCTGAAACAATTTCTTCATCTGTCAAATTTAATTTTTTTGCCATTTGTACACATAGTAAAATATTTTCTACATTATGAGTTCCTAACAAAGATGTTTTACAGGTATATTTTTTTGTATTTATAATTAAATCAAATGTAGTACCATCTTCATTAATTTTTATATTCTCTGCCTTTATTTTACTTTGTTTTAAATTTGAAGAAACAATATCTTTTTTAACTTTACATTGCTCAAATAATGTTTTGCAAGCTTCACTGTTACCATTAAATATTGCATATCCATCTTCTGGCAAACTTTCTATAAGTTCATTTTTTGTTTTCAAAACATTTTCAACTGTTTTAAAAGTCATTAAATGTTGATTCCCAACACCCGTTAATATACCATATTTAGGTTGAATAAATTTGCAAAGTTGTTTAATATCACCTACATTTTTTGCACCCATTTCGGCAATTAAAATTTGGTCGTCATTAGATAAATAATTATTTACAACTTTCGATAACCCTGTTGGAGTATTAAAACTATGAGGACTCATACAAACTTTATATTTTGTTGATAAAATAGTGTTTAATATATATTTTGTGCTTGTTTTAGCATAACTACCTGTAATACCAATTTTTATTAAATTTGGATGCTTTTTTAAATTATATTTTGCTTTTGAAATATAGCTTTTAATAATTAAATTTTCTAAAGGAACTAAAATTATATGTACCACTGGTACAATAATTGGTATTGCAAGAGGAACCAAACATAAAGCCCCAAATCTAATAAACTGTAAATATTCTGTGGACAAAGCAATTATAAAAAATGAAAAAGCAGCAACAAAAATAAACATTGCAACATTTAATCTTGCCATTCTTTTTGTATTTTTAAGTGGAATTTTTTTAGGAGATTGATATATGTTTACTATTAAAACAATAGTAAAATAAAAATAAAATATTAAACCAATATATGAATATAACTCTTGTTCATGGTAAGCATCAAATAAAGCATTTGTAACAACCAAACAAAATAAACTTAATAAACTAAGTAATATCATACGAGATACATATTTTGCTTTAGTATCTTTTAGCCAAGAAAAATAACCCTTTAATTTATAACCAGACAATTGGAATATTTGTAAAAACTTATATGCAGCAAAACACATAAGAACACCATTTATTACAGATAGAGCAATTGCTATATATAAATTAATGTTATTAAGCGAAAAAAATTCCATTAGCCCTTCCCTTTTTAATTTTTTAACAAAAATAAGATAAAAGTATATTTAAAAATAAATTTGGTTTTTCTAAATATGCAAAATGCGAACAATTTTTAAATTTAATTACTTCACAATCTTTTATATGCTTTTTAAAGATTTTTGTAAAGTAAAATGGCGTTTCTTTATCTAAAGTTCCCCAAATTAATAATGTTGGCACATTAATTTTCTTTAATTGACTAATTTGGTTAAAATTTACTATATTTATAAAAGTTTTTTTCATAATTGGGTTTAATTTTTTATACTCTTCACTACCATATTTTAATAATTTTTGTTTTGAGTAAATATTAATTTTAGACAAAAACTTTAAACACCTATATTTTTGAACTTTAAAAAATTTTAACATACTTCTTTTTTTTAACCCAGCACACCCAGTAAGAAGCATTTTATTTATATTGTTTGTTTGCGAAGCTAAAAAAATTGCAACTCTACCACCAAAGGAATGTGCAACAATATCTACCCTTTTGGCATTTAAGTTTTTTATTAATTTTTTTATAATTTCTGCATAATCAGCAAGCGTTAACTCTTCTTTGGGCATTGAAGAAAGCCCAAATGGAGGAAAATCTACATTAACACAAAACCTGTGTTTGCTAAGTTTTTCAAAAAAATAGTCAAAGCTTTTTGTACTTCCTTCCCAACCGTGTAAAAATAACAAAGGGCAATCTTCTTGCCCTTTACCTTTTGTTTTATAATAAATTTTAATGTTTTTATAATAAAATTTCATAGATAAAGCCACATTATTAATGCGTCATTATCTTTATAGTATTTTTTTCTAATATTTGTTACAATAAACCCATTTTTTTTATAAAAATTTATAGCTTTTTCATTTTTTTCATCAACTTCAAGAGAAATGGTTTTTACTTGATTTTTTCTTGCGTCTTTAATAATTGTTTGCAAAAGTTTATGCCCAATACCCTGTCGCTGAACATCTTGGTTAACTGCAATTCCAATAATATTATAATCGTCGATAGTATTAAAGATACCAACATACCCCAACAAACTGTTATTA
Source organism: Clostridia bacterium (assembly GCA_017398655.1). Taxonomy (GTDB): domain Bacteria; phylum Bacillota; class Clostridia; order Christensenellales; family UBA1242; genus UBA7862. Next base: position 13,042 of record JAFQFI010000044.1, read on the forward strand.
TTTACAGCAACAAAATATTTTCGTGTTGGTTGGTTAAATTCATCAAAAAAACATTGTTTGCTCATAATATCATTTTGAGGCATAACGGATAAATGAATTTTATACATATCTTCATAATAGCTTTTATTGCATGGAATAATATTTATCATAAATTATTTTTATTTTCCTTTTTTAACAACTCCTCTTCTGCCTGTGAAAGAGCTAAATATATTGGTTTTAAATCTTTTGAAAATTCTTCTTTAGTTATTTTTAACTCGGTAAAATCAATATAATCATTAACAGTAAGTTCAATTTTTGAAGAAGAAAGTTCTCCATTTGCAACAAAACTTAAATTATACGCAAATAAAGGAAGCTTTTTTGTATTTATAAAAGATATAAGCTCTTCTGTTGTAAACATTTTTTGCTCTTTTAAACTTCCAGAAGATGAAGCCAATGCAAAATAATATTTTGTTGAAGTACTTTTTATTACAATGGCAAAATCTTGTTTTGGCTTTAAGTTTTTAACTATTGAAAATGCAATTAACTCCAACATATTAATTCCAATTATTTTTGCTTTTTTATAAACACAAGTAAAAGCTTTAACTGTAGACACACCAATTCTTACACCAGTAAAAGAGCCCGGACCTAAAACAACAGCAAAATAATTTACATCTTTTAAATTTTTGTCTGCTTTTGTAAGAATATTATCTATTTCAGGCAATAAAACTTTTAAATGTTTAAAATTTGTTTGTTCATTTTCAAACAATCCATTTTTATCTTTTAAAATCACTTTAAGATTTTCACTGCTTGTATCAATTATTAATCGCATTAACACTTTCCCTTTTTATATAAATCAAAAATATAGCATTAAAATACCGGCAATTTTATGCCAAAGCACAATTAATTTTGTTTGCACAGTAATGTTTAGTTTTTATAATCTTCTATAATAATATTTCTACTATTTTTTCCTAATTTTACAATTGTTATTTTTTTATATAATTTAGGCAAATGATCTTTAACTTTTTCTGGCCACTCAATAAATTTAATAGAATTTTTGTCATCTAAAATTTCATCAAAACCCAAATTAAAAACCTCTTCCTCATCTTCAATTCTATACATATCAAAATGATAAAAATGATATTTCTCTGTATTATACTCGTTTATAAGAGTAAAAGTTGGACTTGTAATAGATTTTTCTACACCAGCGTGTTTTAAAATGTTTCTTACTAAAACACTTTTACCTGCACCCAAATCGCCACTTAATAAAACTACATCCCCATTTTTTAAGTTAGATAAAATATTCTTTGCCAATTTCCCTGTTGATTTTTCAGACAAAGTTATTGACGACATGCTTACTTTATCTTTGTTAACTTTAGATGAAAATACATAAAAATAATTTTCTATCTTCTTAAATAAAATTGGCAACAATAAAGTTATAATAAAACCTGCAACAAAATATTTTAAAAAACTAAAAAATACAATGCCCGGCAATAATTTACAAGCATAATAGTAAACAATTAAAATTATTAAAGTAATAAAAGTTTTAAAAGAAGTAAAAAGTAAATTGTTTTTTACTTGATAATTAATTGTTTTTTCTTCTACAAAACAACCAATAACAATAGATAATGAAATACCTACAAACTCAAATATTGCACTATTTTTAAAATTAGATGTAAATATTTGATTTGAAAAAAACAACAACAAAATAATTAAAATTGGGGCTAAAACAAAAAAGAAATATTTAAAATTAATTTTTTCTTCCTTAACAAACTTTATTATTATAAGTGAAAGAATAAAACCAATACCAATACCAATAACAACATCTAATAAATAATTTTGAGCAAAATAAATTTTAGATAAACCTGTTAAAGTAACAACAAGTGTTAAAGCCACTACTAAAAAAATTTTTGGCAATACTTTAGTTGTTTTGTTTTTAATTGAATTATAAAAAAAACAGGCATTTGATGTAGATAAAATAGTTGTTGCACTTGGCAAAGAATAACTATAAGCATTTCTAATTGCCAATAAACTTTTATTATCTTGATAAGGTCTCGAAGCTTGTACTACATTTTTTAAAAATAATGAACCAACTACAAAACCTGATGCATATGTAAGCCAAAACTTATAAGCATACTTTTTGTTAAAATTTAAAAATAAAATAGCAAAAAGAACAACAAAAAAAGGTAGTTGTCCAATAAACTCAAATATAGTTGCTATTAAAGATAAAAAATTTGTTGCCAAACTTTGAAAAAAAACTACTAAATCCATATAATTTTACCTAACTTTTAACATTTATAAAACAATTTGTTTTTATTTTTTACTTTCCTTTTTAGTATTTTCTTTTTTAGTATCAACTTTCAATTTTTTCTCTTTCTTTTCTTTTATTTTTTTGTCAGATTTTTCTTTTTTAATCTTTTCTTTTTTAGGTTTATTAACCAATTTTTTTTCTTGGTCTTTTTTAATTTTTTCTTCTTTTTCAGATTTTTTTTTTTCTTCTTTTTAAAGTTTTTGATATGTTTTTGTGTTGCTACCTTCGGTAAGCAATTTTTCTAAGTTATAATATTCTCTTTTGTTTTTTGTAAAAATGTGAACAAAAATTTCATCACAATCTAAAATAATCCATTCGCTTAAATTAAAACCTTCTCTATTAAATAAGTTTAAAGAAGTATTTTTTGCAATTTCTTCCTCTAAAAAAGCTGCAATTGCTTTTGTATGTGCTGTACTTGTAGCTGTTGCAATAATATTATAATTTGCAACATTTGGCATTTTTGATGTATCAATTACAACAATTTCTTCAGCTTTCTTTTCTTCTAAATATTTACATAAATCAAGTACATATTGAGGAATTTTCATATTCTTTTCTCCTAATATTATGTTATAACATACCAAACAAAAAAACAAGTAAATTTATAAAAAGTAAAGTTTAAAGATATTTCTTTTGTTTAAAAAATTATTTTTGTAAATAATTAAAATATGAAAAATTTTAATCTTGCCAACATAATTGATTTTGCTTTTATTAACCTTTTATTTTTTTTAATAAGCTTTGTTTGGATAAAATATTTTAGTAAAAATATTTTTTTATCAATAATAATAGCCATTACTGTTTTAATTGCTTTTAATACTATAAGATTTTTTTTAAAAAATAAAAAAAGCATAAAAAATAATATTAATAAAAAATTGGAAAATGATATAAACCAATATATGCTAACTTTTTTAGCAAGTTCTACGCAAGAAAATTTAGAGTTTTTTATAGAAATTTTTAAAGATAAAAACCCTAATGTTTGTTTTGAAAAAAATTTAATTTTTTATAATTATAATAATACCTTAATTGGTATATGCCCTATTTTTAATAATAAAGAAATTATTGTTGAAAATTGTTTAAAATATATTACTTATGCAAAAGAAGAAAACATAAATAAACTATATTTTTTATGCTGTGATATATCACAAAAAACAATCTCTTTTCTTTCTTCTTTTAAAGATATAGAAATTAATATACTTAATAAAAATCAAATATTTACACAACTTTTAAAAGAAAAAGGGATTTACCCAAAAATTAAATTTAACTTTAAAGAACAAAAAAAGTTAAAATTTAAAGAATTAATTAACATAAGTTTTAACAAATCAAGAGCAAAAGGTTATTTTTTAAGTGGATTATTTATTTTCTTTTGTAGTTTTATAGTTAAATATAATTTTTATTATGTCTTTATGAGTTCTCTTTTATTTTTATTTACGATTTTTTGTTACTTAAAAAAAGAAGAAAACATAAATAATAATATATTTTTTTAAAATAAAAAAATGCTTTAATTTTTACATTAAAGCATTTTATTTTTACTTATTATTTAAAATATGAGTTTTGTTTTTTGGATTAAACTTATAAATAATAACCTTTCTTCCAATAACACCAACAACTTCGCAATTTAATGTTTGTTGCAAAGAATTGGCAACTTCTTTGGCAGACATATCACAATTTTGCAAAATGTTAATTTTAATAAGTTCTCTTGCTGTTAAAACTTGGTCGATACCTTCTATATTTGTTTGGCTTAAACCATCTTTACCAACTTGGTAAACTGGAGATTCTACTGAAATTATTCTTTTTAAATATGCTCTATCTTTTGATGAAATCATAAAATTTTCCTTTTTTTAACATTTTTCTTAGTATATACAATTTGAAAAATTTTTCAAGATAAATTTATTTTTTATTCTACAAACTCAAAATCAACTTTGCCAATTCTAATTGTATCGCCATCTTTAACGCCTTTTTCTTTTAACATATCTATTACGCCATCATTTTTAAGACGCTTCCAGAAATATGAAAGAGATTCATAGTCATTAACAACAATACCACGAGAAATATTTTCTATAAAACCACCACTAATTTCATAGGTAGATTTGTCAAGTTTTTGAATGTTAATACCAGTTTTATCTTTCTTATCAAAGCCAAATTCTTCAACATCAACTGGAGTTTGTTGTGGAAGTTTTTCAAGTTCTACCCAAATTTCTTTAATTAAATCTTGAATATTTTCTCTACATAAAGCAGAAATACAAACAACTTTATGTTTTTTATTTATTTTGTGCTTAAACTCATCAACAACAAAATAATCTCTAATTTTATCTATTTTGTTTAAAACAATTATTTGAGGTAAAGACGCAAGGGTTTTATTAAATTTTTCAAGCTCTTTGTTAATAACTTGATAATCTTTATATGGGTCTCTGCCATCTGTTGAAGAAATATCAATAACATGAACAAGCATACGAGTTCTTTCTATATGCTTTAAAAATTCATGACCTAAACCTTGACCCTCACTTGCACCTTCTATTAAGCCCGGAATATCTGCAACAACAAAACTATGATCATAATATTTAACAACACCTAAGTTTGGCGATAATGTTGTAAAATGATAATTTGCAATTTTTGGCCTTGCATTAGACACAACAGACAATAAAGTACTCTTACCTACATTAGGAAAACCAATAAGACCAACATCTGCCAAAGTTTTTAATTCTAATATAACAGAGTGTTCTTTTGTAGTTTCTCCAGTTTGAGAAAAGTGAGGAGCTTGTCTTGTTGGAGATTTAAAGAAAGCATTACCTTTACCACCCTCTCCACCTTTTAACAAAACATAATCTTTATCTAAATAAAAAAGGTCTGCAATAATTTTTTTTGTTTCAAAATCTCTAACAATAGTGCCTTGTGGAACAGTTATTATTAAGTCCTGACCACTTTTACCATTTTTATTATTCTTTTGACCCTGCTCGCCATTTTGGGCCTTAAAATGGGTGCTATATTTAAAAGATACCAAATTATTGATATCTCTACTTACTCTAAATATAACATCTCCACCTTTACCACCGTTGCCTCCATTTGGTCCACCGTTGGCAATACCTTTTTCTCTTCTAAAAGAAATAGCACCTTTACCACCGTTGCCTGCTTTAATAAATATTCTTGCTGTATCAACAAACATAATAATATCTTTTCCTTTTAAATTTTTAAGTTTTACTAAAAATTTTTTAACAAATAAAATTTCAATAATTATTATAATATAAAAATAAAAAAAATTAAACAAATTTTATAGTTTAATTTTTTATATTACTTTTTACATATTCACAGTAATCACACAACTCACAATTTTTACAATTAGGATTTTGAGATTTACATACATATCTACCAAATAAAACTAAAAAATGATGAAATTGTGCCCACTTATCCTTATCAACAACTTTTTGTAATGAAAGTTCACAATCCAACGGATTTTTTGCCTTTACAATACCTAATCTATTTGAAACCCTAAAAACATGGGTATCTACGGCAATTGCCTGTTTTGAAAAACCAACTGCCATAACAACATTTGCTGTTTTTCTACCTACTCCGGCAAGCGAAGTTAATTGCTCAAATTCACTTGGAACAACACCATTAAAATTATTAACAACATCATTTGCCATTGCAATTAAATTTTTTGCTTTATTTTTATAAAAACCACAAGAATATATCATTTTTTCAAGTTCTTCTATTTTTGCTTGTGCCAAATCTTTAATTGTTGGATATTTTTTAAATAAATCTTTTGTTATAATATTTACCCTTTTATCTGTACACCTTGCAGATAAAATAACAGCAACAATTAGTTCATAATTATTTGAAAAATCTAACTCACACTTGGCTTCACCAAATTTATTATATAATATGTTGTATATATCTTTTGTATTTTTCATATTACCTTCTTTTAACTTTTTTATTATATCACATTTTTTAAATTAAATATATTTTTATACTTAAAATTAAAATTTATATTTTAATATATTCATTATTATCGGAATAATAAATACCGGCAAAGGTGTAAAATTGTCTTCTATTTAATATTTCACGCGCAATAATTAAGCTTGATTTTTCAATTTTTGCAGATATTCCACAAGAAACTGACAATTGCCTTGGTGTATTAACAAATGCTGTTTTATAACCATAAGAAGATAATAAATTTGCAAATTTCATTGTTTCACTTCTTGACCTAAAAACAACTAAATAATATGTCATAAAAAATCTTCCTTTAACACAAAAACTAATTCAATACAATATATTAAATAAAAAGATATTTTGTTTTTAATAGGAATAATTAATTATGAAAAAACTAATTTATTTTGATAATGCCGCAACAAGCAATTTTAAACCTAAATGCGTAATAAAATCTTTTATAAATTCAATTAAAAAAAGTGCCAACCCCGGAAGAAGTGGTCATAAATTAAGCATAAAAAATGCTTATGAAATTTGGAATACACGAGAACTAATTTCAAAACATTTTGGTTGTATAGAACCAGAAAATGTTATTTTTACAAAAAATTGCACAGAAGCTTTAAATATAGTAATTTTAGGAACATTAAAAATTGGAGGTAATATAATTGCAAGCTGTTTTGAACACAACTCTGTTTTAAGACCATTAACCGAACTTGCAAAAAAAGAAAAAATTACTCTTACAATTATTTACCCAAACAATAATAATTATATAACCGATACAGATGTAGAAAAAGCAATAAATAAAAATACTTATTTGGTATGTGTAAATTCTGTATCAAATGTAACAGGAAATAAAAATGAAATTGAAAAAATTGGTTTATTGTGTAAGCAACACAACTTATTATTTTTAGTAGACAATGCACAAGGAAGTGGACATATTAAAATTAATATGAATAAAAGCAATATCAACTATTTAACTTTTGCTGGACATAAAGGTTTTTTATCTCCTCAAGGCATTGGTGGATTATGTATAAATTCAAACAAAATCCCTTTACCCATTTTATATGGTGGAACTGGAACAGAATCAAACAATTTATACCAACCCATTAATTTACCAGAAAGATTAGAAAGTGGGACTTTGGCAAGTCAGAATATAATTTCATTAAAAAGTGGTGTAAAATATGTAGAAAAAAATTTTGTTAAAAACAAAGTTAAAGTGGAAAAATTAACTAAATATTTATATGAAAATTTAAAAACTATAGAAAAAGTTTGTTTTTATTGCAAACCAAATTTTGAAAGTGGCATAATCAGCTTTAACATAAAAAATTGTGATAGTATAGAAATTGCTAATTATTTAGACGAAAAGTACAATATCGCAGTGCGTGGTGGTTTACATTGTGCCCCTCTAACCCATAAGTTTTTAAACACAACAAATATTGGTTTAATAAGAATTAGTTTGAATTTTAAAAACACAAAAAAAGAAATTAACATTTTAATTAAAGCCCTAAAAGAATATAAAAAAACCGACTAAAATTAGTCAGTTTTTTTAAATTTATTCTTGAACTGTTGTAGTAGTATCTACTGTAGATGATTGTGTATCAACCCCAACAGGTTCTGGTTTAATAAATCTTGCTTGACATTTAAATTGGCTAATAGCTGTAAGTAAAACATCATCAGAACCTGATAAATATTCGCTACCATCTCTACCAATTTGAACTGCACAACCAGTTTTAATAACATTTTTATCGTCAACTGTTGTAATTAATTCTGCAGGAACATTATCTTCTGATACAGAAATTTCTCTTTTTGTTCCCGGTATAATTTGACCTTTTTGGTTTACATTGCATTCATAACCATCTTGAGCAATAAAAACTTCACCATTTTGATCTATTTTATAATCGAGTGATGTTGCTGCAATTGCAAGTGGTGATTCTTGAATACCATTTTTTGAAGCAATCATACATGAACAACCTTCAAAAATAACGCCTTGGTCTTCTTTAGATTGAGCAATTTTTTGTCTTAAACTTCTTAACATAGCAGGACGCTCTTCAGAATCTGCAAAAACAGAAGTTGGCATAACTACTGAAGTTAACCTTTCTTTCATTTTTCCATTTTCTTCAAAGTTTACACTTCTCTTTTGGTCTCTTGAAAAAGCAATAGTATGTTCTCCAATAACAATAACAGAAGAATCAACTTCACCTATTTTATCTTTTTGATTCATAATAACAACAGGTGTTTTATCTTTGTATCCATCTGTGTAAGTTTGAAGCATACGCAACATTAAATCTCTTGGTAATGCTCTTACAGATTCGTTTCCAATTGATCTGCTATAAAATTTTGGAATAAAAGGCATAAGACCTTCTGCGAGAACTTCTCCTTTAGATTTACCAGTTAAGCCAGTATCAACACTTGTTGTAGCAAAGAATTCACATTCCCTACCAGCAACAGCAAAAATTCTTGAAATATCAGGATTTCCTAATTTTGCGATACCTTTTGAAGAAATAGGTTCTATATTAGGATTTGATGGTTTTAATTGTGAAAGTTTTGTTCTAACACTTTTTGTAATACTCATTTTTAAAAATCTCCTTTTTTAATTATAAAATATAGTATAACTAATGTCAATAATGCAAAAAATACAAATTTATTTTTACAATACTTATAATAAAATTTTAACAAAAAAAAGAACTAACTTTGGTGGTAAGTTAGTTCTTTTTATTTATTTTATAATTAAGTTTCTCTGGTAAAAACCTAATTAATATTTAGCAATTATTTTCTTGGATTTTTAATGTTTGCTTGAGCAGCAGCAAGTCTTGCAATTGGAACTCTGTATGGTGAGCAAGAAACATATGTTAAACCAATTCTATGGCAGAAATCGATTGAAGATGGGTCTCCACCGTGTTCACCACAAATACCAAGTTTAATATCTTTTCTTGTTTCTTTACCAAGTTTAACAGCCATTTCCATAAGTTTGCCAACACCGTTTTGGTCAAGTCTTGCAAATGGATCTGATTCATAAATTTTCTTTTGATAGTATGAATCTAAGAATTTGCCAGCATCATCACGGCTGAAACCAAATGTCATTTGTGTTAAGTCATTTGTACCAAATGAGAAATATTCTGCTTCTTTAGCAATTTCGTCTGCAAGAACAGCAGCACGAGGAATTTCAATCATTGTTCCAACTTTGTATTCCATTTTGATACCTGATTCTTTAATAAGAGCGTCTGCAGTATCAACAACAAGTTTTTTAACATAAGCAAGTTCTTTAACTTCGCCTACAAGTGGAATCATAATTTCTGGAACAGTATTCCAATCTGGATGTCTCTTTGTAACAGCAATAGCAGCTTTAATAACAGCTTTTGTTTGCATTACTGCAATTTCTGGATATGTTACAGCAAGTCTGCAGCCACGGTGACCCATCATTGGGTTAAATTCGTGAAGAGATGCAATAATTTGTTTAACATCTTCTACAGTTTTGCCTTGAGCGTTTGCTAATTCTTTAATATCAGCTTCTGCAGTAGGAACAAATTCATGTAGAGGTGGATCAAGGAATCTGATATTAACTGGAGCGCCTTCCAATGCTTCATATAATTTTTCAAAATCACCTTGTTGCATTGGTTCTAATTTAGCAAGTGCTTTTTCTCTTTGTTCAACAGTATCTGAACAAATCATTTCTCTAATAGCAGCAATTCTGTCTGGTTCAAAGAACATATGTTCTGTACGGCAAAGACCAATGCCCTCTGCACCAAATTCTCTTGCTTGTTTTGCATCAGCAGGAGTATCAGCATTTGTTCTTACAGCCATTGCTTTATATTTGTTAGCCCATTCCATAATTCTACCGAATTCACCATCATTAGTGTTTGCTGGAATAGTTTTGATTGCTTCACCATAAATCTTACCAGTAGAACCATCAAGAGAAATAACATCTCCTTCTTTATATACTCTACCGTTAAGAGTGAATTTTTTGTTTTCTTCGTCCATTTTGATATCGCCACAACCTGAAACGCAGCAAGTTCCCATACCACGAGCAACAACAGCAGCGTGAGATGTCATACCACCACGAACAGTTAAGATACCTTGTGAATAATGCATACCTTCGATATCTTCTGGAGATGTTTCAAGTCTAACTAAGATAACTTTTTCTTTGTTTTTGCCATGTTCAACAGCATCTTCTGCTGTGAAAACGATAGCACCACAAGCAGCACCCGGAGAAGCAGCTAAAGCTTGAGCAACTGGAGTTGCTTTTTTAAGAGCAGCTGGATCAAATTGTGGGTGTAATAATGAATCCAAACTCTTTGGATCGATTTGCATAAGAGCTTCTTCTTCAGAAATCATGCCTTCATCAACTAAATCGCAAGCGATTTTGATAGCAGCACGAGCTGTTCTCTTACCATTTCTTGTTTGAAGCATATATAATTTTTTATCTTCAATTGTAAATTCCATATCTTGCATATCTCTGTAGTGATTTTCCAAAGTTTTGCAGATTTCTTGGAATTGTGTATAAACTTCTGGCATAACTTCAGCCATTTTTGCAATAGGCATTGGAGTTCTAACACCAGCAACAACATCTTCACCTTGTGCGTTCATTAAGAATTCGCCCATTAATTTCTTTTCACCAGTTGCAGGATCACGAGTGAAAGCAACACCTGTACCTGATGTTTCGCCCATATTACCAAAAGCCATCATTTGTACATTAACTGCAGTACCCCAGCTGTATGGAATATCATTTTGCATTCTGTAGTAGTTTGCTCTTGGGTTATCCCATGAACGGAAAACAGCTTTGATAGCTCCCATAAGTTGTTCTTTTGGATCATTAGGGAAATCTGAACCGATTTTTGCTTTGTATTCTGCTTTAAATTGATTTGCAAGTTCTGCTAAATCTTCTGCAGTAAGATCAACATCTTGTGTAACGCCTTTCTTTTCTTTCATTTCGTCGATAAGTTGTTCGAAGTATTTTTTACCAACTTCCATAACAACATCACTGTACATTTGGATAAATCTTCTGTAGCAGTCCCATGCCCATCTTGGATTACCTGATTTTTTTGCAATAACATTTACAACTTCTTCATTTAAACCAAGGTTTAAGATTGTATCCATCATACCAGGCATTGATGCTCTTGCACCACTTCTTACTGATACGAGTAATGGATTTTCTTTATCACCAAATTTTTTGCCAGTGATTTCTTCCATTTTGCCGATGTATTCCATAATTTGTGCTTGGATTTCATCGTTAATTTGCCTGCCATCTTCATAATATTGTGTGCAAGCTTCTGTTGAGATTGTAAAACCTTGAGGAACTGGAAGACCTAAGTTAGTCATTTCTGCTAAGTTAGCACCTTTTCCACCAAGGATTTCTCTCATTTTAGCATTGCCTTCGCTAAATAAATATAAATATTTTTTTGCCATACTAAAATAACGCTCCTTAAAAAAATTTTGTACGCAGCAATTTTATAACATAAACGAAAATAAATCAAGAATTTTTTATAATTGTTTTTAAGTTTTATTAAATATTCCACATATTACAAAAAGTTATCCCCATAATAAAAGAATTGTAACCTTTAAATAAAGATTACAATTCTATTGAATTTAATTTTATATCAAATTTAAAATTTATATTTTTTGTTAAAAGCTTTAAGGTTTTATCTAATATAAGTGAAGAAAACTTAACAGTTGAAAGTTTATCATAATCACAACCCGATAATATTTTTAAAGCAGAAAAAACCGATTTTTCAAGTTCTATAGAATCAAAATTTTTGCAAGCACTACATAGAACTTCTCCCCTATTTAAATCAAAGTATAGGTCCCCAACAAGAGGAGTTTTACAATTTGAACATTTGTTTAAATTAATGTTAAAACCTTCATAGTTAATTATGTTTAATATAAATTTACTTAATATAAGTCGGCAATCTGAAGAACTATAACTCATTTGTTGCAAACATTTTAAACAGTCAATAAATATGTTTACATATTCTTGATTTTCGGCACAAATTTTATCTACAATCTCTAAAACACAAAAAGCATAACTAAATTTATCTATATCAAGTGTTAAATTATAAAAATTTTCAATTTCATTAACGCCGGTTAAAACATACCCTGCTTTACTTTCTACAAGCTCGAAATCAGCAAAACAAAAACTTTGGCAAAAGGCCTTTAATTTTGAAGAAGGTTTTTTAACACCCCTTGCTTTTACCAAAATTTTGCCCTTTTCCAAAGTTAAAATTGTTATTAGTTTATCACTATCTTTATAATCTTTTGTTTTTAAAACAATACCTTTTACTGCTGTATCCACTTTGTTTTTCTTTTATTTTTTAATTTTAGAATAAAAACCAAAGCGCATTTTTACATGCACTTAAATCTGTTTATTTTTTGTTTATTATGCTTCTGGAACAGAAGTTACATTTTGTTGCTGAGCCATTTTCATAGCTGGTTCATAAATAATTGTATTAAAACTTTCTTCATGTGCAGAAAGTAAAATTGCCAAGTCATCTAACTTATAATTTCCAGTTGCCTCAGCCAAATAATTACAAGCTTTTGCCAAATTATTTGGGTTTAAGTATTTTTCGCTCATATCTATTCACCTCACAAGGTTATTTGATATTTTTAGAATATGCAATTTTTTGAGATTTATTCCTTATTTAAATCTCATTAATATTATACCCTAACGAACTTAAAAACTCCAAATTATTTTTCCAATTTGGCTTAACTTTTATAAATATGTTCAAATTGACCTTTTTTTGAACAATCTTTTGAATACTTACTCTTGCAGCGTGACCAATTTTTTTAAGCATACTTCCTTGTTTGCCTAAAATTATGGCTTTATGACTATCTTTATCACAAACAATATCTGCATCTATGTCAATTATATTTTCACTTTCTTCATAACTTAAAATAGAAACAGCTATACCGTGTGGAATTTCTTTATCAAGATAATATAAAGCTTTTTCTCTTATAACTTCTGCAACAATAAATCTAAGAGGTTTATCGGTGTACATATCCTCTTCAAAATATCTTTCACTTTCATCAACTTCTGGCAAAAATTTTGAAACTACTTCTACAATTGTTTTTACATTTCTATGTTTTAAACTTGAAAGAGGAACTACTTCACATTTTTCAGACAAAGGCATAAATTTTGCTAATGTTTCAAAAACAGTTTTTTCATCTACTAAATCTGTTTTTGTTAGCGCCACCACAACAGGAGTTTTGTTTTGATAATATCTATCAATTAAATCTAACTCTTGTTTTGTAATACCTTTTGTTATATCAATTGCCAAAACAACAGCACACACATCTGTTACAGCACCTTTAATGCTTTTTTGCATATAATCATCTAAACCATTATGTGTTTGATTAAGACCCGGTGTATCTACAAACACAATTTGACAATCATCTGTATTGTATATACCTAATACATTATTTCTTGTTGTTTGTGGTTTAGGCGAAACAATAGAAACTTTTTCGTTTACAATTGCATTTATTAAACTGCTTTTTCCTGCGTTTGGCTTACCTATAATGGCAACAAAGCCACATTTTATCTTCATTTAAAAATCCCTTGTAATTTTATATTTTTTTAAAACAGCTTCTTCTAAAGCTCTCATAATTTTTTTATCTTCTTCTTCCATATGGTCATAACCAAGTAAGTGCAAAAATCCATGAACAATTAAATAACAAACTTCTCTTTCAAAAGAATGACCATATTCTTCTGCGTGTGCTTTTGCTACATCTTCACAAATTATAATATCCCCTAACATCAAATGTTTTGTTTCTGGGTCAAAATCTTCTTTATATTCTTTAATATTTATTTTTTCCATTGGTTTTAAATTTAGGGTTGGAAAAGATAAAACATCAGTTTCTTTATCAATTTTTCTATGTTCTTTATTTAATACTTTTATTTCTTCTTTACTAACAAAACTTATTGCTACTTGAATTTTCTTTTGGTTGAACTTAGAAAACTTGTTTGCAGTTTTTATTAAATTAAAAATTAATTTTTTAAAGTTTTTTGACAATGCATAGTCATTTATTTCTATTTTCATATACTTTCCTTTAGTTAAAAATTACATCTGCTTTTAAATAACTTGTAATGTAATATATATTTTCCTCATAACTAATATAGCTTAAAAACTGTTTGTTTTTTATATTAGACAAGTTATTATACAATACTTTTTTATTTTCTTCAATTATATTTTGTTTAACTTTTTCAAAAGGAATAAATACACTTTTTTCTTTAAGTTCATAATAAGTAATTGTAGTTTTTTTAATTGGCAAAATAAAATTATTAAAAGGATATGTATAACTAATTTCGGTTTCATACTTTTTATAATTAAAATTTGCTTTATCTTTTTTAAAAATAAAATTATATAAATTTAGTTGCGTTAGCTCAAATTTTCTTCCGGTACGAACAAGTTCTGTATGATTTTCAATATATTGTGTAGTATGAGATACTTCTACATACGCATATATATCTGCCGAAGCTTTAACAGGTAGTTGTGTTCCATCTTTATAATCTATATACGGAAGAACTATTTCTTGACCTTTTTTAACAGTTTGTCCTTCTTCTACAGCAACAGTGCCAGATTTTAAATCTATCTTTTTTATTATACAATCGTATGGAGCAACAATTGGTTGATAATCATATATATATTCGTCATTGTTAATTTTTTCGTTTATATTTATTATTATTGTATTTCCTTTTATTATAGCAGATGCAAAACTTATTTTATCTAATGAACTTTTAAGCAAAAGTTCTATATTGTTTAAATTATAACTACTTTTTGTTTTAAAAGCTTTGATATTATTATCATTTAAAACTTTTACCACTTGTTGTTTAGTTAATGTTTCTAACCCATAAATTTCTATTTTGTAAACCATATTACAAGAAAATACCGTTAATATACATATAAAAACCACGCATATAAATAAAGAAAGATTTCTTTTAATGTTATTTTTAGAATTTAACAAAATAGTAGAATTTGTTTCCTCTACTTGATAATTAAGAGTATTTGCTATTTTTAAAAATGTTTTTACATTTTTAGCATTAACTTCAATGTAAAAAATATTATATTCTTGCCTTTTAAGCATAGATACTTCAATTTTTTCTTTTTTAAGTAATTCTAAAAATTTCTTAAAATTTAAACCTTTGACCTTATATGTTATTTTTTGTTCATTAAAAACCAATTAATTTCTACCCTTTTAACAAATTTCGCTACTTGAAATTTCTCCAGTTATCACAATACTTTCTAAATTCATATTTTTAATTGTTAAATTATTTCCTATTATCCTAACTACTCCATTTTTTAATTTGATAGAAATTTCTTGTGATTCAAATTTTATAATACTTACAAAACCTTCTATAAAAATAGATTTATTTGAAAAATTTATCACTCTAAACCCATTATTTAAAATTTCAAATGGCAAACCAGTTTTTGTTGCTATTTCGTCAAAAAAATCAAACATACTATATAAAAATATATGAGATAAAAAATAAAAATAGAATTTTTTTACAAAAACCCCTTTTTTATTTGAAAAATCAATAAAATAAATATATATTAGTTATAAATAGTTTTTTATAAATTTTAGGAGAAAAATATGGGTTATTTTTTTATGTTTTTTGCTTTGTTTTGGGGAGGAATACCAACCATAGTTGTAATACCAGAGATTATTTCTGGTAATGCACCAATAATGGCTCTTCCTTTTGTTTTAATATTTACAATTGTTGGTACAATAATGTTTATTTTTGGTTTAAAAAATGTGTTAAAAGATAAACGACTAAAAAAACTTGCAAAAATTGGCAAAGACAGTATGGGAACCTTTATAACATACGAGCTTGCACACACAACAAATGGTGTACCTTACTTTAAAATTATTTTTACTTACGAAAATGACAGAGGCGAAGTTTTAGAAGCAAAAACAACTGGAAAATATCGCCGTGATGAAGCAGAATATTATTCTCAAATTAGAAAATTTAGTGTTAAATATGACGATAAAGATGCTGTTATAACACAAAACATTGATTATAGACATTTACAAGAAATCCAATCAAAAAGTTTTGACCAATTTCATAATATGCAAAAAACACAATACAGCCAAATGACCAGTTACACACCTGCCCCTCCTCCAAAAGAAGTGTTTTACATTTGCGATTATTGTGGTTGTAGTCAAAATAAACCGGGAAAATGCAAATATTGTGGAGCTAATGTAAGTAAGAAAAAATATTAAAATTAGTTTATATTATTTAAAATAATTTTTAACCCAATAAAAAAAGTAGGTATGATAACCTACTTTTTCTTTTTTATATTATCTTTTTCTTGCAGCGCCACATCTCTTACAAGTTGTATCTCCTGCCTTTATTATGCAACCACAGTATTCACACTTATTTTCTTGAGTTTTTTCTATATTTGTTATCGTGCCAGCAGCTGCAGTTGGATTGCCAGAATTTGCAACTTCTTCTGCTTTTTGTTTTTTATTCTTTTTTACTGTTATAACAATAGGAATTATTATAAGAGAAACAGAAATAGCTAATGCACCAATACCAACCCCTATATCTGACTTTAAGTTATTACATATTTTCTTATACTCAAAATCATTTTCTAATGTGGTATGTTCATAATCCATATTAACAGACCTTACAGTAGAATTTTTATTTGTAGTATTTACTGCAATTGGAAAATCTTCACCATTTTGAATTGGGTAAAGATCGTAAGGGTCTCCATTTCCTATTGGATCATCATGAACAGATGGGTCTTCTTTATATATACAGAAAGTATAATGTTCGTCACCACTATAATAACCAAAACCTTTTCCATCTATTTCAAATTGATATGTAATATACCAAGCACCAATATTTTCGTTGTATAAAACATCTTTTACTTGTGCAGTTATTTGCTTATTAGTATCAGATTTTGCATCTGTTATAATTTTTTGATAGTAAGCATAGTCAGATTGTACAAACTCTTTGTCTTCTTTCATAGATCCATACATACTAAACATTGCTGCAGCAAGAACAAAAAAGAATATTGCAAAAGCAATAAAAGGAGACCAAAAACCTCCACGACCATGAATATGAACATGTGTTCCGTGATGGTGATGTCTTCCTCCCCAAGATGAACCTCCTCCACCCCAAGATGAACGACTTCCTCCTCCACTACTACGACTTGATGAACCAAAGTGGCTTCCACCACCTCCACTACGACTTCCTGATGGCATAAATTTTTCTCCCTTTAATTTTATGTAGATATTATATAAAATTTAGTAATTTTATGTCAATTTATAACAACATAAAATACTTTAAAAAATATTTTTTATTTTTAAAAATATTTTTAATAAAAAAACAACCCTATAAAATAGGATTGTTTTTAAAATTAAATTATTTCTTTTTTGCTGGTTTTTCTTCTACAATGCTAACATATTTTCTTGTGCCGTGTTTTGTTTCAAATTTAACAACACCATTTTTTAATGCAAACAATGTATAATCTTTGCCTAAGCCAACATTTTCGCCAGGATAGAATTTTGTTCCTCTTTGACGAACTAAGATGTTTCCAGCTAAAACACTTTGACCGTCGCTTCTTTTAACTCCAAGTCTTTTTGCTTGGCTATCACGACCGTTTTTAGTGCTACCACCGCCCTTCTTGTGAGCGAATAATTGCAATATAATAAACATTTACTTAACCTCCAATTCTACAAAATCAGAATAACCTTCTCTTAAATCACTTATGCCACAAAGCATTGTATTTAAGATAACACTAACATCGTGCCTTTGAGTTTGAGAAATGTTGTTTGGTACTTCAAAGGATAAATATCCTCTATCTTCATTTCTTACCAAGTCAAGGTTAACACCTGCAACCATAAGAACACCTAAGACAGCTGTTTGTACAATACTTGATAAAGCACTGCAAACAATATCTTCGCCACTTACACCATAATTTGTGTGGCCATCACAAACAACTTTTACTATTTCTCCATTTTTTTTAGTAATCGAAACATTTGTCATTTATTAAACCTGTTTGATTGATAATATTTTTACTCTTGTAAATGGTTGTCTGTGACCTTGTTTTTTTCTTTCGTTTTTCTTTGCTTTGTATTTAAAAACAACAATTTTGCTGTCTTTACCGTGTGCAATAACTTCTGCTTCACATACAACATTTTTTAAAGATGGTTTTCCAGTTTGAACTTTTTTGTCATCTGAAAATAATAAAACATCAAAATTTACTTTGTCGCCAATTTCATTGTTAAGTTTTTCAACATCAATGCTTTGACCTTCTGTAACTTTATATTGTTTTCCACCACTGCAAATAACTGCGTACATAATATTTCCTCCTTACCTCCAGACTCGCTAAATAAAGGTGGTTTTTAATAAAAAACTTCTTTGCATAATTACCCAATTTATGCGGTTAACATAAAAATAACATAATCCCAAGTTATTGTCAACACTATTTTCACAAAAAAACACGCTAAATAATGTTACAAATAAGGATTATGTTATTTATTTTTATTAATAAATCTATTGTCCAACTGTTGCTTCTGGTTGAATAGTTTTAAAATCTTTACTCATTACAGATACAACATATTGTGCTTCGTCGGTTGCTTTTGCTGTAATATCTAACACCCATGGAATTACATCAGGGTTTTCAGCTTCTATACTTGCAATTTCTTGTTTTGCACTTGAAACATTTTGATATCCACCTTCACTACTAACTTCACTACCTCTTGTAAATCCTTGAGATGTAAAATTAAATTCACCTTTCTCATAATCTGATTTAATTGCATTTAATTGAGCAAAGTTCACTTCTGCCACATCAGGATCGCCTCCTTGGGCAGCTATTATTTGTTGAGATCTGTTAGATGTTGCTAATACACACTCATAAACTCTTGAAACATATGAGCAAATGCCTTTTAAATAATCTTGGTCAAAAGAATTATAATCTGTTAAAACTTTTTGTGCCCCAAGTAATCGTCCTCTTTCTTGGTTAAAATGCCCTGAACTTGACAAATCACAACCTTGTTGAATGAATTCGCAATATTCAGCAAATGTACATTTTTGATATTTCGCCATTGTTGTGTAATTATTTTGTAGAGTTTTTCCACCATTTGACAAATAATGAGAATATGTATTTATTAAGTATGAAACAAAAAGTCCCTGTGTTATATCATTATACTTTTGATCACCTGCTGCATAGTATTGTTGTTCTTGTTTAACTGGTTGTTTTTCTTTTTTACCAAATAATTTCATTTATTCCCCCAAATTTTGTGTGTACACAAATTTTTATTGTAAAAATACTATCACAAATTAACAAATAAATCAATATTCAAAATATATAAAAATACATGAATAAAATTCTTTTTGTTACAAAAACTACAATTAGGAGAAAAGAATTTATGCCAAAAACACAAAAAGAAATGAATAGCCATTTAATTATATCAATATTTAAAAATTTACAAACAGCAAAGCAAAGCATAAATAATATTATAGATAAAATAAGCGATAGTAAGTTAAAAAGAGAATTAAAATCTCAATTTAAAGATTACGATGAACTTAGCGAAACTTGTGAAGATTTAGCAAGAGTTTATGAAATTGAACTTGTAGATAACAGTTTTTTTCAAAAAGCGAAAATGTGGTTAAATGTAAATATGGCAACAATGATGGATAAATCAAACAGAAAGATAGCCAGTATAAATATAATTGGTTCTACAATGGGAGTTTTAGACCTTATGAGCGTTTTAGCAGAAAGCAAAAGATGCAAAAAAGAACTTGTAAATCTTGGAAGAACTGTTATGAGTTTGGAAGAAAGAAACATTGAAAAACTAAAACCATTTATTTTAATACAAAATGAAAGAGAAAAAGAAGAAATTTTTGACAACCAAACAAAAGAATCTCAAAATGAAAATGATAAAAAACAAGTTAAAAACCATAACAAACCCAAAAGCGAAAGTTTAAAATATAGAGAAACTTAATTAAAATAAAAAAGGTAGCGCATTTTTATGTGCCACCTCTTTTTTTAATTTTTACAAGATAAGAAAACAAGTGCAACTTCATTGCTTAAAACCCTATAATTTATATCCTTTAAGGTCATAGCATCAGTTTTATTTAAATTAAAAATCTTCCCTGTTTTAGTTTGTTTATTAAGTTCATAAAACATTATTTTTGATATTGTTGTACTGCAATTTTCATGACCTAAAACAACTTTTTCAAATTCTACAGAAGTTATAAGATTTAAATTTTTATTTTCTTTTACAAGTGTTGTATACTCACCTTTCTGATTTAAGTCATTAATTTTATATTTCAACTTTTGAAGTCGTGTTATAAACAACTGTGCATTACAAAATACACCAGATAAAGTATCAACAGAATTAGCATTAGGAGAAATTTCACTATTATTAAAAACTGGAAAATCAAGTTGATCAAATAACAATGGCTTATTTATCTTTTCTTTTAATCTTTCTTTATTTTCTTGGCAATCACATGGTTGCAATAAAGCAATTGTATATTCATCAAAATTTTCAAATATAACATTACCAGATAAATGAACAAGTTTGTTATTTTCTATTAAACAAGCTTCTGCAAACTTATCTTTTTTATATCTTGCCCATATTAAACCTTGTGAAAGATAATTTAAAAGATTATTTGACAATATGCATTCTTCAAAGGTCTTTGTATCATAATTTCTAAACTCTAAGAAAGCAGCATACAATCTCTTTTTTTGTTTTTTAATTTCTTTTTCCAATGTTTTAAGATAAACACGCAAGTTGCAATCAAGGTATGTTGTATCATCTTTAATTCTTGCTGGTTTACCAGTTTTAACATTTGTTAAAGATAAACTACAATCCATATTGATATTTATTTTTATGGTTCTATTATCAATTTCAATAATTTTTTCACCATTAGAATCAAAACCAAAATCTTCGGTTAACTTATCTTTAACTTCTTCTAAGTTTTGTTTTTTTACTTTTGAAAACTGATTAAGTTTTTCTTCAATAAATTTCAATTGCTTTTTATCTAAGTTAGCAAGTAACAATCCTTTACAGATATCAATAAGTTCTTCTCTACCACACTCTGCTAAAAGATCTAAAAAGTATTTACCTATAGTTATAGTTTTCTTTTCTAAAAACCATTCTCTTAAATCTTTAATCATACTTATAAGCAAATCTTTTGAAGCAAACATAGCAATAAGGCGTAAAGCCCATTTGCTGCTTAATAATCTTTCTCTATATATAGCAACATCATAAACAACTTTGCTTAAGGCACTTAAAACATTTTTATCTACATATTTAAAAAACTCTTTTAAATATATAAATTGAGAATCTGTATCTCTACTTTTAAATGTATCCATAACAAAAGTTAATATTTTGCCACTTATTCCTGTGTTATCAAGTTTGTTTTCTTCATAATATCTTTTTAATCTTGCACCATAAAGTCGTTCTTGAATTTGTGTTACAGAACTATCTACAAAAGATAAAAACTCTCCTTCAGAACCAAACTTTTTAAGAGAATTAAAATTACACTCTTTTTCAAGCAAACTTTTAATTTTTGCATCTTTGGTATTTTCATAAAGATACTTTAATCTATCTTTTACTCTTCTATCTTCTGTAATAAGCAATAAAAGTTGAGTTGCTCTGTATCTAACTTCTTCGCTATCATTTTGCAAAAGAGTTTCTATAATATTAAAACCTTCTTGGGTATGTTTAATTAATGCTTGTTTTATCATTGCAGAGTTTGTTATTTCTCCATCAACATACCCTTGCAATAAGGCATTTAAAGTTTTTAATGTATTTTTGTTTGCATATTCACTTAATCCATTTTTAGTATCGCTATTAAGAAGTTGTGAAATAAAGTTTTCGTCATCGCCTTCTTTTAAAAATATATCAAGATACTCTTTAAGTGGTTCTTTATAATCAAACATTTTTGATTTTGCTTCTGCATTAAAAATTGCTAAAAAGAAAGGTGTGTATAAATTTTTATCAATATTGCAATAAATTGTTATTTCAACAAATCTATCAAAATATCTTTCGTTTATAGAATATGCTCTACGAGAACTTTTATATTTTGCATCGCCTATTTGTTGCAAAAATATTCTATTTAAAAATGCACAAATTTGTTCGTAACATTGTGCTTTAAGTAACAACTCTATGTATCTTTTTAATAAATCTCTATAATCATTTAATTGCAAAATTGCTTCGCCATATTCTGCAGCATCATTTTCTGAAATACCTTTTTGTTTTAAATAATTAACTGCAGTAGGAATTAATGCTTGTTCATCTCCCATACCAAGCAAAAACAAATTGACCATTCGGTCGGAAATATTTTCTGGCAAAAAGCAGTCAAAAAACTCAAATGTATATCTTTTTAAATCTTCTATATTGCGAACATATTTCATATTGCACAATTTTCCTTTTGTATTTTTAATATTTTCTAATAAAATTTTAATATATTTTTTTTAATTTGTTAAACAATTTTTAGTATTTGTTTTTAATATTTACTACTTTTTAGGGGTAAAAAGTGCTTTTATTAGTATTTATAGCTTTTAAAACATACTTAAACGGTGTTGAAGCATTAAATCTTTCTAAAAGTTTTAATGCTTCTGTTTCTGTAAACACTGCTAAAATATTTTTTTCACTGTCAGAAACCGATACAGATAAATAAGAAAAATTATCTATAAATTTACATACTCTATAAATTGGCTCTTCTTGAGAAATTAATATTGGTTTTATCTTTATTACTCTGCCAACCTTTTTTAAAACTCCATAATTAATTAAAGTATAACTTTGAAATTGATTTTTTTCAAACACTCCACTTAAAATGCAAAAGGTTACAAATAAATAGGTTAAATTTAAAGCATAAAAACATGACCATATAAAAAATAAAATTAATAAAATGGATAAAACAATATTTATAATTTTACAAATTTTTACAGCAGTTTTAGTATTAATTTTTTGTTTTAATATTGACAATAAAACTCTACCACCATCAAGGGGAAAAGCTGGTATTAAGTTAAATGCACCTGTTATAAAATTTGCATAGCAAAAAATATAAGTATAGTTATATGTATAAGGAAAAATCCACCATAAAGATATTGTGCTAAGAGCAATAAAAAAGTTTACTATAGGTCCAGCCAAAGCAATTTTAATTTCATCTTTTGGAAGTAAATTAAAGGAATTTATGTTTAAACATATTCCAAAAGGTATTAATTTTATATTTTTTATGTTATACCCCAATCTTCTTGCAACAACAGCATGGGAAAATTCATGAATAAACATTACAAATAAATAATTAAAAAATAACAATGCTTGACCAAAATATATAAGAATGCAAGCAAAAATAATAAATGTTGGGTGTACATTAATTTTTAATTTTTCCATTTAACTTCGCTTATTTTAACAATATTTCCATTTTGATGAATATATATTTTAACACTTGTTTTTATTGAAACCATTGCAATTGGATTTTTTGCTTTTACACTTTCTCCAATAGTTACCCCAACATTTGATAGACCAACATATCTTGAAACATAGTTATTTGAATGTTGAACTTCAATATATTTTTCATTATCTTTTGTATAACCAACAGAGCATACTTCTCCATTTGCAACAGCAGATAATAAACCATCATATTTATAAACAAGGAACTCATCACTACTTGAAATATTTTGTTCTTTAGTTGGACAATAAAAATCCACTTTTTGGTCTTGCTTATTAACTTTCATACCAAAAAAATAAGAAACAAATGAAACTTCGCTTCCGTCATCAAATAAATCTGTTGTTGGAGTAAAACTTGTTGCAATTGATTTTAAATTGTCTATTAATACATTTCCTGCTTTAAAAGAAGAGTTGTCGCAAATATATAAAAACAAGAAAATAAACAAAATAATAACTATAGTTAAGTATTTTTTTACAAAGTTTAATATTTTTTTAAAAAAGTTTTTCATATTTAATGTTTATGTGTTTTATTTAAAAATAATGAAAACTTTTTAAGAGTTAAAAAATTTGACTTTTTTTAATCTATTTGCCTTTATAGTTATCTGAAAATTATATAAACAGTTTTCGTCAATAAAATATTTAACAATTATATCTTCATTTTTACACTCAATATAGCTGTCTAATATATTTAAAATATCATTTTTAATCATATTTAAAAATGGCTTTGAAATTTGTTCTTTATCTTGTTTTAAAATAGATTTCATTCTAATTAACGATTTTTGTGCTAATTTCATATTAAAACCTTTTTATTTAAATTCTTTTTCTTATTAATCTTTTTAAAAACCCCTTAATGCCTTTATATTTTTCAGTACAGTCAAAAAGTTTTTTTGCATCTTCAAACATATTTTTTGCAAGAATATTAAAAGCTAAGTATGAGTCACAATTTTTGTTTACAGTTTTACCTAAACTTAAAAATGTAGCAATATTATCATCTTCTGGTATTACTCCACACAATTTTACATTTAATATTTCTGCAATTTTATTAGCATCTAACATTTCTTTATCTAAAATCATATCTCCTCTAACTCTATTTACAACCAAAGAAACACTGTTTAAGTTAAATGCAGTTAGCATCATTAAAACCTTATCTGCATCTCTTAAACTTGATAAATGAGGAGTAACCACTACTAATGCTTCATCTGCACCACATACTGCCCTTTTAAATGGCTCATCAATACCAGCAGGACAATCAATTAAAACAAAATCAAAATAATCGTTAAGTTCTTCAACTACTTTTTTTACATTTTCTGCTGTAACCTGAGATTTGTTATAAGAGTGAGCCGATGGCATTATGTAAAGGTTTGGATAATTTAAATCTTGAACTAACGCTTGCTTTATACGGCATTTATTTTCTATAACATCAACAATATCATAAACAATTTTATTTTCAATACCAGTAACTACATCAAGATTATTTAGCCCTATATCAACATCAACTAAAACGACTCTCTGATTTAATTTTGCAAGAGATACACCTAAATTTGCGCAAATCGTAGTTTTTCCAACCCCACCTTTACCACTTGTAATAACAATTTTTCTTGCCAAGTTAAAATGCCTCCTTAAAACAAATTAAAGTTTATTTAATAAACAAAAAAAGTAAATGAATTACTCACTTACTTTTTTATTATCGACAAATAAAGATATAATTTATTATTTAAATCTTTTTTAGGTTATTTTTAGTTTTCTTCAATAACTGTTTGAAGTAAATTTAAATTTGAAAATAATTTTTCACTACCAATAACACTTAAAACTTCTGGGTTATCTACAACAAAAACAGATAAATTTAATACCTTTTTAAAAAATTTTTCAAGCCCGGTAATTAAACTACCCCCACCATACAAAATAATACCTTCGTTTTTAATATCTTGAGCAACTTCTGGGCTACATTGATTTAAAAATGCCTGAATAGTTTGAAGTATTTTAAAGTAATTTTCATATACTGGCTTAATTAATTCTTGTGCAGTAATTATTGTTGTAATAGGGCTATTAGTATTTCCATCTTGAACTAATACTTCCATATTACTTTTATCTGTTTCATACAAAGAACCAATTTCTTGCTTTATTTTACAAGCAATATTAGTACTAATTGTATAATTTTTTGTTTTTTGTAAATGTTCTGCAATGCACTTATCAATTAAATTTCCACCAACATTTAAAGAACAAGCAGAAATTATTTTATTGTTTACAAGAGAAGAAATTTCTGTTTTACCAGCACCAATGTTAACAAGTAAATTTGCTTTACCTAAACTAAAATATGGAACATCTGCTAAACTTGCACAAACACAATTATATACAAAATCTATCTTTGCAAAGCCAATAGAGTAAAAAACATTTTTATAATCTTCATATTGTTGTTGTTTTAAACTTGTAGGTAAACAAACAATTATTTTAATAGTAGGTTTAACAAGATTGTAAGAAACTATTTTACTTATAAAATAAGTAACCATTTTTTTTGTTAGGTCTACATTTTTAATAACACCTTCAATAATTGGTTTTACAAAAACTTCACTTGAAGATGTTTTTCCATTTACCCTTTGAGCATCAATACCTATTTTAGAAACTTTCATAGTTTTGCCAACAGTTTCTAATAAAATTAAACTTGGTTCACGCAAAACAATGCCACTGCCTCTTTTATAAATTGTTGTAAAATTACTACCTAAATCAATACAAAGTTCGTAAACAGCCATACACTTCCCCTTTATAACACAAAAATTATATCAAAAAAGAATTTTTAACAAAAGTAAAAACACCAATTTTATTTAAAAGAATATTTAATGTTTGTCAAAATAAAAAAAAACGGGAAGCACTTTCCCGTTTTTTATTTTTCGTTATAAAACTTCAAGAGTTTTCTTATAAACTTTTTTGAAATCTTGTGAAGATTTAAGGGCTTCTCTAATTTCAATTGAAGCATCAATAGTTACAATTGTTTTCATAATAACAGAATCACCTAAAATATCACAACTAATATCTTGAACAACTCCTCTATGAGTTTTATCAAGAGCTTCTGCAAGACGAACAATTAAAGATAATTTTCTTACTGCTTCAAGGTCTTCTTCAAGTAAAATATCTTTATATTTAATCCATTCAGTTAAACTAAAATCGCTCAAGTTTTGGCTTGCACTTGTAAAAGCAGCCAAAACAATTTCTCTATGAGTAGCACCTAAAACTTCAGAATTTAAAATAATAGGAAAACTATTTTTCTCGTGGTCATAAAATTTAATTCTTTGACCACAGTCATGAAGCGTTGAAGCAATTCTTAAAACTTTAACATAACCCCTTGGAAGTTTATGTAAAACTTTTAATTGTCTAAATAATATAAGTGCCAATTCACTAACTTGTTTTGAATTGTTATATTCGCTATCATAAAATGTTTTAATATTTTCTAAACTAAAACCAAGTAAATCTGAAATAGGTTTTTCGTTTGTACCCGGTACAACTGAGTTATATATAATACCTTCCTTCATACCTTTTGTAGAAACAATCACATTTTCAAAATTGCAATGTTCAAAAACAGCTTTAATCATACAAACGCCACTTGCAAAAACATCAGATCTTTCTGCTGACAAACCTTTAATTTTTTTAGTTTTGTCAAGGTCAAGAGTTTTAACAAGGTCATAAACAGAATTTAAGTGAGATTGATCCATAACATAGTTATGAGGGGCATCTAAAGAATATTTTCTTATTTTACGGCTTAACATACCTGCACTAACAGGAGCATTGCCTGTGCCTATAAAGGAATATTCAGGTTCTATGTTTTTAAGCCATTCTATTTTTTCAAGTTCTTTAACAAAATTCTTTGTCATTTGTTCACATGCTTTAGTTGGGTCTTTAATATCGTCCATAACCTTAGCATTTGTGTATGTTCCAAATGGAATAATTGCCTGATTTATAATATTTCTTCTATTATATTGAACAATTCTTGTTGAACCACCACTAATGTTAAAAATAACACCTTTTGGTACATCAAGAGAATTTACTACACCATTATACAAAGCATTAAGTTCTTCTTCTTCTGTCATAAGCTTAAACTTAAAACCACAAGTGTTATATATTTCATCTAAGAAACTTCTATAGTTTTTTAAATTTTTAAGATTGTGAGAACCAACTGCAATAATGTTTGTTATTTTGTTAACTTCGCAAACCATTTTATACATTTTTAAAATAGTAAGAGCTTCATTGCTTCTTGCAATTCTTAACAAACCTTCGCCATCAAAATCGTTAACAATTTTTACTGTTTCACTCATTTCTTCAAATACAGCAAAGTTGCCTGTTGGCAATACATTTGCAAGAATTAAATCTATCTTACTACTACCTAAATCTACTACTGCTATTTTTTCCATGTTTGCTCCTTATAATTCTGCTTGCATTATATATTAAAAATTAAAATAAGTCAATGCAATTATTATTTACAATTTTCAAATAGTTTGTTTTGTTTGCATATTACTTATTAACTAAGATTTTTACATATAAAAACAGAAAAAAATAATGCCAGACATATTCAAACAAAAATATTATCTGACATCATTTTTTATTATTTTGTTTAATTATTTTTTAATTGTAATTGCTTCTACTGGGCAAATACCTTCGCAGCTACCACATTTAATGCAGATACTTTCATCAATTTGAGATTTACCATCTGCTCCAACTTTAATTGCGCCAACTGGGCAAACGCCTTCGCATGCACCGCAACCAATACATTTATCTTTATCAACCATAACAAAGACCTCCTTCGTATCAAACAAAAGTATTCTAACAAATATATTTTTTTTTGTAAAGGTTAAAGGGTTAATTTTTTTGATTTTTTTTAACTAATAATACAAATAATTGAACAACAGCCAAAACAATTAAAAAAATACCAAACCAAACTTTTAAAGAAGAATTTGATACATCTTTTACAAGAATAGCTGATAAAATAGCAAAAATACACCCAAAAATAGCAAAAACAACAGCAGGAAAAACACTTATCAATTTGTTTTTTATATGAATAAAAATTACAAAAATCGCCATAATTACAAAAGAAAACACATTAAAAAATTGTGCCTGCTTTTGAACAACGCCTAAAAAAATACTAAGAAGTGGAATTAAAATTGTTCCACCTCCCAGCCCCATACCACCAGCAATACCACCTAAAACACCAACTAAAACATATAAAAACACAAAATTTTACCTCTACTATCACTATTTTTTTAATAAGCATTAAAATTAAACTATTTTTATAATAACTAAACTTTTTATATCTTTTTAAATTGTTTTTTATAAACTAAAACAGCATTTTTATTCCTGCTGAAAACATAAGTAAAATAAAAATTATATTTATTGTTTCGTTATTTAAATCTTTTAACAATTTTGTACCAATTAATCCTCCTATTAATACACCTATTGTAAGCATAACTACATTTCCCCAGTTAAATGTTTGTGTTGTTATATAAACAACAATTGTGGGAATACTTATAATCGCCATAACTAAAACAGAAGACGCATGCGATTGTTTATCATTTAACCCTAATAAAAGTTTTAAAAGAGGCACACAAATCATACCACCTCCACCACCAAAAATACCATTAATTATACCTACAATGGCAGAAGATACAAAAAATAATAAAAGTTTAAGTTTATTGCTCATATTTTTATTATCTTTATTTCTGCATTTTTTATTAAATTAACTACCCTTTTGCTACAAAAAACAATTGCATTTTGAACTTAATTGATATATAATACAAAAGTTATTATATAGTTTTAAAAGTAAGCAAAATTTTTAAACAAAATTTTCGCCTATTTTTTTAAACATTTTAAACACAAAAAAACATTTTTAAAAGGTATGCTATGAAAAAATCACTTACAATCTCAAACAAAATATTTTTGGTATTATGCTTAGTTATTTCAATGTTTTTTATGAGTACTTTTGCATTATTATCAAATCTTACAGCAAAAGCAGCCGGACAAAACTTTTCAAGTTATTATGGAGTTAATACCATAAAAGTTGAAAATGGTGATTTTGCTGAAAATGAAAAGGTTTCTGATGGATTGCCTTATAAACCTAAAACTGGTTGGACAGAAACATCAGATTCTGCTTCTATAGATGCTACTTATGGTGTTATCGATACTAATTTTGAAGCTTTTATTTCACCAAAAAATAATAAATTTGGTTTGGAAGTTAACCCGGGTGTTGACACTGATTTAACAAATCCAGATGAAGAAATTTTAATGATAAAAGCAAAAGATAATCCAGCAAAGCATGGTTATGTTAGCGACACAATAGAACTTAAAAAAGCAAAATTTTATGTTATAGAAGTTCATTGCAAAACAGGTCTTTTGCTTAATGAAGAAGACCCTACTTCTTTAACAAATAAAGCAAGAGCTTCCATTTATACTACACTTTCCACTTCAAGTGCCGACAACTTTTTAAATATTGACACAAATGGATATTGGGAAACTTACAATATTTATGTTGCTACCGATACATTTAATTCTTCAAAATTTGAAATTGAATTAAGACTTGGAAATAAAACCGATGGATCAAAGGGTGTTGTATTCTTTGACCAAGTTGCCGTAAAAGAAATTGCAAACTTAGATTTTAACTCTGTTGTTGAAGACCAAAACAATATTGTTATTAATTTAGATAATGACTATGCAAACTCTTTTGCAAACAACAAATTTGAAGATACTTTAACATCTACTTGGGTTCTTGATGAAAATAATGAAACAGAATTAACAGAAATTGGTGCTTATAGTAAAGATTCTATCAATCACTTTATTAAAACAAATTTTGATGAAGCAAATCAAAATACAGATTATGCAAACGATTTTGTTTTTAGCAACAACAAACTTTTATTAATGTTAAATAAAGAAGCAACTGCTTCAAAAGTATCTTCTCATAAAGAAAATACTATTACTATTAAACAACATGGCTTATACCTTCTTTCAATGCTTGTTAAAACTGGGAACCTTTCAAGTGGTGGCTTAGATGTAACTTTAACAGAAGTTGTTGATGAAGGTGAAGAAGCAATAACAACTGTTCAAACAGGAATTAACTGCTCTTCTAACACATTACCAGAATACAACGGCTACAAAAAAGTTGAGTTTTATATTAGAGGCAACGCTTACTTTGACAAACAAGTTGGCATAACCTTTGAATTAGGAAAAACTGATGCTAAAATTTCTGGTTGGGCAATAATTGATAATATTACTCTTCAACAAATAAATCAAACAGAATTTTCTTCAAAAACAAGTTCAACAGAATTTGATTTATCAAAAAATATTACTGACACTTCAACAATTAAAAATGGAAGTTTCAATTTTATAACAAACTCACAATCAACAGTTTCATATCCTGCTACTCCACTTAACTGGACTGCTTCAGAAAACAATACTCTTAGTGGTGTTATTAGGGTTGCTGATGAATATTTTATTCAAGATATAGCAAACTTTGGTGGATTGGAATTATCACAAAATCCCGGCATTAACACATCATACCCTCAATTTGGTGGTATTCCTACAAGTAAATTATTCCAATATGAAAATGTTTTAATGATTAGAAATAATTTAACAGAAGATGTTGATTATACAAGTGATGAGTTTACAATTAGTTCAAACTCTTCTTCAAACGAAACATATACAAAATTTCAAGTAGGTATTAAAACAGTAAACACAGCAAAAGCTTATATTAAACTTATAAATAAAAATAACCAAGTTCTTGCAGTTTATGATAATATCTCATCAAACGAAAAATGGACAAATTATGTTGTTTATATTAAAAATGGTATAACATCTCAAGAAATTAAACTTGTTCTTGGTACACATGGTGATGGCAATAATAATTATGCATTCTTCGATTATGTAGATTATGAAAGCGACACAAAAGATGATGTTTTAACAAATACAAACAACAGTATTTATGTAAACTTATTGGAAGACAGTTTCTACTCTCACTCAAATACACTTGTAAAACCAAATGTTTATAAAACTCAAAACTACTCTGTAAATGCTTATGAACAAAATAAAGAAAGTGCTGTTTACAATGGAATTATAGATACAACTACAGATTCTTCTTTAAAAACAAGAAATGAATCTAACGATACTAATGTTTTAGTAGTAACAAATACAGTTGCAAGTTATCAAAATTTAATTTCTAATTACACATACAAACTTACTAAAAATGGTTACTATGAGTTTTCTGTTTGGATAAAAACTGATTTTACAAATTGTGAAAATCCAGAAAAATATGGTGCATATTTTGAAATTGTAACTCTTGATAAAGATGGAAACATTGTTATTGACGAAAAGAATGAAAATAAAAATAAATTTAAAAACATTGTTGTTACTGATGAAGAAAATAATGGTTGGGTAAAATATTCAATATATGTTCTTGCTGAAGAATCAGACCAAGAGGTTAAAGTTGTTTTTGGTTTAGGTTATGCAGGAAGTCCAACAAAAGGAACAGCTTTCTTTGATGATTTAAAAGTTGTTGATATTGAAAAATCTGAATACACTTCAAAGGTTGCAAATAATACAACAATAATTTCTAAAGTAATTACTGCAGAAACAGATGAAGAAAGTTCAGATAAAAACGAGAACGATTCTAACAATACTACTACCCCATCAGACATCAATATTTGGGCATTATTATCTTCAATAATTTTAGTTGTTGCATTGATACTTGCAATTGCTGGATATATTATAAGAAGAATACCTAAGAAAAAACTTATTAAAAAAGTAAAAGATTCTGAATATAACAAATCTCCTAAATCTGTTGACGAAAAAGAAATAAAAAGAGAATTAAAAGTTAAAAGAGAACAAAAATTAGAAGAAATTAATAAACAGTTAGAAGAATTAAAAACAACAAAAGAAAAACTTCAAACTGAATATGAAGAAACTTCTAATAAAGAAGAAAGTCAATCTGCAAAAGAAAAATTATATACAGAACATACTAAAAAAATTAATAAATTAAATAAAGAAATTGATTATTTATCTTCTGCTGTAACTTATATTAGTGACGAAACAAACATTAAAATTTCTGAACAAAAAGAAATTAAAAAACGCAAAAAAGAAGTTGAACAAGAATTTATGCGTATGAAAGTTGAAGAACTTGAAAAAGAAGAAGCAGAACCTGTTGAAGAACCTTCTAAAAAAGGTAAAGGCAAAAAATAATAATTAATTTAATTAAAAACAAAAAAACTATTTCGGATTTTACCGAAATAGTTTTTTTATATGTATTTTTTTAAAAGTTATTTTACTTTTTTAACATAACTTCTTCTTCTTTTATGCTGAACATAATCAAATACATTCCATTGAGTTTGTATTCTATTATTATATTCCAGCATTAAATTTGTTTCAGCATATTCAATATTCTTTTCTATCATACCCTTAATTAAATAAGCCAAAATCATTGTATTTACACCTTTGTTTTGATATTCTGGCTTAATTGCAATTAACCCCAAATCAATGCTTGTTGGATTTTTAATTTGTTTTAACATTCTAAATATGCCAAAAGGTAACAACTTTCCTCTGCTTTTATTAACAGATTCTGATAAAGATGGAAAAGCCAAACCAAAAGCAACCATTTTATTTTGTTCGTCAACAATAGCAACAATAAAATCCTTATTTAAAATTAATTTAAATTGATCTATTAAAGAATCTTTCATTTTATCTGAAAAAGGAACTACGCCATATAAATTCGAATAAGCAGCATCTAAAGTTTCAAAAAATTGTTCTTTATACTCTTTAATAAAAGCTTTAATAGATTTAGGTTTTACCAATTTTAATTTATATCTTTTTGCAACAATGTCTGATATTTTTTCAATTCTTTCAACTGGTTCGTTTGGTTTAAATATTCTATACTCTACCCAATCAACTTCTTTTTCAAAACCATAACTTTCTATTAATTCTGGATAATAAGGATAATTATATTGTTCTTCAAAAGTAGACATTTGGTCAAAGCCATCAATTAACAAACCTTCCCTGTCAAGATCATTATAACCCATAGGACCATGAATTAATTCCATTCCTTGCTCTTTTGCCCATGCTTCTACAGTAGAAAATAAAGCATTAGAAACTTCTTTATCGTTTATACAATCAAATCTTGAAAAGCGTATGCGTTTTTCATTTACTTTTGTATTATAAAGTTTTTGAATAATTCCTGCAATTCTACCAACAATTACATCATCTTTATAAGCCAAAAAGCATTTTACAATACAATCATCGTAAGATTCATTTTTCTTTTCATCAAATTTATTTACTTCATCAACATCTAAAAAAGGAACATAATGTTCTACATTTTTGTATAGCTTATGAGGAAAATTAACAAAATTTTTAATGTCTTTTTTTGTTTTTACTTCTTTTATTTCAATCATATTTTATCCTTTAGGCATTAAATTACTTTGTAAGTATATATTTTTTAATGTTTTTTGGCAACTATATTAATAATTGTTGTCCAACAAATATGTTACTTATATTATTTTTTATTAAAATTTCTTCCAATTTTTTGTTATACTTTTTTGCAATAATTTCTAAACTTTCATTTGGCTTTACTATATGTATAATTGTTTTTAAATTTTTTATAACTGTAAATATTCCCTCTTTTATAAATACTTGATTATTTTTTTTATAATTACTTTCTTCGCTTATTGCCTCTTTTTTTATTATTTCTACATCTAAAAAATCTTTTAAATATTCAATTTTATTTTTTTCCATACTACCTCTTTTTTGCATTTATTATCAACTTCTATAATAAGAATATATTAAAAAACATTATTTTTTGACTTATTTTTTATTTTTTTGAGAGGTTTATATTGAAAAATTTATTTAAAGCACTTGCTATTTTAACATCATTTTCCGTTTTAACACGAGCATTAGGTTTTTTGTTTAGAATTTTTTTATCAAGGTTAATTGGTGCAGAAGGTTTAGGTGTATATCAAATATCATTTTCGGTTTATATGGTTTTAGAAACTTTTATTGCAAGTGGATTACCTTTAGTAGTAAGCAAAATGACTTCTTCTGTTGAATTAGAAAAAGACAGAAAAAAAGAGTTTTCTATTGTAACAACTGCAATAATTATTGGCATAATAACTTCTCTATTACTATGCTTAACTGTTTTAATTTTTAAAAACATTTTTGGTTTATTATTTACAGACAAAAGATGCATAAATATTTTAATTACTCTTTTACCAGCGTTAGTTTTTTCAAGCGTATATAGTATTTTAAGAGGAAATCTATGGGGCCATAGAAGATATTTTTTAGTAAGTTTAACAGAATTTTTAGAACAACTTATTAGAATTATATTTTGTGTTATAATGGTTGCTTTTTTCTATTCTTCCTTTGATGGTGCATTGGCAGCAACTTATTCTTTTATAATTTCCTGTTTTATTTCTTCTATTTTAGTTATATTTTTTTACTTTAAAACTGGAGGAAAATTTTCAAAACCAAAAAGTTTTTTCAAGCCACTTATTAAAACATCTTTACCTATTTCTTTGGTAAAAGTAATTTCAAGCTTATTAATGCCAATAATATCTATTATAATTCCTATTCAACTTGTACATGCTGGGTATACAAACGAACAAGCGCTCAGTGTTTTTGGTGTGGCAATGGGTATGACTTTCCCTCTTTTATATATACCATCAACAATTATTGGGTCTTTATCTATGACTCTAATACCAGACCTATCTGCTGCCTCTTCAATTAATAATCACACAGAAATTCATAAAAAAATTAATTTTTCTGTTAAATTTACTTATTTTGTTTCTTTTTTATTTGTACCAATATTTTTCGCCTTAGGTAAACCTATAGGTATATTGCTATATAACAATATACAATCTGGAGAATTTTTGTCTTATGCAAGTTGGTTAGTAATTCCTATTTGTCTAAGTGGAATTACCGTTTCTTGTTTAAACGCTTTAAACTTAGAAATTAAAGGTTTTATAAATTACGCCATTGGAGCATTGTTTTTAATATTATCTATTTTATTTTTAACAAAATTTATAGGCGTACTTTCTTTAGTTTGGGGCATGGGCTTGTGTTTAAGCATTGCAACAATACTTAACCTTAAAATGCTTAACAAAAAATTAAACGGTCACTTTTTTAATTTTCAATATTTATTAAAACTTATATTAGCTTCTATCCCCTGCTACTTAATGGCAAAATGGATTTTTAATATATTGACTAAAATTTTACCAATATTTTTTAACTTAGCAATTAGTGCAATTATTGGAGAACTATTTTTTTTAGTTTTTGCTTTTATTTTTGGATTATTTAATTTTTCTTTTATTGATTTTAAAACAAAAATTTTAAAAAAGAATAAAAATTTAAAAACAAACTTAAAAAATGAATAAAAACCCTTTAATAATAAAAAAATAACTTTGTATGATTACTTTAATTATTAGATCAATTATTGTTTACTGCATTGTATTGTTTGCAGTAAGAATTATGGGCAAAAGGCAAATTGGTGACTTACAACCTTTTGAATTGGTTGCAACTTTAATTATTGCAGACCTTGCCTGCATACCTATGTCTGATAGTACAATTCCTATTGCATTTGGTATTGTGCCACTATTAACTTTAGTTATTTTACATCATTTATTTACCCTTTTAAACAGAAAAAGTATTAACTTTAGAAAACTAATAAACGGAAAACCAGTTATTGTAATAGATAAAAATGGAATAAACTATTCTGCCTTAAAAAAACTTAATATGACTCTTAATGACTTAACTGAAGGACTAAGAGGTTGTCAATGTTTTAATATAAGTGATGTTGCTTATGCAATTGTAGAAACCAACGGAAATATCAGTGTAATGTTAAAATCAAATATTCAACCAGTTAGTAATGAAAATTTAAAAATAAAAGTTGAAGAAGAAAGTATTACTCTAATATTAGTAAATGATGGCAAAATAATAAAAGAAAATTTTTGTTATTTTGGTTTAGACGAAAACTTTTTACAACCAATACTAAAACAAGAAAATATTAAAAACATTAAAGATGTATTAATTTTAACAATTGATAAACAAGGAGAAATTTTTTTACAAGAAAAAAATAAGTCCTGCAAAACATTAAAAGCAGGTATACCAAAATGAAAAGAACTATATCTATAATTATTTTAACAATAATACTCATTTCTTTTGCTACTTTTGAAGAGCTTTTTATACAAAACTTTATTAGTACTTTAAAAAACAAAGCAGAGCAAGTTTCAATTGTAATTAATAAAAATGAAGAAAATATTAATACTGAAGAAGTTTTAAAATCTGTAGACAACTTAAAAGTATTTTGGGAAGATTCTAAATCTACAATATGTTATTTCACAAATTACGAAAAGATAAAATCAATTGATGAAAGTTTTGTAAAACTTTCTACTTCTATAAAACATAACGATATGTCCCTTGCAAGCGAAAATATAGCAGTTATTAAAGATTATAGCGAATTTTTTAAATATTTAATGGGTTTTAATTTAAATACACTTTTTTAAAAATTAATATTTATTTATAAAAATATTAAAACTTTAAAATGTTTAATTAAAAGCAAAAAAAAGATAATAGATTTTAACTATTATCTTTTTAATTTTATCTTGAATAAACTAATAAAACAATTAAACACTCTAAACCTACAACAAATAGTAAACAATAAAATAATTTAGAAGTTAACAACTTAAACAATAAACTTTTCTTTTTTTGTTTTTTCCTTTCAGTATTTTTAAAATATCTCATAGACATTTGTTGTTCGTAATTCTTACGAGACATTCTTTTCTCTTCCATCTTTTCTTTTCTAATTTCATTATCTTCTCTTCTTAATTGGCTTCGAGATGGTTTTTGGTTGATATTATGACGCAAGTCATAATCTAATCTTTTATCAGGATCTTTTAATACTGAATATGCTTCTGTAATTATTGCTGTATAACGCTCGGCATAAAGCTTATCACCCTTGTAAACATCTGGATGATACTGCGATACCAACGATATGAATGCCCTTTTAATTTGTTCTTGTGAGGCATTTGTTCTTACTCTTAATACTTCGTAAAAATTCTTCACGCCTATATTATACCTTTTTTCACTAAAATTTGCAATTACTTTTACACATATAAAGCTCTGGCTTTTTTTATTAAGTTTATTACTATCTAAAACTAATTAATTATTATTTAATATTTTATTAAGAAAAATTCCGGTTTTGCTATTTTTGTTTTTTGCAATATCTTCCGGAGTACCTTCTGCTACTATTTGTCCACCCCTATCGCCACCATCTGGACCCAAATCTATAATATAATCTGCAACTTTTATAACATCTAAATTATGTTCAATTACAACAACAGAATTTCCTTTTTCTACCAAACTTTGTAAAATAGATATTAATTTTTTAATATCATAAGAATGCAATCCTGTTGTTGGTTCGTCTAAGATATATAAAGTTTTACCAGTACTTCTTTTACATAGTTCTGTTGCAAGCTTAACCCTTTGAGCTTCACCCCCACTTAAGGTAGTTGCACTTTGCCCAAGTTTAATATAGCCCAATCCAACATTATATAAAGATTGAATTTTATTTTTTATTGATGGTATAGAATCAAAAAAGTTTAAAGCTTCTTCTACTGTCATATCTAAAACATCACTAATGCTTTTGCCTTTATATTTTACCTGAAGGGTTTCTTTATTATATCTTTTTCCTTTACACTCTGAACAAGTTACATAAACATCTGGCAAAAAAAACATTTCTACTTTTTTCTCTCCGTCACCTTCGCAAGCTTCGCATCTACCACCCTTTACATTAAAACTAAATCTGCCACTATTATACCCCCTTTCTTTTGCTTCTTTAGTAGAGGCAAATAAATCTCTAATTAAAGTAAACAAACCAATGTAGGTAGCAGGGTTACTTCGTGGAGTTCTTCCTATTGGTGATTGATCTATATTTATTACCTTATCAATGTTTTCAATGCCTTTTATGGCTTTATATTTGCCCTCAGGAAGCAAAGTTTTGTTTATTTGATTAGATAATGCAGGAAATAAAACTTCGTTTACAAGCGAACTTTTACCACTTCCTGATAAGCCAGTTACTAATGTTAAAACACCCAAAGGAATATTAACATTTATTTTTTTTAAGTTGTTTTGACTTACAGAAGTTAATGATAAAAATGCTTTTGGTTTAATTCTTTTTTGTGGAATATCTATTTTAATTTCGCCCGATAAAAATTTTCCTGTTAAAGAATTTTTATTTTTTATAATATCTTCCAGTGAACCTTGTGCAACAACTTCACCACCCTGAACACCAGCATAAGGACCAATGTCAACAATATAATCTGAAGTTTTTATTGTTTCTTCATCATGCTCTACAATAAGTAATGTGTTTCCTAAATCTCTAAGTTTTTTTAATGAAGCTAATAATTTGTCATTATCGTACTGATGCAAACCAATACTTGGTTCGTCTAATATATATAAAACACCAACCAAACCACTACCAATTTGTGTAGCAAGACGAATTCGTTGTGCTTCGCCACCACTTAAAGTTCTTGCTGTTCTACCTAAAGTTAAATAATCCAAACCAACATCACACAAAAAATTTAATCGGGCATTTATTTCTTTTAAAATTGGTTCTGCAATTGCTTTTTCACTTTCTTTTATTTTATATTCTGCAAAAAAGTTTTTTAAATCTGCAATGCTCATTTGTGTTAAATCATTAATATTTTTTTTATTAATGTAAACAGATAAAGCAACTTCACTCAATCTTTTACCATGACAAGTTTTACAATCTGATTCTCTCATCAACTTGCCAATTTCTTGTTTTGAATATTCGCTTTTTGTTTCTACAAATCTTCTTCTTAGGTTTGGTATCAACCCCTCCCAACTTCCAATGTAAGTACCAGAAAATTTAGAGTTTGAATAATTTAATTCAAGTTCTTCTCCATTGTTACCATATAATAAAATATTTAAAATTTCTTTTGGTAAATCTTTTAATGGGATATCTAAACTAAAGTTATATTTTTTTGCAAGTGCATTCATATACATTTCGCCAATAGAAGCAATGTCCATATTCCAACCCGAAATACGCAAAGCTCCTTGTCTTAATGTTTTTTCTGGGTGGCGTAACAATAAATTTTCATCAATATCTGTTGTAAAACCAAGACCAGAACATTCTGGACAAGCACCAAACGGACTATTAAAACTAAACAATCTTGGAGAAATTTCTTCAAAAGAAAAACCACATTCCGAGCATGCATATGAGTTATTAAATAAAATGTCTTCTCCATTAATATTAGCTTTCACTAATCCTTTTGATAATTTTAATGCAGTTTCTATGCTTTGAGTTAACCTACTTATGTTTTCTTGTTTAACTTTTAATCTATCAATAACAACACTTATATCGTGTTTAAAGTTCTTATCAAGTTTAATTTCTTCTGTTAAATCTTTAATTTCGCCATCTACTTCAACCCTTGCATAACCATCTTTTTGCAAATCTTCAAAAAGTTTTTGAAAAGAACCTTTTTGACCTCTTATTATTGGAGCAATAACTATAACTTTAGATTCTAACGGAAAGTTCATAATATTATCAACAATATTTTCTATTGTCATTGTTTTTATTGGTTTATTACATTTTGGACAGTAAGGGGTGCCCAATCTTGCAAACAACAACCTTAAATAATCATAAATTTCAGTAACAGTACCAACTGTAGACCTTGGATTATGAGATGTTGTTTTTTGATCAATAGAAATTGCAGGTGAAAGACCTTCAATCCTTTCTACATCTGGCTTTCCCATTTGCCCTAAAAATTGACGAGCATATGAAGAAAGTGACTCTATAAACTTTCTTTGACACTCTGCATAAATTGTATCAAAAACAAGAGTAGATTTTCCACTACCACTTACACCACTAAAAACAATAAATTTATTCCTTGGTAAAACCAAATCTATGTTTTTAAGATTATTTTCTTTTGCACCTTTTATAATAATATTTTCTTCCATAAACTGCCTTTTTAATTTAAATATTTTTCTTAATAAAATTTAATTGTTTAACATTTCTTTTAATTCTGCAATTCTATCTCTTAGTTTAATTGCACTTTCAAAATCCAAACTTCTAACACAGTTATTCATCATATCTTTAAGGTTATCAATTTCTGATAAAATATCTTTTCTTGAAACTTCAGCATTTTTCTTTTTAGAAGAATCTGTATTTCCTATTTTTTTAGAAATTTCAAAATTTGAAGATATTCCTTTTATAATTGTTTTAGGAATAATACCATGCTCTTTATTAAATTTATCCTGAATTTCTCTACGCTGATTGGTAATTGTAATAGCATTTTGCATAGATTGAGTTATAGTGTCTGCATACATAATAACTTTTGCATCACTATTTCTTGCTGCCCTACCAATTGTTTGAATAAGTGAGGTTTCACTTCTTAAAAAGCCCTCTTTGTCTGCATCTAAAATTGCAACCAACATAACTTCAGGAATATCAAGCCCTTCTCTTAACAAATTAATACCAACAAGAACATCAAAAGAACCTTTTCTTAAGCCATTTATTATATCCATACGCTCTAAAGCATCAATGTCTGAATGCATATACCTAACTTTTATTTTATAATCGGTCAAATAACCAGTTAAGCTTTCAGCCATTTTCTTTGTAAGGGTTGTTATTAAAACTCTGCCTTTCTTTTCAATAACCTTATTAATTTCTTCAATCAAATCATCAACCTGATATTTAGAAGAACGAACTTCTACTTCAGGGTCTAATAAACCTGTTGGTCTTATAACTTGAAGTGCAATATTTTCTGCTCTTTCAAGTTCATAACTTGATGGTGTTGCAGAAACATAAACAACTTGATTTATTCTTTCATTAAATTCTTCAAAATTTAGAGGTCTATTATCAAATGCCGATTGTAATCTAAAGCCATAATCAACCAACGCTGTTTTTCGCGCTCTATCACCATTAAACATCCCACGTACTTGTGGTAACGTGATGTGGCTTTCATCTACAAACAATAAAAATCCATCTGGAAAATAATCTAGCAACGTGTAAGGTGGTTCACCTGGATTACGTCCGTCAAATATCTACTATAATTTTCAATACCCGAACAATATCCCATCTCTTGCATCATTTCAAGGTCATAATTAGTACGCTCTCTAATTCGTTGTGCCTCAATATACTTTTCATCACTTAAAAAATATTGCTCACGTTCAACCGCATCTTGTCTAATTTGTTGTAAAGCAGATTGTAAACGCTCACTACCTACTGCATAGTGCGATGCTGGAAAAATTGCCACATGTTGCAATCTGTTATACGCCTTGCCGTCTATAGGATTAAATTCGCTAATTTTTTCAATTTCATCACCAAAAAATTCAACCCTAATAGCACGTTCACTGCTACTTGCTGGAAAAATATCCAAAATATCGCCTCTAACCCTAAATGTGCTACGTTGAAAATCAATATCATTACGTGTATATTGTATACTAATTAACTTACGTATAATTTCATCTCTATCAACACTATCACCCTCACGAAGAGATAGATGTAAGTCGTAATATTCCTTTGGCGCACCCAGTCCATAAATACATGACAC
>JAFQFI010000045.1 GCA_017398655.1 Clostridia bacterium
ACGGGTATGAACCGTGTGCTATAACCACTAAGCTACGCCACCACATTACCAGTACAAAGCATTATAATTTATAAGTAGACGATTGTCAACAATTTTTTTAAAAAAATTTTTATATTATAAAAATTAAAATTAATTATTAAAAATACCTTTAATAAAAAATAAAACCTTAATAAATATTTTTACTAAGGTTTTAATGGTATGTATATAAATTTTTAATTACAACGAAAATGTTGCTTCTGTTCCTGCACTGTAATCTTCACCCTCACTATAAAGCATTATGCCTTGTTGTTCTTGGTAGCCACTTCTTTCAAGCATTCTTGCTTTAAGTATTGAAGATGAAATTTCTTGGCTTCTTGGTAAGTAAACAACATCTATGCCATGAGCATTTGCTTCTGCTTCAAATTTTTCCCATCTTTCTACGCCTGCAATTTCTTTTGGTGTCATAGCAGATTCGTCTTCGTAATAACTTCTTTGATATTCTTCGCAACTAAACAATACATCTACGCCAAGTGCTTCACACATTTCAAGTTTTTCGTATAAATCGTCTTGTGGTATTGCCAATGTTACACCTTTACAATAACTTACTGTTTCAAGGCGTTGTTGAAAAGGTTGGAAAGGTTCTCCTTTATAATGCCTTATAACTTCGTCTGTAGAAACAGCAACAATAAGTTGTTCACATAAGCTTGAAGCTTTATCTATTGCTTTTGCGTGTGCCACATGAAAAGGGTCAAATGCACCTGTTAATAAGCCCCTTTGCCATCTTTTAGGTTGAGGTGTTTCTGCTTGTGCTGGTTTTCCGGCTTTTTCATCTAAATATTTTCTTGCTTCTACACCAGTTAATCGGTATTCTTTTTCTTTTAATTTTAAACTGCTAAAATCCATTTTTAATTTACCTTTACCTTTTGTAAAAACTCAAGATTATTGTTATAAAAAAATTGTTTGAAAGATATAGTACTCTTCCAAACAATTTTAGATAACTATTTTATTGAAATTTGAGAGTTGAAAACATGGTTGAAATTTTTTAATTTCAACTGAAACTTTTGTATTTAACATTGATAAAGTTTTTAATGTTTTCATAACCACGAAAATATTAACACATTGATAAAAAAAGTCAATATGCAAAATGACTAAAAAACAAAAAATATTTTTGTTTGGTTGTTTTTGCTAAAGTTTTTAGTTGTGTGAAAACAAAAAAGATGAGATAATAAGAACAATAAAAAATTAAAATGATTTTTTTAAAATAGGAGTAATTTATGAGTAGTTCTCGCAAAAGTGGTGGAATTATTAGTGGTATATTTAAGTTTTTGGGTGTGTTTCTTGCAGTTATTATAACTGCTTTAATAGGTGGATATTGCTTTTTAAGGTTTTCATTAGGTATTGATATTTTTGATATAAAAAACAAATTAGATTTATTAAACCAAAGTGTAGACGAATCAAAAGTAATAACAGAAGTTTATAGTAACGAAGATGCTGAACAAGGTTTTAATATTTTGTTTGGTACAGATGCTGTATATAAAGATAATGGAACTGGTTATGTATTTAATAAAGAAGAATTTATTTCAGGCCAAATTGGTTTAAATGTACAACTTACCGATAAACAATTTGCAAGTATGGTTAATTTGTTTTTAAACAATATATATGCAGGTAATGATAGTGAAGATTATGCAAATTATATAGCGCTTAAACAAATTCAATTTAGCAATTTTAATGTAGAAGGAACAAAAACAAATGTAGATGTTAGATTTGTTGCAAAAATAGATTTTGAAAAAGTAAAAAATAATATGCTTGCAAACGAAAGTGGCATTGTAGATTTTATTGCAAACTTAATACCAAATAATATTTATATTACAAGCAATTTTACAATTGGTATTGATAGTACAAATCCAACAGAATATACAGTACAAAGCAATTATGTTATTTTAAATCAACTTACTCAACAACAATCAAAAGAAACTTTAGATCTTTTAAGCAAAATTGCTGGCAGTGGAATTTTACCAGAAAGCTTAAATAATACATTTGCTACCGTTTTGTTTGGAAATGAAGAAAATAAGGGCTTTTTAGATGTTTTAACAGGTTTTTCTACTTTTACTTTTGAAAGTGATGGAACAGATATTTATTTAACAATAAAAGGCGAATAAAAAAATATAAAAAAATTTTGTTTTTACCGTTGACAAGTTATTTTGTTTTTGTTATTATAATAGGGCTTTAATAAATATGGGGGTATAGCTCAGTTGGCTAGAGCGCCTGCCTTGCACGCAGGAGGTCGTCGGTTCGAGCCCGACTATCTCCACCATTAAAGCTTTGTTATGATAACCGGTAGTAACAAAGTTTTTTATATATATAGGATTGTAGCTCAGCCGGTTAGAGCACCACCCTGATAAGGTGGGGGTCGGTGGTTCGAGTCCACTCAATC
The DNA here is from genome assembly GCA_017398655.1 of Clostridia bacterium. Classification (GTDB taxonomy): domain Bacteria; phylum Bacillota; class Clostridia; order Christensenellales; family UBA1242; genus UBA7862. Next base: position 2,414 of record JAFQFI010000045.1, read on the forward strand.
CTACCAAAAACCACAATATATTGTGGTTTTTTTTATTTCCAACCACAATTTTTCAACATAAAAACTGCCTAATACTAGGCAAAACTACATAGAATTGTTGTCAACTGTTGTCAATTGTTGTCAAAATGTCCCCTTTTTTTTGAAAAACTGTTGTCAAATTGTTGTCAAAATTTTTGCATAAAAAAAGCCAAGAGTTTTTGATCCTGGCTTTGTTTTTTTATATGATTAAATTGTTTAGTTTTCGTTTTTCTTTTTCTAATAATAATTCTTTAATTTTTGCATCGATATCTTCGTTGTTTAAATCTTCATAAGAAGTTTTCTTAGTAAATTTATTATTTAAAATTTCTGTCGCTTTTTTAAAGTAAGATTTGTCAATAGAGTTATATGTAACAATAGTTGTTTTTACAGACTTGTGTCCTAAAAGAGATTGGATTATTTTAGGATTTTGATCAGCTTCGAATAACATATTTGAATATGTGTGTCTTAATCCATGAAAATGAATTCCTAAATTATCTAAATTATGCTTTTCTAAAAATCTAGAAAAAATTTTTCTTGTCCCAGAATAACTTCTTAGTGAGCCATCGTTATTTGCAAAAACAAAAGAATTAGGGGAAGTAAGATTGTTGTTATAGGTTTGCTCTTTAAATGATTGATTAATTTTATGGTTTTCTAAAACTTCTAATAGTATGTCTGGCATTGGAACATTTCTTACAGAACAAGCTGTTTTTGTTTCTCCTATAACATTTTTTCTTTCAATAACTTTTCCTTCAGAGTTAAATTTTGGAACGATTGTTACACCTTTTTCAACTGTGATAATTTTATTTAAAAAATCAATATTTTTCCATTTTAATGCAAGAACTTCACCTGTTCTTAAACCGGCGAACATCATAGTTATACATAGTGGTTTTAAGAAATTATGGTTTTCGAGACACATTAAAAATTTTTCTCTAAGTTCGGGTGGAATTGCTTTATAAGAATTTTCGTTTTCGTTATAAATTTTTCTTTCAGTGCTTTTTACTTTAGTTTTTGTAGTAGGATTGTCTTTTGTTAGATTATTTTCAACAGCATAATTAAAAAATTGATTAAAAAGAAATTTGATTTTCTTTACAACAGAGAGGCTATAGCCATTATCAATCATACCATTTAAAACTTTTTGAATTACAATATTATTAACTTCTTCAAGTTTCATATTTCCAACTTTTGATTTGATATGTAGGTTATAGTTTCTAATTACATTTTCAAATGTTCTTGGGCTTACTTGATTCTTTTTAAATATTAAAAGCCATTCAGTCATTAAATCGTTTATTGTTTTGTTGTTTGTATAACTATAAGTATTAGTTTCAATTCTATTTGTTAATTTTGAAAGTTTATCAGCAACTTCCATTCTTGATTTGCCATATAAATGTTTTCTTATTATCTTTCCGTTTTCATCATAACCTACAGTAGCAACAGCAACCCATCTTCCATCGCTTCTTTGTATAATAGAGCCTTCTTTATTTGAACGACGAGTATATGTTTGTATTTTCTTTTTCATTGTTTCTCCTTATTGTTATTAAGGGTTAACCAAGTAACAAAATTAAGAACACTCACAACTTGTCTTTTACCTATCTTTGTAGTAGGGAAGTTTTTATCTCTTAAAAGTGTTCTAATATTATCTCTGCCTAACCCTGTGATTTTCATTAAGTCTTCGCATTCTAAAAAATCTTTATTGTATTTAACTGAAATTCTTGAAACTTCAGCTTGAATTAATTTGTCTATATCTATTTCATTAAAGTTCATATATAAACCTCCTTTTTGAACTTTAAATAAATTCTGTGATTCGAATCTTTTTTGAATTTATTCGACTAAAGTTTACATAGACAAAAACAGGAATGCGAGTGAGTGTCTAAAGGGTAAATTAAGGACTATGTAGGTTGTTTGAGAACTTTGAGGAACTAATTGGGTAGTTTATAAACATAAATTTTCTCTCCTTTTATTTTTCATTTTGTCTTTCGACACAGGGCGAAATAATCGGTTTAGGGGATGTGTCAATGAAAAAGAGAAACGACGAGAAAAAAATGTTTATATATTTTTGTTTAAATTATTTTGTTTTTTTAGAGCATTGACTCAGCAACGAAACCGATTATGCTACGCCCCGAAAGACAAAATTTATGCAATATGTAAAAAATAAAAAACGTAATTGACATTTTTTGGGAAACTATATATAATACAATTATTAGAACATATGTTCGTATTTTAATATATAAAAATCTTAAATAAATGTAGGGAATAGCCCACCTTATATTTAAATAAGTTTTTCCGCTAAACTATTGCTGTTTGTTGTATTGTTGTGTGTCTATATATAGGAGGGTTTAAAGAAATGGACTTTCACGATGTTGGTGTCATAACAATGTATTGTCCCAACTGTGGGCATAAGGTTATGGGCTATAAAGATAAGGATGGTGTTATCAAAATTGTATGTAATAGGTGTAAATGTTTTATTGTGAGCAAGTATCACAAAAAAGCCACTAACATTAAAGTTGTGGCTTCTCAAAATTAAATATCGTTTATATTGCAAACTTTGGTCTAGCTGAAATAGTGCTTTAAATAAATCCAAATTCAATACAATATAAATAAGTATTCGTGAAACACTTTATAGTGTAAAAGCAAGATAAAAAGTCTTGGCGAGTAGTTAATTCTTAAGTGAATTTTCTATTAGCCAGGACTTTTTTTTATTTTTTTTAATTTTTAAATTTATTCCGTGCAAAAACTGCACACAATGTTTGCAAAAATCTAAGTGTTAGGATAAAAGGAGGTGAGATAAGTGAAAGCTTTAGAGCGAAGACAATCGCTTTTAGAATTGCTCTGTGAAAGACGATTTGAAAAGATTGATAACTTGGCTTTTGAATTTTCTGTTAATGAGTGCACAATTCGCAGAGATATTCAAGAACTTTCCTTATCTTATCCTATATATACAGTTACTGGTCCGTATGGTGGTGTATATGTGTCTGAAGATTATTATTTAGGTAAATGTTATTTGAGTCCGGAACAAATGTCTTTACTTGAAGAAGTTTCTAATCTTTTAGATGAAACAAAAAAGAAAACATTAAATTCAATTATTAAAAAGTTTGGTCGTCCTAACATTAAGGAGATAAAAAATGGATATAGAACAAATTAGAGAAGATTTAAAAGATATAAGATTTTATTATTCAATGAAAGAAACATTTGAAAAAGGTGCAACTAAAGTAAAAGCAACAGCAACTATAAAGAAAGTTGAAAAATATAACAGAGTAATGGAAAATGCTCCAGCAAGATTATATATTTTGTATGTTTCTTTATATTTAGAAAATAATACTCAAACTTCATTAGCAGATAATTGGTGTTATACGAGAGAGTACATTAAAGATTTAAATAATAAATTATGTGATTATTTATTAAAAGAAATAACAAAAATAGATAAGGAGAATGAAAATGGATAAGAAATTTTTAACAAAAGCAGATAATGTTTATCGAACAAGTAATTATATAATTCGACAGGATGTATTTTTTTTAAATTTAAATAAATGCAATTGCTTAATTTTATGTAAGGATATTTTTTATTTAAGAACTCCTAAAAGGGATAAAGAGTATGAAGATTATTTTAAAGATAGGGAAGAAGATATAAATGGCAAAAGGGTTCATTCGTCATTATATATTCGTAAATACATTTTTTAAATATTAAAGACAAGGTTAATCCTTGTCTTTTTTTACTACCTTTTACTACCCATTTTACCTCCATTGACCCTATATTTACTACCGCACTATACCTCGTATTCCGAATTTTAATTAGCTATACTGCTTGTGTAATCTGAAGCAGAGGCAAAGATTGTGTGTTTATCGATTTAAGTGCGAACTTATATAAGATAACGGTGGCCACCTTCGCACAATCGCCTGGAACGGAAGTTTTATTTTATGTGTCTTCGGGTCTATCAGATTACTTCACAATTTAATATTGGCTGGGCTATCGGAATAACGGGCAATAACAATATAAAAAAGGGGTATTTGCAAATGGCAAAAATTACAAGAGAAAGACGCTGGTTAGTTCCAAATAAAAGAGCTGAACAATATGCTCAAGAACTAAAAGCAAAAGTACATATTCGTGGTCCTAAGGAAGGTAAACCATTAACTGATAAAGAAGCATGTATCAGAATTGGTGCTTTACAAATGAAAAACGACCATATTGGTATGTATAAATTTAAAAAAGCTATCAAAGAGGGTAAATCTCTTACTGAAGCTAGAAAGTATTCAAAAACAGTTGGAAAATAATTTTAATTTAGGAGGAATCTTTTATGGAAAAGAAGAATGCAAAAATTGTAGTAGAAAGGGAAACATTTGAAAAAAATGGTAAATCATATTTCTCATATTTTATTAAAGGTAAGATTCGTGGAAAGGAAGTAAGAATCCTTGTTTCACCACCAGACAAAAGTGGTTATGCAGTTTTAGATATCGTTTTTGGTAATGATATGAAAGCAGACCTAGTTGTTAAACCTTTCGAAATGAAAGATCAAGCAACAGGTGATGTTATTAAAGGCAATACCTATTTTGTATCATCTGTTGACGAAGACGGTGAAGTTTATGAATGTAAAATCACACCATATCGTTATTCAGATAAAGCTCTTCTTAATATGCTTATGAGATAAGCAATTAAGGAAATATATTAAAAGGAGATATAAATGTCTGACACAATTAGATTCATTTTAGGAATCATAACAGGTGTTGTTTGTGCAGTTGCACTATTTTGTTTAATTACTGCTATTGGTTGTGCAGTTAATGGTTTAACATTTGGTCAACAAATTACAAGTTGGTTTGGAGAAGTTGCTCCTGTAGTTGACCAAACAGTAGAACAAGTTGCAGATGCTGCTGCAAATGCTCCTATTATGTAATAGGCACGAGTTATGAAAAGTATATTTCTTACAATTTTAATAATTGTTATGATAGTTCTTTTAGGAACTTGGCCTTTAACAATTTTAGCCAAGTTATTTGAAATTTTGTCGACCGTTATTATGTGGTTAGCAAAAGCATTAAACATATTTGGCTGGAATGGTATTTTATAAGTTAAAAGTAAGCACTATCTATAACAAATGTTTATAGGTGGTGCTTATTTTTTTTACAAAAATTAAATAAAGGAGAAAACATGAAAGCATTAAAAATTATTGGAAATTGTAGCTTAGTGTTTCTCGCAATAATCGGTGTTTTAGTATCAGTTTTTTATGGTTATTATCATTTCTTTGTTCACGATATAACAACAGGAACAAACTATGTTGATAACCAAATTGCATTAGATATAGTTAAGTCTGATGACCTTACTGAAGAACAAAAAAATGAGTATGAAGATAGATACTTTTTAGAAGCAAACTTCTATAGTAATTCTAAAGAAAATGGTATTGCTCTTCAAGAGTTAAAGCTTAACTATTTCACTGATTATACTTTAATGTCAACTGCTTATCGTTCTACAGGAATGCAATTTCTTGGTGATTTAAAACAAGAAGATTTAACTCTTGTTCCAACCACTGAAGAAAAAGCAAACAGAGATGAGCCAGAAGGTTTTAGTTATTACGATAGTACTGATGGAATTAGTTTTGATGGTAATAAAATACGAACACAATTAAACCGTGAAAGTACTTTTGTAATTAAGATTGATGGTAGACCTTTCCAAATTCAATTAGATGGTACTTATGAATGGACTACTTATGAAAGACAATGGTACACATTATGGATTTGGAATAAACCTATCAACAATGTGTGGATGTATAACTATTTGGATGTTTTTGCTGATTGTATGCAAGCAATTAGAACTAATAGTGCTGGTTTTGGCGACTATTATATAACCGTAGATTTAAGTGAATATTTCACAATTAGAGAGTTTGATAAAGAGACTGGAAAATACAAAACTGACAATGTTACTGATATTATCAAAAACTATTGTGTTTTAAAATTTCACTATGATGAAAACGGTGCACGAAATAGCACTCAATCTATTTTTAATTGTATAGATTGTAATCCAAGTTATGATGTAGAAGATAAAAATATTGACACTACTTATTGGCAAGAAAGAATGGTTTATACACTTACCAACAAAGATTTAGTGTATAGATATAGCGAAGTTTATGACGGTTATTTTGTATCACTTTTAATGTCAACAAAAACTCTTTTTGAGAACATGCCAAGAACAAAAGTAAACATTGTTTTTGACACAGTTTTTGAAGATAAAAAGATAGTCGGAATTGATTATAATGGCTTTGAAAATTTTGAAATTGATACTTTGACAATAAGTGGCGAAGAACAAACTTTTTATGTATTAGATAAAGGTTTGTATAACACTAATTTACAAGTTTTAAAACATTCAAAAGGTATTACTTTTGATTATGCTGAAAACTCCATAAATAATGACTTTTCGGAGGTGGTCGCATAATGAAATGGTACACCTATATTATCTGTTTTATTCTCATAGCTGTTGGTGCATTTTTTGGCATTCAATTATATAGAGAAGTTAAGGCAGAAAGTTATGTAAATGGCTCTATTGATATTAGTAACAAATTCAGTCAAGAGAGCTTTAATTATTCAAGTACAAGTCTTGTTTTTTATGACGATTTATATGATGAAACTGACACTTATTATTTTGAACAAGACCTACTAAAAGTTGAAGATTTTAATGGTAAAAATAAAGACTACCAAATATGGTTAAATGACTTTATTTTACTGCAATCTGACATAAATGCAGGTAGTATTTATTCCGTTGCTTATATCGATTTTTATGACGAATATAACAACCTAATTCAAGCTTCAACTTTGAACATTTCAATTAAATTTTTGAGTAACAAAACTCAGCTAACCTTATCTACTAAAGGTCAAGAAAGTGCTTCGTTTTTAGAGCAATATTTTTCTGACAATGGTATTAGATTAAAGGTTATAGAAATTCTTTAAGAAAGGAGGAAAAATGGAAACTAAAAAGATATTAGGCATTATATTCAGCCTGGTGTTTGTTTGTGCTTTTGCTTTCGTTCTTACCTGGGCAATTATTAACTTTAATAAGGTCAAAGAAGGTATGAGTGGAACACAAATTTATACTAATGAAGACCTGGATAAAGCATATAACGATGGCTACAATACTGCACTTGAAAATAAAGATGAATATGATGCTTTAATTAATAGTTATAGAGATAATATCACAACATTAAATGATTCTATCTCTCAACTTAATAGCGATAAGGCAAATCTTGAAAATAGTATAAAAGATTATCAAAATCAAGTTAATAACTTATCCACTATTAAGACACAAAACGAAGAAACAATTTCTAATTTGCAATCAACTATTACTCTTAATGATAATACTATTGCAAATTTAAATGAGCAAAAAGTTAGTTTACAAACTCAAGTTAATAATTTAACTAATGAAAAAACTAATAATGAGCTTACAATTTCAAGTTTGAATTCTCAAGTTTCTACATTGCAAAATCAAATTAATAGTTTAAATCAAGATTTGGCTGTCCGAGTAAGTCAAATAACAGAACTTAATAGTGAAATTGCTAGTTTGCAAGCACAAGTAAATAGTTTAACAATTGCTAATACAAATAATGAATCAACTATTGAAAGTTTAAACTCTCAAATCGACAGTTTGGAAAGTCAAATTGAAATATTAAATGCTGATAAAGTAAATAATCAAGCAACAATTAATGATTTAAATTTACAAAAAGTTCAAATGCAATCACAAATTAATAGTTTAACTGCTGACAAGACAAATAATGAACAAACTATTCAAGATTTAAATTCTCAAATTGAAAGTTTAAATCAACAAGTTAACGATTTGTCTTCAAATGTTAATACTAAGCAGGAAGATTTAGATGTATTAGAAACTGAAATTTCAAATTTAGAAAGTCAAATTGTTATTTTAAACAATGACAATATGCAGTTACAATCTCAAATTGCTAATCATCTAAATCAAATTAGTAGTTTGGAGTTGTTAAATGAACAATTACAAAGTACTAATATTTCAAATCAAAATACAATTACTTTATTAAATAACCAAATAATTAGTTTAAATACTCAAATTAGTCAAATGTCTTATCAAATACAAAACAATTCTTCAAGTGTTGGCTCTTTAAACAACAGAATTGCTGAACTTGAAAAATCAGTTGCTTACTATGAAGAGTATATAGCAAGTATGGAAAGTGATAATGAAGTTGTTGTAACTTTTGAAGTTGATAATAGTGTTCATAGTATTCAGATTATAGAGAAAAATACTACAACAAATGTTTCAAACCCAACATCTACTACTTACTTAATTTTTAATGGTTGGACTATAAATGGTGAAATGATTGATTTGTCAACTTATACTTTTACAACAAATACAAAAGTCGTTGCTGATTTGACATATAAATATGATGTAAAATTTGTCGTTGATGATGCAAATTATGATAGTCAAATTATTATTAAAAATGGATTTGCAACATTGCCAAATATACCAACTAAAAATGGTTTTGAATTTATTGGTTGGTCAAAAGATGGTGTAAATATTGTAGATATTACTTCTACTGCAATTACTGAACACACTGTATTTAAAGCTGTTTTTGTTCAACTTCATACAGTAACATTCGTTTACGAAGATGAAGTGATTGAAACACAAACTATTAGAAATGGTAATTATGCTATTGCACCTACAGTTGAAAATACAACATATAAGAAATTTATCGGTTGGAAAGTAAATAATTCAACAGTTAGTGTAAATACATTTGTAGTAACAAGTGATACTACTTTTGTAGCAAATATTACATATTATTACGATGTTCATTTCTATGCTAATGATAATGTATTTACAACAAAAATTGTTGAGTCAGGAAAATATGTAACTTTACCTGCAACAAATCCAACATCAAATGAAGCTGGTTTTGTTTTTGCTGGTTGGTCTACTGATGGAACAAATGTTAGAACAATTACAAATATTAAGATTACTTCTACAACCAATTTTTATGCTGTGTTCACTAATGAAATTAATTTTTCTTTAAGTAATTTATTATCTTCTTATAGTGCAAGTTTTTATGAATCATTAACTTTTGATTATTATACTGGAACTGATGAATATATGGTTAATGGCGTTAATGTTATTGATGGTTTAAAGGCAGCCAGAACATATTCATCTGGAGATGCAAAAGTATCTTTGTATTTAGACGGCAACTATAATGGTTATGTTTTGTCGAATGTTAATATTGTTCCTAATAATGATAACTATTTTAGATTTGGAAACTATGATTACGTAACCAAATTAGTTATTAAAAACTATAGCATAAAAAACAATCCAAATATGAATAATTTATTTGGTAGTATGGATGCTCTTACTACAATTGATGTAAGTGGTATTGATACAACTTTAGCTACAAGTATGATGGGTTTATTTGCATATAACGATAAATTAACAGCTGTTGATATAAGCCATTTTGATACGAGAAATGTTACTAATATGTCTAATATGTTTGGGGGTTGTTGGTTGATAAAAACAATCGATATTGGTCCTAATTTTGACACAAGCAAAGTTACAAAGATTAATGATATGTTCAATGGTTGTATGAATTTAACATCTGTTGACGTTAGCAATTTTAATACTTCATTAATTGCTGATATGAGTAACATGTTTAATTATTGTGCTTCTCTTACTGCTCTTGATGTAACAAGTTTTGATACAAGTAATGTAACAACTATGTCTGGTATGTTTACTTGTACTAATAAATTAAAAGAATTGGATTTAAGTAGTTTCGATACAAGCAGTGTAACAGATACTAGCTTTATGTTTTATGATACTTCTTTGGAAACAATTTATGTTTCTGATTTATGGGATTTATCAAATGTAAGTGATGACTCAAATATGATTTATGCTTCTAGATTAGTGTCTCAAACAACAGGTATGAAATTTAGTTCTCAATGGATGGATAAAACTTATTGTAACTGTGTTGATGGTTACTTTACATATAAGGAGCATAATTGATAACTATCATTTTTGCACCACCTAGAACGGGCAAAACTTGTTTTATGACACACTGCTTAAGAGAACTAGCTTTTGATAGAGAGAGAAATCGTAAAATGATTAGAGAAATTTCTAATAAAAATAGGAATGGCTTTAATTTGACTATGCCTATTCATTGTGTAAGTTCTAATTATAGTATTAGCTTTCGCAAGTTTAGGTATAGTCCTCGGCTTAGCCGAGTTATCAATCCATTTAGATTAGGATTTGATAATAAATTTGTAAAAACACATTTTAATTATCCTTATGAAGCAATAGGGATAACAGAAGCACAAAAATATTTGAATAGTCGTATGAGTTTATATTTTCCAGAATGGCAATCAAGATGGTATGAACAGCATGGTCATAATAACCTTGATATATTTTTGGATACTCAGCGACCAATGTTAATTGATGTAAATATAAGAGAATTAGCTCAATTTATTGAGATAATGAAATTAGATGTTAGCTATGATAAGAAAGGAAATATTAAACAATTAAAATGGACTATTAGAAGAATAGAAAATAGTTTTTTATTTGATAAGTATTTGTTATCTGGAAAGAAAGATAAAACTTGTTTTAAACAAGAAATTGTAGTGGCTGATTATAATGTTTTTAAAATGTATGATAGTCAATCTTGTAAACCTAAATTTTATCAAGGACACTTTGATGAAGATTTTGATGTTAAAGAAAGTGAAGTAGTAGAAGATAGCTTAGAAGGATATATTAAGTTTTTAGAAGAAAGTGATGATGAACTCCCTAAAGGTTATTATCAACCAAGAGTTAAAGGGGGTAAAAACAAATGATTAATTTTAATAAAAATAAACTTATAAACGAAACGCTTGATAAGTATTATGAAACTTTCAGTCATATGTTAGATACTTCTGATTATGTTCCTGAAAGGTTTAATAATAAAATTGGTAAATATATTTTTAAAAACATGAAAAAAGCTTTTAGAGTTATAGATAGAGAAGATAGAAAATATCAAAGAGAGTTTAAGAGAAAGTATAAGGAAAGGGAAAGATTAAAGAAGCCAAAGAAAGATAATTTTTTTAAAAAGTTATTCACAAAAATAAAGAGGTTTGTTGATAAGTTTAAGATAAAGAAATCGAAATAATAGATATAAAAAGTTTCGCAATAATACTGAAATTTTTAGCAGTTTAAAAGGAGGTTTTTATGTCTTATGGCGAAACAAAAGTATATTTTGACGGAAGTCATTATATAGCGATTCCTCATACTACTAGAAACGTAAGAAAGAGACCAAAACCAGTTGAGGAACGAATAACTGTTATTAGAGAACAAGAATTAGAAGATGAGAAAATAGAGGACTCTTTTGAGCCCTCTATATCATCTAATTCTGAAGATATTGATATAACCGATGAAGTTGTTGAAGAAAATAAAGATGCTCAAATTGAGCCTAAAATTAAGGTTAAAACTGAACACCAAATGACAAGGAAAGAACTGTTTGAAGAACTTTATTTGTCATATTTAGATATGCCTAGAAAGGTTAAGAAAGAGAAGATTTATAACGAAATGCGACAGTATTTTAAAACTGATTTAGATTGTAGGAATTTCGTTGAAATTAACTTTGATAGAAAACTTAGAAATATAATATGTCGTAGAGTTCGTATGGTTAGAAAAGCTAATCTTCAAAACTTTAACTACTTTTGCACATTTACATATGATGATAATAAACAAACAGAATTTTCTTTTAGAAAAAAACTTATGAATGCCTTTTCTCACTTTACTAGTAGAAAAGGGTGGAGATATATTGGTGTTTGGGAGAGGTCTCCAAAAAATAAACGACTTCATTTTCATGGTATGTTTCATATCCCAGATGGAACAATGCCAGGTGAGTTAATAGAAAAGAGAGAATATAACTTTACTATTCACGATATGAAAACTACATATCAAAATACCTATTTTAATGATAGGTATGGAAGGTCTGACTTTGAATTAATTGAAGACAAAAATCGAATAGGGGATTCTATTAGATATTTGCTGAAATATATTGAAAAAACAGGAGAGAAGATTGTATATTCTCGAGGGTTATATCAATATTTCATATCAGACATAATGGATGATGATATAGTAACAACAATAGGTCAAGAAGACAAAAAATTACTTTTGTTTGATGACTTTAATTGTTGGGATGAAGGGGTACTTATGGGAAAAGTAAGCCCTGAAGTAATTTCTCAAATGAGAAAATGTAACTAAGAAAAATGGCAACAAAAAGAAAGTGAGGAGGTCGTGGAAAGCCTGCGCACGACTCCTCGCTTTGTTGCCATTTTTTCGTTTTCATAGCTGACGTGTGCTCGTCTCGGCGAAGCGAAGCGAGCCGACTTGTATCAAGACAAGCACACGTCTAATCGCCAAATTATATAATTATTGTATTTTGTTTAAAACATTAGCACTTTTTAGCATTGATTATCAAAAGTTAGACAGCATTAGAATTTTAGATATGTATAATTGATTTTGTAAAAATACTGAAAGAAAAGAGGCGTCTGTATATGAATAAAGAAAATTCTTTAGTTATAGATTTAGAGAGTTATAAATTTGATTATCAGTATTTTTTAGAAAAATCGGATGACTTAAAAGTTTTAAAAAAGAAGATTGAAAATTTATTTGTTCAGTTAAATGATATGAGAATTAAAAAGCAAGATACCAAAGAGATAAATGAAAAACTTCAAATTATTATAAAACAGCAAGATGTTGAGCAAAAGAAGTTATTAAAATTATTATCTAAAAAACAAAAAATTGAAAAAAGAATAGAGAAACTTCCACAGCCATATAGAAATGTTTTCTTTTTGAGATATATTAGAGGGAATTCTTTTGATGAAATTGCAGCTAAAATGAATTATTCAACGAAAAGAATATATCAATTACATAAAGAAGGTTTAGATATTTATATTAATGATAATAAACCTAAAAAATTTTGAGGAACACTTAATTCAATAGTTAATAAAAATCAGTAAAGAGATTTACTGATTTTTTATCTTTTTTATAACATTAGTAAAAATTAGTAGAACTTAGAAAGCATTAGAATTTTTGGGAATTAGAATGATTGTCAAGGAGGTAGGAGTAGAAAAATTTTTAAAAGTCGAAATAAAGAGGAGAAAAATGGAAACAGAATTTTTACGCAACATAAAAAACATATCTATAGAAGTAATAATAATTTCAGTTCTCATATTTGGTCTTACAATGTTAATAAAGTTCCCAATTAAAAGAGCTACAGCAAAATTAGAAGAGAATAAAAGAAAAGCACTAAATACATTTATAGTATTTATTCCAATGATTTTATCTTTTGCATTATGTTCATTATATTATGGACTTTTGGAAGATATATGGTTTGATTCTTTTGTTTTTGATTCAATGTGCAGTGCTTATTTATTAGCAATAGCAATTTATGCAGTTTTTTGCAGAATAGTAATTGTTATTAAAGGTTTTATGAAAAATGGAGACATTTCTGAGATTTCAAAAATTAGTGAAGAGTCAATAATCTTTATTAAACAAAATATTGAAAACATTTCTAATGTTTTAAAAGTTGATAAAGAGAAAATTGAAAAGATTATTAACGAAATAGATAAATTAATAAAAATAAAAAATGAATTAACAAGCGATAGTTATTTGCAAAAATTAGTTGCAACAGAAAAAATTGATTCAAAAATTAATGAGTTAACTAATGAGAAACTAGAGCTTGAAAAATCAATTAATAAAGCACAAGAAGAGCTTAATGCTTTTCAAAAATCAATTAATTAGGAGATAAAATGAAAAAAGATATAAATATTGAAATTCTAAATTCACAAAACGGTGTTATAAAATTTAACTTGCCTCAAGAAATTAAAGGTATGAAAATTATAGATTCTTTTCTAGAAACAACCGTTAACAATGTTAATAGTAATAATAGTTATAATGTAAAATTTAATTGTTATAAAGTCATTAATGGTATTGAAACAGATATTAGAAATGATGAAGATACTTTTGTTGATGTTATAAAATTTCCAAATCAAAAATTATCAATTAATATTAGTGATGAATTACAGTTTGCAATAGATAGTGAAGCTGATTCATTAAAATTTACCTTAGTCAATGGTGAAGCACTTAATTTTAGTGAAGCATTTAATTTAAAAACTGAATATATTTTGAAAACAAGTTATAAAGATAATGCAAGTTATCATAATGTTGATTTAGGAAGATCGGGAACTGCTTCTATTAATCTTTCAACAGGAGATTTGGATATTAAATTGCCACTTGTATCAAGCGACAAAAATGTTCTTCCATTAGCTATTAATGCAAATTATTCTTCTGTTAAGAATGAAAAATTGCCAGAAATAGGGCTTCCTAATAAGTGGAGTTTTAATTTAAACCAATTTTTAATTGAACACAAAGACCAAGAGAAACTATTGTTTTCATATATTGATGAAAATTCTAAGGAACATATAATTGAGGAGAAATATTACTATAAAGACGACAACAATGAAGAACAAATCGTTTCTAGAGAAAATTTAACTTTAGATTTAGATGGTAGACTCATTTATAATGATAACGGAAAAGAAAGATTGGTAAATACTAAATTAGAAGCTCCATCTGGTATTAAATTAGTTTCATCTATTGGTACTGAACATGAACCTGAAGAATTAATAAACATAAGGGAAGTTATTGAAAGTTTAGAAAATAATAATAGTGAAATCGAAAACAATTTATATTCATTAAAAATTAATATTTTTACTCAATGTTTAAATAGTTATTTAAGCAGACTTCAATTAAATCTACAATATCTTTCTGAAAATGACAATTCAGATGATAAAAGTCATATTGAAGAGGTTATTAAAGCAATTAAAAATAAAATATATTCTCTTGCTATTGGAAAAGAAAAAATTATAGGCATTTTGAAAGAATATATTGGAGAAGAAGATTATAATTTTATTTTTACAGATAATAACGAAATTGATAGAATTTTTAATGAATTTTGTGAATCAAGTGAAATTAAAAAAACAATTTTAAATGAGTATGTGGTTTGTGGAAGCAATACTGAGGCTGAAAATAGTTCAGGAATACAAACTATTAATTCGAGTTTTCATAATACTATACCAAATTTAATTGATGTTAATTGTTTTTATACAGATAAAAATATTGAAACATATGTTATTCAATACAAAAAATATAACGAACAATTAGAATCAAATGTAAATAATCTTAAAGAATATAAACATCAAAAAGATTTATATGAAATGCGTATTCCGGTTCATTATTTATATAATGATAGTAATGTTTTTTATGGATTTGGAAAGACAAGTAAAGATGGTTTTGATGGTAACGATAAAGTTTATAGACTTATTTTAATTACTGATTCTTACGAGAATATGATTTCAATTGATTATGAATCTTTTGAGGATAATAAAGTAAAAAGCATAGTTGATTCTGCTAACAAAACAATAAACTTTGATTATGATGTTGATGATAAAAATACAGGAGAAAAATATAAATGTATTATTACTGATTCAAGAGATAGAAAGGTAAAGATTAAAGAAGTTAATAGTGGTTTAAGAATTATTCATGTTGATGGAGAATCATCAAATTTTTACTTTGGAGATAAACATATTATTAAAGTTTTAAATCAAAATGGTTTAGGGGTAAACTTTACTTATGACAATGATAAAGTTTCTTCTATTTCTCAAATTTCAGCTTTAGTAAAAGATGAAAATGGAAAAATTAAATTAAATAATGAGTTAAATTTTAATGTTGTTCCGATTGATAGCCTTTTAAATAAAAAAGATACAATTACATTTAGTTATAACAATTATATGTCTACAACAATTACAAACGCTAAAAATAAAAAGATTACATATTTATTTGATAAGTATGGCAAAGTCAAAACTCAGTATGAAAGTTTTATTAAACAAAGAGAATCACAAGAAAATGGGGAATCTGCGATAATCGAATACATTAGTAGAGAGGTCGCGTTATTCGATTATAAAGATACTAAAGTTAATAGAAAAATTAAAAATCTTCCATATTCAAAAAATTATTTGCATGGTGCTGTATTTACAAATTCAAATGAAATTGCAATGGCAGAAGATTATTTTGGCGAAACATATTGTAGTGAGGATGTTTATGCGACGGATTATTCTATTTTTGAAAATAGTCATGTAATGTCTAGTTCTAATCAAGAAGTTAAAGATTCTTTAACAATGTGTCAAGATATGATTGATGAATTAAACGACAGAAATAGTTTTTGTTCTCATAGAACTTTTGTTGTTACAGGCTGGGCTTTAGCAAATTCAGCATTTATTGTTACAGACGAAGAAGAAAGTTTTCCAGAATATATAACAAAAAGAACTTTTGGTTTATTAGTAAAAGTAACATATGAAGATGGAGAAGTAGCTCAATTTAAACAATCTTTTGATTGGAGAAATATTGATTGGCAATTATGTGCCGTACCAGTATCTCTTGCTGATAAAAATATTAGTGGAATTGAATGTACAATTTCTTATTCTTATAATACAGGCAATATTGTTTATACAGATTTAGAATTTAAGGAAGCAACTTATGATGAGATTATCTACGACTCATTATTAAGACCTAAAACTATTAAGTCTGCACATAGTGAATGGCAAACAATGCTTGAATATGATGGGGATACTAATAACATATTAAGAGAGACTTTTAAAAAGGTTGACTCAACCACACAAGAAGAATTAGAAAGTTTTGATAATACTTATATTTATAATAAAGAAGGAAAATTGATAAAATCAATTAATTATAATGGTATTGTTAATGAACAAGTTTATAATGATAAAGGTCAAGTTATTAAAACAATGACTTATCATAAAGATGAACCTGCTACTAAGTTTTATGAAGAAAAAATTCTTGATGAAAAAGGAAATCATTTGAATGAGGTTAATGGACTTGGTCAAACAACAAATAACTATAAGTATGTTGATGGAACTGGTATTGTTGAAAATATCACAGACGAAAACGGAGTAAAGGTTTCTTATGGCTATGATGAAGCTGATACATTGTTACAAATGACTTCAACTATAGATAATATGACAAACACAAATATTTATGGTTATGAATTAGACCATTTAACTAGTTTAAAACACAATGATTTTGAAATTGGTTATAAATATGATATTTGGGGTCGTTTATTTAAAATACAAATTGCTAATAATGATTATTTAACAAAGACATATAAAGATAATGAAGAAACAACTGAATTAGTAGTTGATGAGACAACTAAGTTAACATTTAAACAAACATTTAATGATGATAATCAAGTTGTAGATACCTATATGGGAGAAACTCTTGTAAGCTCAAATGTTTATGATGCTCAAGGAAAAGTAGAATGTACAAAAGATTTTGTAGCAAACATTACAACTAATATAATATTTGATAATTTTGGTAATACAACTAAAGCTAATAATGTTCAACATGGTAATGATGTTGTATTAGAAAATTCTTATGATACTAATAATCATAAAATTTTAAAAAATTCACAAATTACAATAGGTGATAAAAAAATAAGATATGATTATAATAATTCATCTGGCCAATTAGAATCACGACTAAATAATTTGACAATAAATGATATTTCTAATGAAGGTAGTGAAATTGATATTGTTTCTCAAAATATTATTTATGATAAACTTGGCAGAGTTTCTTTGATTAAACAAAATAATGTAGCAAAGAATTTTGAATATTTGTCTAATGGTGATCATACAACAAATCTTGTGTCAAAAATTAGTTATTCTGTTAATGAAGCAATTAATGATAACTTAAAATATAAATATGATAGTAAAGGTAATATAATTGAAGTTAAAAAGAATAATAATTTAATTGCCAGATATAAATATGATGCGTTATCAAGAATTGTAAGAGAAGATAATAAAGAGTTTAATAAAACAATTATTTTTGAATACGATGCTGGTGGAAATATTACAACAAAAACTGAGTTTAGTTTCTGTTTAGTAGAAAATCTTGAACATTTCGCTGGTAATCAAATTGTTTATAAATATCCACTTGAGGGATGGAAAGATAAATTATTAAGCTATAACAACGAAAAATTTAATTATGATAATATTGGTAATCCTACTATATTTAGAGATAAAGAATTAATTTGGTCTCGTGGTAGACAATTAGATTATTTTGATGTTACGAAAGATAGTGAAGGTAATATCACAGACTTCAAGTCCAACTATATTTATAATGCAAACGGCATTAGAACTAAAAAGATTATAAATGTTGAGAAACTAAATTTATCTAATAATTGTATTACTGACGAAGGATATACTTGTGATAGTAACATATGTGATTGTGAGAATAATAAATTTACAACATATTTTACACTTGATGGAAACAAAATCTTACAACAAAAAGATTGTTGCAATGTTTTAGATTTTTATTATGGTGTAGATGGAATTTTAGGTTTTCACCTTAAAAATAATGTTGTTGATAATGATTATTTCTACAAAAAGAATGCTCAAAATGATATTATTGGTATTTATGATGTTGATGGGCTACAAATTGTTAAATACAAATATGATGCTTGGGGTAATCAAAAAGTAGAGTACTTAGATTCGACAAATAATTTTGTTGCAATAGAAGATAATTATGAGTATAATGATACTAGCAACATTAATAGATTTATTGCTTTTAAAAATCCATTTAGATATCGTGGTTATTATTACGATTTTGAAACTGGTTTATATTATTTAAACAGTCGTTATTATGATTCAGAACTTGCTAGATTTATTAATGCTGACAATTTAGCTTATTTAGAGCCAAAGTTATTTAATGGATTGAATTTGTATAGCTATTGTTTAAATAGCCCTGTAATAAATACAGACACAACAGGAAAAAATATATTAGTAGATTCAGTATTACATATTATTAATAAGTTAATTTTAAAAACAAAGAAAAAAGAATTTAAAAATGTAAATAGTGTCGAAAGATTTAGTATTACACAACAATTATTTGATAAATCATCCATTTTTGTTCTTTTTGGAAATTTCTCGTATACAGTTTCTACTCAAACTGAAAATTCTGGACTTTTTTATTCCTATTCTGATATTGGAAATGGATATGTCGGATATGGATTCGGAGTAAATGCTTACGGTGTTACTGGTTTTGAATTTGGTATTACTACAGGTGGCTTTTGGGATCTCGGATTTGTTTCTAGTGTAAGTATAGGATCTGTTAGTTTCGGGTCAAGTATTGGTACTGATGGTTTAGGTTTAAGTCTTGGATTTAATGCAGACAACAATTCTTATTCAGTTGAAGGAAAAATTGGCTGGGGAACAGTTGCTTTCGCAGTTGCTGTAGCAGCAATTCCTATTCCAGGAACAAAAATCGTAGCAGCAATTACATTGTTTTTTGATTGGCTTTTTTAATAAAACTTAAAAATATATTCAATAAATGTAAGAAAGGTGTTAACATGGTAAATAAAGAAAAAATATCAAAGAAAAAGATTGCTTTTATTGTTTTTTTAGTTATTAGTTTATTTTGGTTTGCTGGTGCGATAGGATGGTATTTCATATATCAGCCGGTATCAGAAACTAATACTACGGAATACACTGTGACAATTAACAAAATTCAACCAATTACTTTTTATAGTATTTCAACAAATGAACATAAAGCAAAATTTGGAATTTTTTCTGAAGAAGTTATAAAGGATATTGATGCTTTAAATAATTTAACTGTTGATCAAACGATTACAATTAGAATTAAGAATACGGATATTGCTAGTTTAGATAATTCGGATGATACTATATGGATAGTGTCGCTTAAGACATATGATTCAGATATTATAACAATTGATAGTTATAATGAGAATAATGCGAAAATGCAGTTACAGGCTTGTTTGGGTTTTTGTGTTGGTGGAGTTTTATGTCTTATAACTAGTATTGTTATATTTTTGTGGGATAAGGGAAAAATCGTGAAAAGTTAATTATTTTTTCTTATAATTTTAAAAGTAAATAACATTTAATAAAAAAAGATAAGAATAAATCTTATCTTTTTTTTGTTGGTACATTATTAAAATTAAGTAGTTAAATATGACTAGTAATAATTAGTAGAAGTTAGAAAGCATTAGAATTTATTAGAAATATAATAAACACTGTGAAAAGGAGGATAGTGTTTATGAAATGAAAACTAACTTCGATAAATAACAAAAATAATAAAAAATTAAAAGGAAAAAAATAATATGGAAAATAATGAAGAATTACAAGATTTTGAATTTAAAAATAGACAGAGTCTATATCCTAATAGAAGATTAATTAAAATTGTACATAAAACAAATGATGAAATATTAGCAGATATTGTAAGAGCAGATGAATCAAGTGAAGAAGGAACTGAAATAAATGCTGAAGTATTTGATAATTTTCAAAAGAAAATAAATGACGCTCTTCTCAAAGCATCTCAAGCATTGGCAACTGCAGGTAAAGCTGCGGATATAGATGTTTTAGAAGGTCAAACTAGATTTAATAAAAACATGCTTACAAATGGTGAGGGTGTAGTATGTTTGAGGGATTATGTTGTAATTGGAGAGAATACAAAAATCTTGAAAGATAGCGAGGGGGCTATTGTTATTGCTTTCCCAACAGACGATGGAAATGAAGAAGTATTTAAAATTAAAAAAGTTAGTCAAGACGGAATTGATTCATATGAAATTACTGCAGACCAAAATGTTATTAAAGTTAACGGAGTTTCTTTGTAGATAATACTATGACAGCTAATTCTGCATCAATCAATACAGTAACTTCAAATATTACGTTTAGTGGTAATGTTAATGTTCCGGATGTAACTATTTCATAGGAGGTAAAAATGTCAGTTAGTCAAGCGATAAATGCAAGTTCATTTGCAAGATATATAGCTAGCACATTATCTTATTTACCAACTTCTACAGATAATAATTTAATTAGTTTAAGTGATGCTGATAAAAATAAAGTTATTGGCTTTTTGTTAGATGGTGTTTCTAATGTTCAATTAGCACTAAACATTAAAAGTGCCAATAATATGATTAATAAGTTAAGAAAAATGATTGCTTTAGAACCAGCCTCTCTTGCTATCAGTTCAACATTACAAAGAAAACTTCTAAGTAGTGAAACAGCAAAACAATTGTTGGATAAGCAACTACCTTCTGAAAAAAGATGTTATTTTAGTAATTTTAGAACATTATTAAGTAATCCTTATCTATATGGTAATTTGCGTTGGGTTAGAATAGATAATCCATCTGCTGAAGCACAAACACTTACAGGAACTCTTGTAGGTGGAGGCGGTGGTGGTTCAGGTGGTATTACCGGTGATGGAGATAAAAATGCAAGCTATACAGTTAAAAGTGGTGCTGGTGCTAGTGGTGGAACAAGTTATTTTTATGTAAACAATGAAATAAAAGCAAGTGCGATTGGTGGTGCTGGTGGAAATCCAAAATCAGAAAAAGCTTACGAAAATCCTGTTATGCGTCAAGATGGAAATAATGGAACTGCTGGGAGTAGCACATCAGTAAATGTTACAATTAGTCCAAATGATATAGTATATATTGTTTCAGGATATGGCGGTGGAGGCGGTGGTGGTTGTGCTGCAACTGCAGGTGGAACTACGGGTAGTAAAACATATACGGCTTCATCAGGAAATTGTGAAAATGGTGGAAATCATCGTTTGGGAGCAAATGAATGGACAGGTGATGATAGTATTTTTGCTGGTGGTGGAGGCGGTGGCAGTGCTTCCTACTCATTAGCTGAAGATGAATCTATTACAATAGATAATAATTCTTATTTATTAGAAGATTTATTAGTAGGATATTTATCAGGTAAAGGTGGTAGTTCAAATCATTCTGGACCATCTGGACAAGTTGGAACAAAATATTATGGAGCAAATGGCGGCTCTGTTTCTATCGGAGCTGGAGGATTAGGTGGATATGCATCTTCAGGTTATGCACAACCTGCTGCCTCACAATCTTTTGGTAGTGGTGGTTCAGCTGGAAAAGCTAAAAACAATGCGGATGTTGTTAACTGGGCAAATGGTGGCAATGGTGGCACTCGTGGAGGTTTTACTGTGAATAGCGATTGTACTGCTTTGGATTGTTTAATGGCTGTTCAATGTGGAACTTATATGGAAGAACAGCAAACATATAAAGAAAGTTCGCAAATTATCTTCACTTCATCAGGATATGGTGGTTACGAATTAGAGATTTACGATTATTATAATGGTAAAGTTATTAATAGTGGTGATATTGTTCCTGTTGGAACAAAGCTTAGATTAAGATTTACTTTGAGTCATGATTATGATGTTATTAAAAGTATTACAATAAACGATAAATCTTTAATAGGAGAAAATATATTTGGATCAAGTACTATATATACTGTTGCACAAGGGGCAACTATGAATATAAAAGTTAATTATGAAATCTTTGATAGTGTAAGCAAACAAAGAATTACTATATCTGGATCTTCTGTAGCATACAATCCAAACAATTATTTATTAACTAATAATGGAACTGATTACAGTGACCCCTATGATGGTTTTGGTATTAGATTTTATACAACCAGTGGAGTTTTTTTAAATGCTATTACTGTTAAATTTACTAATGGTACTAGAGTTCAAGATGGTTTTCATTTTATAGATGATCTCAGCGGAGATGTTGTTTATAAAGTAATTTTTAACGGTGATACTGTTGAATGTAATAATGGTAATTTAATTTTTGAATATACATATTATACGTATTCAGCAAATTATGAGGTTTAAAAGGAGAATATAAGTTTATGATAGTAACTTCAGTAGAAAAATATAATGAAGATTTGCATTATTTAATTGAAGGTATTAGAGAAAGAGTTCAAGGGGGAAATACAGTTTTTCCACCATGTCTTACAGTATATTGTATGGACAAACCGATTAAAATCTATACAGCAAATGTAGATGATTATACAGAAACCCTTATTGATAAAGGCGATCATTATGAAATGATGTTTCCAAGATTTGGAGAATTGCAAAAACAATATAAAGATGATTTTACTTGGATAGTAGATGAAGATACTCTTTTAATTGCGGAAAGACCATTTAGAAATCGTGTAATTAAATTGTTAAAAAGATTATTACCTAATAATAATGTTCATGTTATTAAGAATGATGTTATGATTGATAATTTTAAAATTGGACCTACATGTATGGTTGGAAAAATTACAGATTGGTATGGCGAAAAGGAAAATCCTCCAACTAGTGCTATCCTATATTGTTTAAGATGGAGAAATGTTGAAGCTCTTGATGAAATTTTTAAAGGAGATCCAAATCATGAATTAAGAAAAAATGGAAAAATGCCACTAAATTCCCTCGATAAGTTTTTAAATGTTTCAAAAGAAGAATTTATTAGGTTGCTTCAAGAATTAGAATAAAAGTAAGTATAAGAAAAAATCTATCCTCTTTTTGGATAGATTTTTTATGCAGATTTTATATTAATGACATCAAGTAATTTATTTAAAGCTTCAGTATGAAGTTGATATATTCTTTTAGTTGAATAATTCATTCTGTCAGCGATTTCATCGAATGTTAAAAAGGAAATATATCTTAAGTACATTAAAATTTGATATGGCTGTATTAACTTTTGAAAAAGCGTTTCAATATATTTTTTCTTTTTAACAATTTTTGATATTTCCATCTCGCTATGTTTCTTTGTAGTTATAATTAAATTAGAGGTTTTTCCTATTTTGATAAGATGGTTAATAGATTCAATTTCTTTTGTTTTTTCTTCTAAATATTTATTATCATACCAGTATTCTTCAAGTTTATTTTTTAGTTCTTCTTTATTCATATTTAACACCCCTGTTTTTATGTTTAAAATAGTAAAAACCCTAACAATATGTTAATATAATATACTATTGTTATATTTTAAATCAAGTGTTTTTAACATAAACGAATAAAAATAATTGAAACTTAATAAAAAATATGTTAAAATCTCCTTAGAGGAAATGAAATGGTAAAAGAAAAATTAGAAATGCTTAGTTGGAAAATTAGGCAATTAAGAAAACAAAAAAAATTAACTCAAGTTGAATTTGGTAAATTATGTGGTGTAACTGCTGCAACAGTTGCAATGTGGGAGAATGGAAGGCGTGGAATAGATACATCTACATTAATGAAAATCTCTTCAATCTTTAATGTAACTACAGATTGGTTATTAAATACTGAAGAAAAAACATTGTCAGTAAAATTACCTAAAACTGAAAATACTATAACAATAATTGGTAGAAACGGTTTGTTTAATACTTATATTGTTGACGATTCGAAGATTGAAGCCATACGAAAATTTACAGAGGTTCTTGTTGAAAAAACAGAACTCGATAAAAAAAAATAGTATATGTAGAACAAAACCAAATGTAGATATAAAGGAATATAAGAGTTCAATATCGAAATCTGATTACTATTATATTAGTAGAAAAGCAAGAGAATTCATTTTAAAAAATAAGATATGTGAGTTACCAATTAATTTAGAAGAATTAATTGTAAAAAATAAATGGTATTTAGCATCATATAATGAAATAAAACAATATGGTTATTTAGATGATGAAATTATAAAAAATGATTGGGGATTGTCTGTTTTTATTAACAATTCATATTTGATATTATATGACGATACATTAAGTGAAGGAGCGAAAAGATTCACTATTGCACATGAAATAGGACATATATTTTTAAACCATTTTAGTGGAGATGTAAAAAGCGATAGTATAGAAACTCAAGCTAGTATGTTTGCCGCGAGACTTTTGATGCCAATGTGTGTTTTATATGAATGCAGAATAGATGCTGTAGAAGAGTTAGAAAAATTATGTTCAGTAAGTAAAGTTGCAGCACAATATAGATTTGAAAGATTGCAAAAATTAAAGATTCGTAATAAATTTTATACGGATAAACAAGAGAGAAAGGTATACAAGTTATTTAAAGGTTTTATTAAAAAATATAATAAGGATAACAATAAATCAAAGTTTAAAGATTTTTTTAATAAAATAATTGGTAAATTTAATAAAGTAAAATAAAACAAAAATTAGTTTATAATTAGCATAAAAAAAGCCGAGAGTTTACTCCCGGCTTATATTATATAATATTTCTATTAGGTATATATATTTTATCTGCTACTTTAATAGCTTTATATGTAATACCATTAATTACTTGATTTATAATCTCAGGTTTTCCACAAGCATTTGCTCGTAGTAAAATATGTTCGTTATCAACATTTGCTTTTGTAATGTTGACATCTATCATATTTTCTTCTTTTGAAACTTCTATTACTTTTAATCCTTTTTGTATAATGAGAGAACTAAATTCCCATAGTTTTTCATACTTACCATTTGAATCTAATATAAAACAAAAATCGTGTTCAGGACAGTATCCTGTAATTCTAAAATAATCCATATTTAACTCCTTTATGCTACCTCTTTTAATTTTCTTTTTGCATATGGTAGCCATTTTTTATTTATAAATTGTTCCACATTGCTTTGTGGTTTTCTGTTATCTTTGGCATAACATTGAAGTATCTTTTTGTTTTGTAAAGAGTATTCCACAGTAACAAAGGGTTTTTGTGGATTGTTCTTATCTCTTACAAAGAAGATTAAACTTTCTTCTCTTGCAAATTTTTGGTCGTAATTCATTCTTCCAACGCAGTGATTTAATATTTCACCTTCTTTAATTAAATCTGCTGGACTTTTTGCTATGATTACAACAAAATCTTCATTCATAACTCTTTGCATTGGAAGATATTTGTTTGCAACTTTTTCAAACTTTTCATAAAGTTCTTTTCGTTTTTCTTCATCTTCTATTGCTTTTAAGGTATGATATTGGTCAATTCTAATATCGTGCCATTTCTTAAAGTCTTTAGGGTATTTGTTTTTATCTATTGTCATATCTAAATTAAGTTTTTCACAAGCTTTTAAATAGTCAGCATAAGTGCTACAATCAGTTTCTTGTTTTTCTAGATAATTAATAAAAGTTATTACTTCATCTTTAGCAATAATCTTGCTTATTTTGTTTCTAAAATTGTAATCTTCTTGAAGTTCTTTTGTTTTCATATCTAGTTTTTGTGAAAGAGCAATAGATATATTATTCTTGTAAGCATACAACATTACTTTTGATGAAATGTATGGATATTGACCATATTCGTTTTTTAAATAATCTCTGCTTTTTATTAACCATTTTCTAAAGTTTTTATCTTTACCAACTTGTTTTAAAATACTTTTGTTAGTAGCGAATTGAGATAAATTTAATTTAACAAGATATTCAGCTTGTGGGTATTTTTCGTAAATCTTTAAGTATTTAATAATGTCTAAATATTTGTATTTATTGATTGCACTATATTTATATTTATCAATCTTTAAAGCATAGTTTTTATTAATGATAGGGCAAAGGACATTATAGTATTTATCATCTGATTTATACCACTTACCATCATCATATCTTCTATGTGAATAAGTTAGTATTTGTTTAGACCAACCAACTATGTAACCAAATAAACTGTAATCAATATCTCTTACTAAACAATGGTCAGAGTTCATAGTATGAACTACTACTTGTTTGCAAAACCATTGATGGTCTTTAACTTTACAAGCAACTATAATTCTTGCAAGGTCTTTATTTATTTTTGTTAGATAAGAGTAATATCTTGTACTTGTATCTGTAACAAATCTATTTTCATCATCTAACTTTCTAATTTTTCTAATTATATATTTTGGTATTGGTTTAATATCTTTTTCTTCCATTATCTCATCTCCATTTCACCATCAAGTATGTTGTAAAGAATAAACATTGTTTGTTTGTGGAAAGATTTGTTTATCTGTTCATCAGTAAGAACTTCACCTGTTTCTTTGTCTATAATAGGTGGAGTAGTGGTTTCTTCTATTGTTTGTTCTTCAATAACTTCTTCGACTTTTTCTTTGATTACTTCTTCTTCATTTGTTTCAGTTTGCATTAAGTCAAATAGAGAAGTTTGAGTATCTTTAGGTTTTGTTTCTACCTTAGGAATATATGTAGTAGTTGGTGTGCTTACCTTAATTTCTTTCTTAAATTCACTACCATCTTCATTGAATAATGTTCCTTCAATGCTATCTTCTTCAAAGTAATGAATAGCCCAATTAAATACGGTTTCATCATCTACATATGCACCATTTGAACCTTTTTCAGCTTGTTTTTTAGCTTCTTCAGTTGCATATTTCCAGAAACCGTTTAAGTCTTTTTTGTTAATTAATGTTTTATTTTCTTTGGTGATTTTTACACCATTGTTTATTTTCTCTGCTAATACTTCACTTACATTATTTTCAAGATATTCTTTAATTCTTTCTTGTGGTTTATTACTAGTAGAAAGATTTAATTTAATCATTTTGTAATTCCTCCTTAATTTAAAGTTTTAAAGAAAATACCCGTTATTAAAACGGGTATTTCCATATTCCATTTGCTACTTCTTTCTTTGTAATTGGTAGCACATAGAAAGTTAATTTATTTTTTTTATGTTTATGAACTCTCATTCTCCAAGATTTTGTATCTTGTGCAGTTCTATATGTATGAATATGAAAGTCATCTATAAGGTGATTTTTATTACCTTTTTTTGTATAGCAAATTTTATATCCATAGGGATTTTTAAGATTAACTTTCATATTATGCTCCCATTATAAATAGTTGATGTATTGCAACGGGTAAGTAAGAAAGAGTAGTATAATTATTTCTTCCACCGTGATAGTCAGAATCATTTTTTGCTGTTCTAACTAAAATGTGGTTATACCATTCATTTAGAAAGAATCTTACATCACTAATACTTAAATATACATATTGGTCTTGTTTTTTAATAAATGCTGAAAGTTCATAATGTCCTTTGCGAGGTTTTACTAATTCCCAGCCATAACTTAAACACATCTTTTTCAAGTAATTAATGTATTTTCTTTCAAATTCTTTGTAATCTTCACCAGTAGTACAACCTGTTGAAAATTCAAAGTTTAAATATTTTCTAATTTTATCGTATGCTTTATCCATTTCTTCTAATACCTCCACCGAAGCTTTGAACTGATATAGTTCCAAATTCTGAACAATAGTCATCATCTAAATTCCAAACATATGCAAATACATAATGTGAATTAGGTGAAGTTCTTTCAATTACATATTCCCAATCTTCTTTGTTATTAGGGATATATAAAAAAGAATAGCAATCACCAAATTCAAATACTTCGTGGGTGATTGCATATACAGTTAAGTTATATTCTTTTTCAAGTTCTTCTATTTTTGCTATTAAGTCTGGTTCTTGATAAGCCCAATAACCAGCAAATCTTTCAAAGTAGCAAACATCGTTTTCTTTTTCAAATCCTTCTATGTAAGGTTTGTATATATTTAATTGTTTTAAGCATTTAATCGCTTCTTTTTTTCTTTCTTCTAATGTTGATTCCATATTTTTATTCTCCTTTTTATTAAGCAATAATTTCTATTATTCCGTTGCTATATTCTTCTGCATAATCACTACCAATGTATTGACCATATGCTTCAAAGTCGACAAAATCTTCTAAATTGCCAGGAAGTTCATAGCAACAATTGTCAAAATATTCTTTTCCGTAGTCAGACCAATCATATCCTTTATATAAATTGATATCATCGTCCCAATGACAACCTTTTCTTTGAACTAAATCTTCAAATTCTTCAAAACTTCTAATTTCGCAATAAGCTTGAAATACATCATATTGATAATTGTTTTGTAAAACTCCAGATTCATTTAAAGTTTCAAATAATGTTTTAGGGTGGGTATAATCACCATTTATTTCTGGAAGACCTTCATAATCTTGTATGAAAAGTTCTTCATCTATACCATCTAATATAAATCCTTCTTTTTTGAGTTCTTCTTCAATTTCTTCCCAATCTGAGTAGTCAGAAAGGTCTAACCATTTACTGCCTAAAGCTCTTTCATTACATTCGTTGTAAGAACCCCAAGAGCCAATTACAATTTTAATTTCTTCCATAATTTTCACCTCTAAATGTTAAATAAATTTCAGTTACATAATCACACAAATCAATTCTTTCAAAACTTGATTCATCTTCAGTAAATCTACAATGTTGACAAGTAAAAGTATTATCTTCTGGATTAAAGTTTCCATCGTCCCATTCAAGTATTTTTTGACAGTTAGGACATCTTAAAATGTTTTCGTTTTTAAATTGTTTCATTTCATCAATTATTTGATTTAATATAATGTTTTGTTCTAATTTTTCCATTTTTAATTTTCCTTTTAATCTGTAAAATCGTTTAAATAAATTTTTGTAAATTCATATCCATATGTGAAATACCAATCATTATCTTCTTCGTGAATGTCGTATTCGATATGGCTTATTTTTCCTCGATTGCTAACTACAACGAGAATTGTTTGTTTTTCAAAGTTGACATCTATGATAGTGAAGTTAATGAAGCTTTCACCATCGAAGTAATCAAATTCTTTAAAGTAATAATCTGGATTCATATTTTTTCTCCTTAATTTTTTTTACTTGCTAGTAAGCTATCGAATACAACAATTTCTTTTGAAATATCGTTGTATAAAGCTACACATATGATATTGTTAAGTTCAATATCGAAAACTTTTGGTTCTTTTTCATCGAAGATGTTTTCTAACTCTTTGGGAAGGGTGATTTCACCTTCCTTGAAGTCTAAACTTTCGATTTTTGCTTTGACTTTCATATATTTTTTACCTCCTGATTAAATTTTGCCTTTCGGCAGTTGACCAGTAGCATTATTCGGTTAAGAGTAGATAAGTTTAAAGTTTTGTTGTAGGTGTCAATGAAGGAGAAAAAATATTGCATAAAAAAAGCAGACCATTAAGATCTGCTTTAAAAATTTTATTTAATTTAATAAGCTATATTTTTTCCATTTACACCTACGAGAATATTGCTACGATAGGCAACCACGAAAGGTAAAATTCAGGAGGATATTTTTTGATTTTAAGAATTTTCTTTTGTATCTTTGTTTATTTCTACTTTATAACCAAATTTATTTATTATTTTTTCAAAGTCTTTTATAATATTTATTTCATTTTTGTCGTGATCTAACCAATCTTTTTGATTAAATATTTTTTTGGTTAATTCTATTTTTAGTTTGTCTTTTTCTTCTTTTTCTAATGAGGAAATAAACGCATCGAAGGTAGCCATTTCTAATTGCGTTTTTCTTAATTTTGTTTCTATTACTTTGCTTTTAGATGCTTGAATTGCACAATATCTTGCTACTGCTGCGACACCAATTGTTGCACACACTCTTGCAATTAAAGCAATATAATCTGTGTTAGAATATTTTGTAAAAACAAACCACCAAATTGATAAACCAACTAAAGCTAACATGCAAGCGATAGTTGCACCATACCAACAATTACTTTCTGTTTTAGCTTGGTCGGAATATTTTTGATATATATTGCTAAATGTTGCCCCTGCAACTTGACCTATTTTTTCTGTAGCACTAGCAAGTAATCCATCAATTTTATTAGTTGTTTCTGATTTCATATCTTCAATTGAAATTGACAAATCAGACAATTTTTTTTGTTTTTCTGTTTCAAATTCTGTGATTGATTTTGAAAGTTCAGAATTAAAATTTGTTTGAGTTTCTGCTATTTCTTTCTTTAAACTTATTAGTTGATTTGAATTTTCAGTTAAATATTTTGTTTGTTTTGCTAATAAATCATCTTGAAAGTTTTTTTGTTTGGTTTCATATTCTTTTATAAATGTTTCATATTTTAAGGAAAGTTCCTTTAATTGTTTTTCATATTCTAGTTTGTTGCTTTTAATAGAATAATTAATTTCAGATGAATTTCTTGAAAAAGATTCAGTTTCTTGATTTAATTTTAATTGTATTTCTTTTATTTTAATTCTAGTTTCTTCTATATCTTTTTCTAGTAATGAAATATTTTTATTTACAGCACTTTGATAGCCCTGTAAATTTTGTTTTCCATTTGCATTATTTAAAAATGAAATGTGTTTGATGATATCATATAGGTAATTTTGATTAACATTATATTGTTTTGAATTTATATTTGTTTCAATACTATATAGAAGACTTGTAAGGTTATCTTCAATTGGCTTTACAAAATATTTATCGTCACAATTTTCAACAGAATTAAGTAAATTGTTTAAAATTAAACTTATTTGATTTCTATATTCATATTGTTTTTCATCTACAATATTATTAAGTTTTTCGTTTATGGCTTGTATTTTAACTTTTATTTTACTTTTCATTTGTTTTGATTCTTCCATATTTTTCTCCTTCTTAAATAAATTTTTGTTTGATTAAATATATCGTTTATTATAAAAAATATTGATAATAGTATTATATCAACCTTTTAAAACATTTACAATATGTATATTAAAATTATTATTAAGTTTTAAAAAATATAGATTTTATTAAAATATTGAATTTTAAGCTATGAAAGAATAAGATATTTCGAAATAGTTTTTAATCGGTTTAAATAGTATTGTTTTATAAAAATAGTGAAAGTGTTGTCAATTGTTGTCAGTTTTTAAAAAATGTTGACAACAATAAAAAAAATTGCTTATAAAAACGTTTAAAATAAAGGGTTGTAGAGTGTTTGGCACAAGTTTTTTTTAATGTATTTCTTTCTGATAAGGTGGGGGTCGGTGGTTCGAGTCCACTCAATCCTACCAAGTAGAGTCACTCAAACGAGTGACTTTATTTTTTATTTTATCCCCACCAGCAAAACTATGTTTTGCTAATTTGGCAAAGCCAAATTTTATCAGGGTGGAAGCCCTGTTAGCATGCGCAAACACGCACCACCCTTAACGGGCTTAAACACTTCACTTCGTTGCGTGTTTATAAGGTGGGGGTCGGTGGTTCGAGTCCACTCAATCCTACCATAGTAAAGTCACTCAAACGAGTGGCTTTATTTTTTTTATAAAAAGTGTTGACAAGATAATTGTTTATTTAATATACTGCCATTGTAAGGAAAATAATTTGATATGACAAAATTAAATGTTTTTGCAGTTCTTTATAGAGTTATTAACATTGTCTTTTATGCACTTAAAGGACAAAATTTTGTTGTGTCAAAAATAGGTTAAGGTTTTATAGCAAGAATTAAAAATAATAAAACTAAAACATTTAAATTACCTGTTTTTGCAACAGGTAATTTTTTTTAAATAAATAACTGCAAAATGCTTTCTTACAAAAAAGACAAAAATTAAAAAAGGAAAAAGGAAAAATGGAACAAAATGGATTAAAAAAGAAATACGGACTATTTACAGCAATTGCTATGGTTATTGGTATTGTTATTGGTAGTGGTGTTTTCTTTAAGGCACAAAACATTTTAGATGCTACCGGTGGAAATATGTGGACAGGTATTCTTGCTTGGATTATTGGTGGTATTGCTATGGTTATTTGTGCTTGTGCTTTTGCAGTAATTGCAACTAAGCACGAAAAAACAAATGGTGCAATTGACTATGCTGAGGCAACTTGTGGTAAGAAATATTCTTACTATATGGGTTGGTTTATGGCAACAATTTATTATCCTGCAATGACTTCGGTTTTAGCTTGGGTAAGTGCAAGATATTTTTGCGAATTAGTTGGTTGGGATATTGCTGGTGCAGAATGTATGACTATTGCAGGAACATTACTTGTAAGTTCTTTTGTACTTAACTCTTTAGCACCAAAAATTTCTGGTAAATTTCAAATTTCTACAACAATTATTAAGTTAATACCACTTTTAATTATGATTGTTGTAGGTACTATTTACGGTTTAGCAACTGGTATTACTGTAGAAAACTTTACTGCTGCTACAAACGCTGCAACAGGCGATAGTGGCTTATTTAAAGCAATTGTTGCTACTGCTTTTGCTTACGAAGGTTGGATTGTTGCAACTTCTATTAACTCAGAGATTAAAGATTCTAAAAAGAATTTACCAAAAGCTTTATTATGGGGCTCTATTGTAATTATTGCAATTTATATTTTATACTTTATTGGCGTTGCTGGTGCTGCTTCAACTGCAGACCTTGCTGCATCTGGGGTTACCCTTGCTGTTAATAATATTTTTGGTAATATTGGTGGAACAATTTTAACTGTTTTTGTTATGGTTTCTTGCTTAGGTACTTTAAATGGTTTAACAATGGGTTCTACAAGAGCTATGTATGGTATTGCAACACGTGATTGTGGACCAAAACCAGATACGTTTAAAAATATTGACAGCAAAACAGATATGCCTGCAAACTCTTGCTTTATTGGTTTGTTGTGTTGCTCTTTATGGTTGTTATATTTCTACGGCGCTATAATTACTGAAATTGGTGGAAACACCCCTTGGTTTGGTTTATTTAGTTTTGATAGTTCAGAACTTCCTATTATTACTATTTATGCTTTTTATATTCCTATCTTTATCAATTGGATGAGAAAAGAAAAAGAAGAAAGCAAATTTAGAAGATTTGTTTTACCTATTATGGCAATATGTGCTTGTGTATTTATGGTTTTCTGTGCAATTATGGGTCATGGTGTTTTCCCTTGCCAAGCTGCTGCAGAAAGTGGAGAATTTTCCTTCCCAGTATTATTCTACTTAATTGTTTTTGCTGTTATCATGGCTTTGGGTTGGGTATTAGATTTAAAAAATAAAAACAAATCAAATGACCTTTTAACAGAAAAAGTTGCTGTTGAAAATAAAGAAGAAAATATTGAAAAAAGCAAAGAAAATCAAGAAGAATTAAAAAAACAAGACGAAGATAACGCTAAACAAGAAGTTTTGGAAACAACAAAACAATCAAAAGAAAAAAAGTCAAAGCTAAAAGAGAAAAAATAAAATAAGTATTAAAAGCCGGTAAATAGCGATATTTACTGGTTTTTTTATGAAATAATTATTTATATAATTTGATTTGCTATGTATTTTTGTGTTAAAATTATACTAACAAAATATGAGGAGATATTTTTTATGGCAGAAGAAAAACAACCAAAAGCCAAACCTTCTTTTAAAAATTTTGTAAAAAGTTTGTTTGGCGATAAATTTAAAGGACTTTCTGAAGAAGATACTCAAAGAGTTTTATCAGAATTAGGCAGTTTAGAACAAGATTTGTTAGCAGAAGTAAATGCTCTTGCAGGCACAGACCCAAATGCAGCAGACAAATTGGCTGCTCAAATTGCTAAAACCTCAGGTATTACTTTTGAAAGTTTTGAAACAGGAAACGGTGGAAAAGGTTTTGTTCTTGTTGATACAACAGGAAAGAGAAGAGGTGGGGCATTTCCTACAAGAGAAAATGCTCAAGCAGGTAGAATAGATGATAAAACATCAGTTCAAGGTGATGCTTTTATTAGCAGAAATGATGTTGTTAAAACCATTAAAGGTTTAGGTAAACTTGCAGGAAACGAACATTTAACTGAAAGACTTACAAGTGTTATTCACGAAAAAAGTCAAGCATTGCAAGAAGTTGTAACGGTTGAATCTACTAAATTTGAAGTTAAATTACCAAAAGCCCTTACAACAACTGCAGTTGCATTTTTGTTGGGCGCAGCACTTTTAGGTACAGCAATTGGCTTGGCTCCAAAAGCACCAAGTCCAACACCAACACCAGATACACAAATTGTTTATGTTGATAAATATATTGAAGTTGATAGAGAAGATGTTATAACTATTACAGACCTTGCAGAACGACTTATGGAAGATGCAGATGATTTAGTTGATGAATATGGCGACACAGCTCAATTAATAAAAGCATACAAACAAGAAGAATGGCAAGAATATAAATTGGCAGGAAAACCAACAGAAACACAACAGGGTAGACAAGATCTTGAAGCTACTTTGGAAGCCAGATTACAAACTCAAGATGGTTTTAATCAAAGAATGGAAGCAATTGAAAAGGGTCGTGCAGACGGTACTTTATCAGAAAGAGATTATGCTTTAGAAGTATTAAAATTAAATAGAGATATTCATCAAGCAACAGCACAATTAAAAGGTGACGAAGTTGTTGCTCTTGATGGAGTTATTGGTGGTTTGCAAGTTCACTTGGGTTACTACAATCAACAAGGTTGGGCTGATGATACTCATGCAACACAAACTAGAAGATATGAAAACACAAAAGAAGCTTCAGAAGGAACAATTGAAAGTTCTACAGAATTAGCTGCTCAATATGATTATGTAATTGCACAAATGGAAGCAAATCCAGATATGACACCAGAAGCAGCTGCAACACTTTTACAAGAAACTATGAAGAATGGTGTTCCACAAGCAGCTCAAAATACTGTTGCAGAAAGTGGAACTGCTGCTGATGCAGGTGCTGTTCAAGAATAATTTTTTAAGGAGATAAACAAAAATGGAAGTAGGAAATACTTGTAAAATTAATGGTATAGAATATATTGTTCTTGCAACTTTTGAAAAATATTCAATGCTTTTAAATAATTCAGAATCTGAAATAAATGGTTCTGGTAATGTAATTATTGTTGAAGATATTGATGGAAAAAATGCAAAGGTTATTAAAGATAAAATGACAATTGCATATGTTGTTCAACAAATTTTAAAAGACGAAGACAATAACAAATAATTTAATAAAACAAAAAAAGACATACCTAAAAAAAGGTATGTCTTTTTTTTAATTAAATTTTAATTGTTTAAAAATCTTTTATAGTTATTGTTGTTAAAAATTGGTCTTCATAATAAACAGAAACAGAGTCGCCTACATTTAAATCTTCGTTGTTACTTACTGTAAATGACCATTTGCGATATTTGTTTGCGGTATACTCTGTTGGGTCTTCTGCATGTTCAATAATTATTTCATTTTTAATTTTAAAAATTACTTTTGAAAAATCAAATGTTTTTGTTTCGCTAGTTGTATTTTGTACTCCAATTTCTACATTGTAGTATCCACCATGGACATGAAATACAGCAACAGATTGAATTTCACAGCCATCAATTGTTGCAAGTGGTTTAGGGCTGTTGCCACAGCCACCAAAAATTAAACAAAGTGGCATAATTAATACAAGTAAAAGTGAATAAATAAATTTCTTTTTCATAAATTTTTCTCCTTAATATAAAAAGGTTAATAAAATATTTAGTTATTGTCAAATTTTGAACTTAGTTTTTATAAAAATTTAATTTATTTTGTTTATTAGTTAGGCAAAAAAAATTGGGTGTGATAAAATAAAATTGTTAAGTATAAATATTTTAAGGAGATATTTTTAACAGCAAGGTTTTTTAGGGTTTTTAGAAAATTTTGCAAAAATAAAAAAAGAAGGGGAAAGTATATGGATAAAAAATATGAAGCTTTATTTACGCCTTGGAAAGTAGGCAATGTGGAAATTAAAAACCGTATTGTTATGTGCCCAATGGGTGGTACATCATTATTTGGTTGGATGGGTCCACAAAAATTTAACAAAGAAGCAGCAAGTATGTTTTTAAACATTGCAAAAAATGGCTGTGGATTGGTTATTCCGGGTATTGCACCACTTAGGAATATGCTTGGTAACAAATGGTTGTACAAAGTAAAAGGTGCTTTTAAAGATTTAAAAGTTTGGATGGAAGAGTTCCATAAAACAGGTGCAAAATTGTTTGTACAATTGACTGCTGGTTTTGGTAGGTCATTTTCTATTCCAAATGGCATGGCTGCTATTGTTAAAAATAAATTTTTAAGCAAACTTATTAAACCTATTTTTGATTTTGACAGATTGCTTGCTGCACCAAGTGCACTTCCAGCAAGATGGTACCCAGAACACACTGTAAGAGCAATGACTGTTGAAGAAATTAAAGGTTTGGTAAAAGGTTATGCTTTAACAGCAAAAAAATTAAAAGAAGCAGGCGTTGATGGCGTTGAAGTTCACGCTGTTCACGAAGGTTATTTAATTGACCAATTTACAACAAAATATACAAATAACAGAACTGACGAATATGGTGGAAGTTTTGAAAACAGATACAGATTCCCTGTAGAAATTGTTAAAGCAATTAAAGCAGAGTGTGGAGAAGATTTCCCTGTTTCTGTAAGATATTCTGCTTTAAGCAAAACAAAAGATTTTTGCGTAGGTGCTTTACCGGGCGAAGAATATAAAGAAGTTGGTAGAGATATGGAAGAAAGCGAAAAAGCAGTTAAATACTTGCAAGACGCTGGATATGATATGTTAAATACCGACAATGGAACATATGATGCATGGTATTGGGCACACCCACCTGTATATATGCCAGAAAACTGCAACTTGGAAGATGTTGCTCATGTTAAAAAATTCTGCGATATTCCAGTTGTTTGTGCAGGAAAAATGGAACCTGAAACTGCTGCAAAAGCAATTAAAGAAGGCAGAATTGATGGTATGGGTGTTGCAAGACAATTCTTAGTAGATAACGAATGGATTACAAAACTTCAAGAAGATAGATTGGAAGATATTATGCCATGTATTCATTGTCATAATGGTTGCTTCCCACTTGCTCATTACAAAGGTGTTGCTTGTGACACTCCTCTTCATGATACAATTCATATGGCAAGATGTGCTTTAAATCCACAAACTATGGATCATGGTAAATATGATTTTAAACCAGCAAAAAAATCTAAGAAGATTGCCATTATTGGTGGTGGTATTGCAGGTATGGAAGCTGCAAGAGTTTGCAAAATGCGTGGACATTTACCTACAATTTATGAAAAATCAGATAAATTGGGTGGTGTATTTATTGCTGCTGCTGCACCAGAGTTTAAACGCAAAGATAAAGAGTTGATTGCTTGGTACAGAAGACAAATGGAAAAACTTGACATTGAAGTTAAGCTTAACACAGAAGTTGCAGATATTTCAAAACTTGATGCAGACGAAATTATTGTTGCAACTGGTTCTACAAAACGCAAACTTCGTATGCCGGGGGCAGAAAGAGCAATTGATGCTGTTGACTACTTGTTGGGCGAAAAAGAAGTTGGTAAAAATGTTGTAATTATTGGTGGTGGTTTAACTGGTTGTGAAGTTGCTTACGATTTACACTTAAAAGGCAAAAATCCTATTATTGTTGAAGTAAGAAATGATTTAATGGCAGTACCGGGTATTTGTCTTGCAAATACAAGTTATTTAAGAGATTATTTTAACTGGAAAAAAGTTCCTGTTTATCTTGAAAGTTCTGTTGCAGAAATTAAAGATAAAACAGTTGTAGTAAAAACAAAAGACGGGGAAGAAGAAGTTAAGGCAGATAGCATTATTTTGGCAATTGGTTATAATCCAAACCCTGTTACTCCTAAAGCTAAAAATGTTCATATTGTTGGTGATGCAAATGGCATTGGCAACCTTCGCACAGTTATCTGGGGCGTTTGGGATAAATGTATGAAAATTTAATTGAGGGGAGAATTTAAAAATATGAAACTAACAAAAGAACAACAAGCCATACTTGACGGAAGTCAAGGCAAAACTATGGCTAAAGTTTTGGAAAGTGTTATTAGATATGGCGAATTGTTTGGTGCAGAAAAACTTGTTCCTGTTACAAGCAAATACAATCATTTGGTAACATCTTTTGGTCTTAAGGCATTAGGTCCTGTTTATGACCTTATGGGTAAACTTATTGAAGATGGTGTAGTGTCACAACAAAAATTTTCTTGTGACCCAAGACCACTTGATAAAAAAGTACCTAAAAACTTTTTACAAAATCTTATTTTTAATAAGTTTATGTATTCTAAACAAGATTTTTATGAAGGACAACTTGAAAAATTAGGTCTTCTTGATAAAGATGCTTTTACTTGCACTTGTTATATGGACGAAGTTGGCAACAAACCAAATAAAGGTGAAGTTTTAAGTTGGGCAGAATCTTCTGCTGTTGTTTATGCTAACTCTGTACTTGGTGCAAGATGCAACAGAAACTCTGGTATTATGGATATTATGGGTTCTATAGTTGGCTTTGTTCCTTATTTTGGTTTGGTAACCGATGAGGGTAGAAAAGCAAATTGGGTTATTGAAATTAAAACAACTAAAAAACCAGAAGCACAACTTCTTGGCTCTGCAATTGGTATGAAAGTTATGGAAGATGTTCCTTATGTTGTAGGGCTTGATAAATGGCTTGGAAACGAACTTAATGATGAAGTTTGCACATACCTAAAAGATTTTGGTGCAGCAACAGCTTCAAACGGTGCTGTAGGTTTATATCATATTGAAAACCTTACACCAGAAGCAGTTGAACTTGGAAAAAAACTTGTAAATAAAGATGCTAAAGTTTATGTAATTGATGACGCTGAACTTCAAAGAGTTTATGATAGTTATCCTGTTATTTGGAAGAACAAAGATGCAAAACCAAAACTTTGCTTTATGGGTTGCCCACATATGAGTTATCAACAACTTGTTTCTTGGACAGAAAAACTTGAAAAAGGTTTACAAGAAAGTGGAAATAAAAAAGTTTTAATTCCTACAGTATTTACGGCCTCTCCGGGGGTATTGAAAAAGTTTGAGCAAACTGAGTATGCACAAAAACTTAAATCAATGGGTGTAATTGTATCTTATATTTGTCCTCTTATGTATATGAATAATCCTTTGTGTGGTAAGATGCCTGTTATTACATCTTCAAACAAACTTCGTACATATACAACAGCAAGGTATTATACAGATGATGAAATTTTACTTCAATTAACAAAAGGAGGTAAAAACTAATGAAAACTTTTAAAGGTAGAGTTATTGCTCCCGGTGAAGTTAAGGCAGAAGCATTAGTATCTCATGGTGGCCTTAATACTTTGGCATCTTTCCAAAAAGCACTTCAATTTGGCGACAAAAAAGCCACTTGTGGTGACCAAAACAATAAAGATTTATACGGAAAGCAAATGGCTGGCAAAGCCCTATGTTTGCCTCAAACAATCGGTTCTACAACTGGTGGATTAGTTTTATATTGTGCTTGTTCTATGGGTAGACAACCTGCTTGTATGTTGTTTTCAAACCCAATAGATTCTTTGGCTGGGGCAGGTGTAATTTTGGCTGATGTTTGGCTTGAAGGAGACCAAACAAAAATGCCAGTAATTGATAGTTTAGGCGAAGAATTTTTAAATTATGTAAAAGACGGTATGACAATTACCATTAAAGATGGTGGCGTTGTAGAGGTTGAATAATTAATTATAAAAAACAAAAATAGGTAGTAAAAAACTACCTATTTTTTATTTAATTTTTTTATTAGTAAAAAACAAATTTTTGTGATAAATTAATAAAATAAAAGTAGTTTAAATAACAAAGGTAAAATTATGGGATTTTTTGATTTTTTAATGGATTGGAAAATTATGAAAGATATTGAAAAAGAAGAACTTTCTGAGGAAGATGAACTTGTTGATTTAATGTATATTAATGAGCAATTTGAAAAAGAAAGGCAAGAAAAAACAAAAAATAAAAAAGACGAGGATTGGAAAAGGTGAAATATTTAGTTTTTTCAGATATTCATGGATCAGAATATTATGCAAATATTTTAAAAAGCATTGTAGAAAATGAAAATCCAGATAAGATAATTTTATTAGGTGATTTGTATTATCACGGGCCACGCAACCCATTGACAAAAGAATATAATCCAAAAGAAGTTTGTAATATATTAAATAGTTTTAGTGATAAAATTTTGTGTTGTAAAGGTAATTGTGACGCAGAAGTTGATGAAATGATTTCTACTTTTAAATTTGAGGAAAATATCATACTTAATGTAGTAGGGAAAAAAATAATGTTTACACACGGACATAAATATAACATTGACAATATTCCTAAAGATATTGATATTATAATTTACGGTCATTTTCATACTGGTTTTATTAAACAAAAAGGTGAAGTTTTGTGTATAAATGCCGGTTCAATGTCTCTTCCAAAAGAAAACACGAAAAATAGTTATTTATTAATTGAAGATAACATAATTTATTTAAAAGATATAAATGGAAATATTTTAGATAAAGTAGAATTAATATAAATTAAATATTAAAAAAGAAGCTTTTATTAAAAGTTTCTTTTTTTATTTATAAATTAACCTTTAAAGATAAATTTGCATAGTATGGTTTAGAAAAAACAGTTTTTTGATTTTTCTAAAGTTAGTAAAATTTTCAAGAAAATAATTAAGAAATATTTATTAATTGAAAAAATATTTATTAAAAGGTGAATATATGTATTGTAATTTTTCAGGTAATGAATATTCAAAAGAAAATAATTGTTGTGACTGTTATAACGAAATAAAAAAGGAAAAATGCTGTTATTATCCATCTGCTTGGGGCGAAGAAGATTTTGGTGAAAACGGAAATAATTACGAAAACAAATGTCATTACCATAGCGAATATAAAAATAATTGTTGTAATTGGCAAAGTAAAGAAAAGAATAATTGGGAAGAAAACAGAGATTTTTCTAATAACTTTTATAGCAAAAATAATTATAGTTATAATGAAGAAAAATTTGTTAAAAAGGAAGGTTGCCATAGTCAAAAACATAATAGAAAAAAATGCTGTTTTTGTTCACTATTCAACTGTTGTCGCTGGTAATTTATAAAAAAAGGTAGCCCTAATATGGACTACCAAAATACATAAAAATTTTTATTGTAAGTCAACAATGATTGTTGATTTTTTTTATTTTAATATTTAATTTTAAAATCATTTATTATAGAAGTGATACCTAAATTTTTATGGGTAAATCTATCTAAGCAGTAGTGAAGGGTAAAAATTAATGTTCCACACAAATGTACTATCATATCAAGCATAGTGTCGGTTACATCTACAACGCCATTAATATCAGGGTGTCCTTGGGCAGTTTGACCTAAAAAAGTGTCTCCAGTAAATTCTATAATTTCCCAAATACTTGCCGTTGCCATAGAAATTGCAAAGAAAACAACAATAACTGTAAAAGGTTTTAAAGTGTCAATTTCTTTAGTTTTGCAAAGGTAAAACAAACCTATTAAGCCAGCAATGTAGCCCCAAGTTGTGTGCTGAATTTTATCTAAAAAAGGTATAAAGGTATTAAATCTTAAACAACTTCCACAAAAAGCAGAAATAGTGATAAATACTAAATATATGCTAACAACTGTAGGTGTAATTCTTATTTTAAATAACCATTGGAGAATAATTGGGGCAAGATAAAGTAGGAAAGTACATATATAAGAAACCATACGATTGTTTGGGTCTCCAATTGACATTATATAAATAAACAAACCAACCAATAACAAACTAAAACAAACACTAATACTATTATTAACAATTATCATAATTTTTTGAGATTTTGTTAAATCTTTAAAATTAGTTTTTTGTCTTTTAGAAGTTTTTTCTATTGGTTGATTATTAAGTTCTTTATTTGTTTGTTCCATAAAATATTTCCTTTTAAAGAAAATGTTATTATATAAAAAATATAAGTAAATATTTTTAAAAAGTAAAATTATTTTGTTTAAAAACGATACAAAAATAAAAAGTTTTACAAAATTTTAACAAAAAAAGACCTTTGTTTTAACAAAGGCCTTAAAATTATAATTCAACTTTATTGTTTAACATATTATTTATAGCAACTGCAATTGCAAGGGCTCCCGGTCCAATATGACAAGAAACACTAAGAGAAAGTGGGTCTACGAAACGGAAAATTGCTTTTGGAAGCTCCTTTAAAATTTCTTCTTTAAACTTTAATGCATCAGCTTCGTTTTGAGTGTGGGCAACAGATACTGTCATTAACCCTTTTTCGTACTCATCTTTAAACTCTGTTAAAAATTCTTTTTTAATTTGTTCAAGCATTTTTCTTTTTGCTTGACTGGCTGTTAATGCCATTGCAAATTTTTCAAATTTTCCACCACGAGTACACAAAATAGGTTTAATTTTAAGCATACTTCCAAGTGCTGCTGCAGTAGGTGAAATTCTACCACCTTTTTTAAGATATTTTAATGTAGAAAGCATTATATATATTGAAGAAAGTTTTGATGTTTGTTCAAGATAATCTTTAATTTCTTTTGCAGATTTTCCTTGTTTTGCCATTGCCAAAGCTTCATAAACACTTTCTTTTTGGGTAACAGAAATTCTTTTATTATTAACAACTTCTATCTTTCCATCATATTCTTGCGAAAGGGCAGTTGCACTTGAACAAGTTCCACTTAAACCACTTGACATTGGAATAAAAACAATTTCGTCATTTTCTTTTAAAACTTCGTCAAACATATCTTGTAAATATCCAACTGATGGTTGAGAAGTATTTATGTCTGGGTCTTGTTTTAATTTTTCGTAGAAAGTTTCTTGCGATATAGTTAACTCTTCTAAATATTCTTCGCCGTCAATTGTAAAAGGCATAGGAACAACTTTTAAGTTAAGATTGTCGGCTTCTGACTGTAATATGCCTGAGTTTGAATCTGTTATAATTTTTACTTTACTCATTTTTTTATTTCTCCTTGACCATTATTTTTTTGGTCGGTGTGTTTTTATGTAAATATATGTAATTAAAAATTAAAATTATGTGTTTTTTGTAAATACACGAGTGATTATAGCAAACAAAGATATAATTGGCAAATACAAAATAAAGTTTTTATTTTACCAATATTTGTTTTTTTATATAACATTATGATAAAAAAGTTAAAATTATTACAAAAAAAAGTCACATAACTGTGACTTTTTTTACTTTTATTTTAGTTACTTCTTAATGCAACAACAGGGTCTTTTTTAGCAGCAAAATTTGCAGGTATTACGCCAGCAATAAGTGTAAGTACAACACTTATAACAACCAAAGCAATTGCGCCACCAACAGGCAATGCTGCAAGCCCCCAAATACCTGTAAAGTGTTTTAATACAAGGTTAATTGGTATTGTAAGCAATAAAGATACCAAAATGCCTATCATACCACTTGCAAAACCAATAATAAAACTTTCTGCAGTGAAAACGCGTTTAACATCTTTTTTAGATGCACCTACGCTACGAAGAACACCAATTTCCTTAGTTCTTTCAATAACTGAAATATATGTAATAATACCAATCATAATTGAACTAACTACCAAAGAAACACTAACAAAAGCAATTAAAACATAAGTAATTGATGTGATAATTGTAGAAACTGTACCCATAATCATACCAGCTAAATCTGTGTATGAAATTTTATCTTCATTTGCAACACTATTATTATATTTTGTTATAAAATTTTTAATATGTTCTTTAGATTCAAAAGAATTAATGTAAATGTTTATTGTGGTTGGGTTGCCTTTATCTATAGAAGATATAGCTCCACTTTCTACGCCTTTAGAAGAATTGTAATAAGTTATTAAATTGTCAGTTAAATCTGCAGAGTATGCAACACCAACACTTAAGCAACCATTGTCGGTAGATTCGTTTGGTCTTACAATACCAACAATTTTTATTGTATTTGTACAATTTTGTAATGCTATAGCATAATATTGATAATATTTCTCTGGGTTGTAGTCAGGATTTGCTATATCATTATTTTGTTCGTCTTTTCCAAGAGTGGCTTTGTTAAATAATCTTATATCTACTACTTTATTTAAGTTAGAATCAAAAACAAAATAATCGCTTTCTGTTAAAACTTTGTATTCAATTGGATTTTCTAAAATTTTATCATAATCAATTTTTGTTTTTTGTGTGTCACCTTTAATTACTTTTTTAATTGTGTTATCCATTTCTGGTTCAGAAATAAGACCTAATGAATATAAAATATAATCATCAACTTCGTGATTTTTATCTAAAACTAAAAGTGCTTCGTCTGCACTTTGTGTGTAACGGCTATTTGCACCTACTAAATCGTATTGAGATTTTATAAGTTCTTGATTATCAAGCATTTCGTAAAATATTTTCATTTGAGAAAATGTCATTGCTGCGCCACCACTTGAAGAATCTGAACTTGCACCAAAGTTAACGCCAGTTAATTTAGATATAAGTTTAAAAACTTCGTTTGCGCTTAAAATAATATAACCGGGTGTTTCATCTGCTGTATTTTCTAAGTCATCTCTAATATAACCTAAATCTTCGTTATAATTTTTGTTGACCCAATCCCAAATAGTGTATTCACCATTTTTTGAAATTTTTGCGCTATAGCCCGGCAATTGCTCTACAATTGTTTTTGTTTGATAT
Organism: Clostridia bacterium; assembly: GCA_017398655.1. GTDB lineage: Bacteria > Bacillota > Clostridia > Christensenellales > UBA1242 > UBA7862. The sequence continues at coordinate 47,379 of JAFQFI010000045.1, forward strand.
TCAAAGTAGAAGAGTGCATATTTAATAACCATATCCATTAATGCAGTACTATTTGGTTGAACATTTTCTGGTATGGTTGGAATCATAGACATTTCTTCTGGGTTGTAAAACTCAAGATCTAAATCGTATGTATATTGAATGCCGTTAACATAATCTTTAATTTCATCATAATTTTCTTGTAAATGAGTGTAAAATTTATCAAGATTGTTTGAGTTTAAATTATTGCCAACATTGTTTAAAATATTTGTTATATTTTCTTTAATATAAACACCATCTTTGTCGTGAGTAATTTTATCGTTTTGTGCTTGGTCTAAAAACATTTGGGTTACAATTGAAGTAAAGTCAATGCTTTTTGATTCTATTGTAATAGGGGTTGAAGATAAAGTATCTTCTTGCATTTTATTTATATAAGTTGAAAAACCAGTTGATATAGCCAAAATAAGTGCAATACCTATAATACCAATACTTCCGGCAATTGATACTAAAATTGTTCTACCCTTTTTAGTAAGTAAGTTTTTAAAACTAAGAGATAGGGCAGTCCAAAAAGACATTTTCTTTTTGGTGTTTTTCTTTTTAAGTTGAGTTTTGTTTAACTCTGAGTCATCACTAACGCCAAGTAAAGGTTTTTCCTTTTTGCCTTCTTCTTCTGTAAATGGATTGCTATCATCTATTAAATTTCCATCAAGAAGTTTTACAATTCTTGAAGAATATTGTTCGGCAAGTTCTGGGTTATGGGTAACCATAATAATAAGTTTATCTTTTGATATTTCTTTTAATAACTCCATAATCTGAACACTTGTTGAAGAGTCAAGTGCACCGGTTGGTTCGTCAGCCAAAATAATTTCTGGGTCGTTAACTAATGCACGGGCTATTGCAACTCTTTGCATTTGACCACCCGAAAGTTGGTTCGGTTTGTTTTTAATTTTGTCTTTAAGACCAACTTTTTCTAAAACAGCAATTGCTCTTTTGTGGCGTTCTTCTTTACTTACGCCCGATAGAGTTAGGGCAAGTTCTACATTTTCTAAAACAGTTTGATGAGGTATTAAGTTATAACTTTGAAATACAAAGCCGACTGAGTGGTTTCTGTAATTATCCCAATCTTTATCTTTATACTCTTTGGTCGATTTATTGTTTATAACTAAGTCACCAGTTGTATATCTATCAAGACCACCTATAATATTAAGGAGAGTTGTTTTACCACAACCACTTGGGCCTAAAACAGAAACAAATTCGTTTTTTCTAAATTCTAAACTAATGCCTTTTAATGCTTCAACCTTTAGGTCGCCCATTTCATATACTTTTGTAATATTATCTAATTTAAGCATTTTATGGTTTTCTCCTTTTTTATTTTAAATAAGAGGTGAGTAACAAATTAAAAGTTTCTTTATCTTTATTATTTAATACATTGAAATATTTTTTTTGTAATTTTTGTTTTATTTGTGATATTTTTTCTGCAAGTTTTTTTCCTGCTTCTGTTAAAAATAAACAAGTAGTTTTTTTATTATTATCTTTATAATATTTTTTTATTAAATTATCAGAAGTCATTTTTATTATTAACCTACTTGTTGCTGGTTTATCTAAGCCACAAGAAAAACTAAGTTTTGTTTGAGATAAACCTTCTTGATTGGCAAGGGCAGTTAAAACTTTTAAATAGCCCCAATTAAGTTTAAGTTTTTCTGCAACTTCTTTTTGAATTAAACTAAGGCGATTTGCAATATCTTTAAACTTATCAAATATTGTAAAATCAAGGTTATTCATATAAATATCTCCACATATTAAATTGTTGTATTTTACAACAAAACTATTATAAATATGTATATACTAAAAGTCAATGTTATATATATTTTTTTTATGCATTTAATTTGTAAAAATTTTGTAAAAATATATTTATTTTTTTATTAATATTTATTGAATTTTTAGCATATTTTTATGTCTTATAAATAAAGATATTAAAATAATTAAAAAATATTTAATTAAATGATAAAAAAACAATATAAAACCTGCACAAATTTATTTTTTTATTTGAAAAAATTTTTTTATTATATATAATTAATTTATATAGTGTATATTTAAAAAGTTATTAAAACTTTTAATACCATTTATGAAAAACAACATTTAACCAAGGGGAAGTACTATGTTTAAAAATTTTATGTTAAAGCTTAAAGAATCTTTTATGGCAGTTTTTCCTATTACCTTGGTTATTTTTGCTCTTGTTATTTTTTTTGTTCCAACAGAAACTAATGACATAATAAAACTTGCAATAAGTGCAGTTTTATTGTTGCTTGGTATGGCTCTTTTTACAATGGGTGCAGATAGTGCTATGGAAGAGCTTGGTAAAAATATTGGTTCTACATTATCAAAATCTAAAAAAATATGGTTTATGATTGTTTGTAGTTTCGTTATTGGGTTTATTATTACTTTTGCAGAGCCAGATTTAATGGTTCTTGCAAACCAAGTTTCAGAGTATTCAAGTTTAAATAGTGTTTGGTTGTTTATTTCTACTGTTTCGCTTGGCGTTGGTATTTTTTTGATGTTTGCAATTTTAAAACTTGTATTTAAATGGCGTTTATCTGTTATTTTAGCAATTTGTTATACTGCAATTTTAGTTTTGGCTTTTTTTGTTCCAAAAGAATTTATGCCTATTGCTTTTGACTCTGGTAGTGTTACAACAGGCCCTATTTCTGTACCGTTTTTAATTTCTTTTGGTTTGGGTTTGTCTGCTGTTAGAAGTGGTAAAAACGAAGATGATAGTTTTGGTTTAATTGCACTCTGTTCTGCAGGTCCAATTTTGGCTGTTATGATTTTGAGTTTGTTTTTAAAACCAAGTGATAGTGTTGTTATTGAAAGTGTTGCTCAATCTACAAGCGTTTTTGGTGACCTTGGTCATGCAATGCTTGGTTACTTGGGTGATGTTGCTTTAATATTGTTACCGATAATTGTAATTTTTGTTTTGTTTCAAATTTTTGCATTTAAATTTCCAAAACAAAAAGTTTTAAAAATGTTTATGGGTTTTGCTTATACTTTTGTTGGTATTACATTGTTTTTAACTGGTGTTGAGTGTGGATATTCAAAAATGGGAACAGCCATTGGCGAGTTTTTAGGTGGGCTTGATTTTAACTGGATTGCAATTCCTATTGGATTTGGTTTGGGTGCTTGTGCAATTTTGGCAGAGCCAGCATTGCAAGTTTTAAAAAAGCAAGTTGAAGATATTACTGGTGGTGTTTTAAAACAAAGAGTTATTGTTTGGGTTGTTTGTATTGGGGTTGCATGTTCTGTTGCTATGGCAGTAATGCAATCTATGTATAACTTTAGTTTGCTTTATATTTTAGTTCCTGTTTATTTGTTAGCAGTTGCTTTAGGGTTTTTCAATTCAAAACTGTTTACGGCTGTTGCTTTTGACTCTGGTGGCGTAGCAACTGGAGCAATGGCAGTTTCGTTTACATTACCTATGGTTATAGGTCTTTCTGCTGAAGGAGCATCAGGTTTTGGCACAATTGCTTTAATTGCAGCTTTTCCAATTTTATCTATGCAAATACTTGGCTTTATTTATAAACTTGTTCTTATTAAAGCAGAAAAAGAACTTGTTAAATCTAAAGTTAAACGCTTTGAAATTGTTGAATTTGATTGGGATAATACTCAACTTTCTAAAACTAAAAAAACAACTAAAAAAGTTACTGTAAAAAAAGAAAATGTTAAAGGAGGAATTAGGTAATGGAAAAAGTTAAATCTAAACAAAAACCTAAAAAGAAAATAAGTTTATCTTTAAAAAGACAGATAAAAAAACAAAATGTATATCCTCCTATGTTAGAACTTCTTGTAGTTGTTACAAACAGAGGTTATGGTGAAGAGGTTACTGAGTTTTTAGAAAAACTTGATGTAAATCTTAGTATTGTAAGTTTTGGTAGTGGTACAGCTCCATCAAGTTTGGCAGACATTTTTGGTTTGTATAACAAAGAAAAAGAAATGATTTTTGCAGTTATTCAACTTGACGAAAGTGAAAGAATTTTGGATAAACTTGAAGGTAAATTTTTATTAGACGAAAAATATGCAGCAATTGCATTTACAATTCCACTTAAAAGTGCAACAAAACAAAGTATGGAACAATTTATTTAGTAGGGTAAAAGGAGAAAATAATTATGGATAAGAAATTTGAACTTATAGTTAGCATTGTTAACAGAGGACACTCTGACGCAATTGTAGAAGCAGCTCGTGAAGCAGGTGCAAATGGTGGCACAATTATTTATGGCAGAGGTACAAGCCCTTTTGAAAAAGATAGTATTATGGGTGTTAGTATTCAACCAGAAAAAGAAATTATTATGACTCTTACTCCAACCGAAAATAAAAATAATATTATGCAAGCTGTTGTAGAGGGTGGAAAACTTGACGAAAATGGCATGGGCATTTGTTTTAGTTTACCTGTAAATCAAGTAAGGGGAATTTCTGCAAAATATTCTATTAAAAATATTAAGAAAGAAGAAAAGGCAGAAGATAAAAAAGAAGATTAATTTTTTAAAAGTTAAATTGTTTTATGATAAAAAAAAGTTGTTAAAAGTGTAAAACTCTTAACAACTTTTTTGTTTTGTTTTTGTATTTAAACTATATAAAGTAAAACAAATAAAACAATGTTTATAAGTAAAAATATCCAGCCAATCCAGCCACTCATTTTAATAAAGAAATTTGGTGATTGTCCATTTGAAATAATTAAGTTTTTTAATTTTTTTGTTGTTGCAGATAAAATAATTGATAAAACAAAAACGGCAGCAGTGAAAAGTAAAAACATAGGAATGAGGGCTAAAATTGCAAAGCCAGCAGCACTTTCTTTGTTAACAACAAGTTGAAAAACAGGAACAATAAAGTATATAGCAAAAAATTGTGCAACAGCAAGAAGAGATAATAAAACAATATTTGTAATTTTTAAACCTTTCATAAAAAATCTCCTTTCTGTAAGATTTATTTTCTAATTAAATTTTATAATTTTTATTTGTTTGGTGTCAACTTTATGTAGGCATATTATAAAGAGATTATAAATTATTGGCAATATTTAATATATATAACTATTATTTTATTAAAATTTGACAAAATGCTTAAATAGTAATAAACTTTATAAGTATTTTAATTTACTGTTTTTTAAATAAAATTATTAACTAACTTAAAAGGAAAAGAGGTTAATAAAACAAAAAGAAAATAAGTTAAAATAATTAAAAAAATTTTTATATGAGGTACGAAAAAATGGACTTTGAAAGAGTTGAAAAGAAATGGCAAGAAATTTGGGAAAAAGAAGAAGTTTTTAAGTCAAAAGATTTTGACAAAAAACCAAAGTTTATGGGCCTGGTAGAGTTTCCTTACCCATCAGGCGTGGGACTTCATATTGGACATATTAAAGCTTATTCTTCTTTAGAAGTTGTAAGCAGAATGAAAAGGTTGCAAGGATACAATGTTATGTTTCCTATTGGCTGGGATGCTTTTGGTTTGCCAACAGAAAACTTTGCAATAAAAAATAATATTGCACCAAGAATTGCAACAGATAACAACATTAAAAATATGAAAGCCCAACTTAAGAGAGTGGGTTATTCTTTTGACTGGGCAAGAGAAATTGATACAACTGATGAAAAATTTTATCATTGGACACAATGGATTTTCTGTCAACTTTATAAAAAAGGTTTAGCATATAAGAGCAAAGCTCTTGTTAACTATTGTCCCGTTTGTGATGTTATTTTATCAAACGAAGAAAGCCAAGGTGGAGAATGTGATAGATGTCACTCTCAAGTTGTTCAAAAAGAAAAAGAAGTTTGGTTCTTAAAAATTAGAGATTATGCAGAAAGATTATTATCGGGTTTAGACAAACTTGATTTCCCTGCAAGAGTTAAAGAAGAACAACGCCACTGGATTGGTAAATCTACTGGTGCAGAAGTTAATTTTAAAGTAAAAATTGGTTCTCAGGAAGATACTTTAAGAATTTATACAACAAGGGCAGATACTTTATTTGGTGTAACCTTTATGGTTATTGCTCCAGAGCATCCAATTTTAGAAAAGTATGCAGATAAAATTAAAAATATAAACGAAGTTAAAGATTATCAAGCAAAAGCAAAACAAAAAAGTGAGTTTGATAGAGTTCAAGTTAACAAAGATAAAACTGGTGTTAAGCTTGATGGTATTGTTGCTATTAATCCGCTTAATAATAAAGAAGTTCCTATTTTTATTGCAGATTATGTAATGATGGGTTATGGTACAGGTGCTATTATGGCTGTACCAGCACACGATACAAGAGATTATGACTTTGCTAAAAAGTTTAATTTGCCTATTATACCTGTTATTGAGGGTGGCGATATTTCAAAAGAAGCTTTTACAGACATCAACGAAGGCAAAATGATTAACTCTGAATTCTTAAATGGTTTAGGTGTTAAAGATGCAATTGCTAAGATGATTGAACATTTAGCAAAAGAAAATATTGGTGAAGCAAAAACAAATTATCAAATGAAAGATTGGGCTTTTAATCGTCAAAGATATTGGGGAGAACCATTCCCAATTGTTTATTGTGAAAAATGTGGTACTGTTTTAGTTCCAGAAGACCAATTGCCTGTTAAATTGCCAGAGGTTAAAGATTTTAAACCATCTAAAAATGGAGAATCTCCTCTTGCTCAAGTTCCAGAGTGGGTTAACTGTACTTGTCCAAAATGTGGTGGCAAGGCAAAGCGTGAAACTGACACAATGCCTCAATGGGCTGGTTCAAGTTGGTATTATCTTAGATATATGGATCCAAACAACGATAAAGAATTGGCTTCTCAAGACAAACTTAAATATTGGGGTCCAATTGATTGGTACAACGGTGGTATGGAACATGTTACTCGTCACTTAATTTATTCAAGATTCTGGAATATGTTCTTATACGATATTGGTGTTGTTCCTTTTGAAGAACCATATTCAAAGAGAACTACTCAAGGTTTAGTATTGGGTGAAGATGGCAACAAAATGAGCAAGAGCTTAGGTAATGTTGTTGATCCTATGGAAATTATCAACAACTTTGGTGCTGATGTATTAAGATTATATATTTTATTTATGGCAGAATATGAAAGTGCAGCTCCTTGGTCAAGCGCAAACATTAATGGTTGCAAGAGATTTTTAGATAGAGTTGAAAGAATGGTTGACTTTATTGATGACCATAAAGGTGTTCACGCAGAACATATTACAGAACTTAACTCTATTATAGAAAAAGTTTCAAATGATATTGCTGCTCTTAAATTTAACACTGGTATTTCTGCATTAATGACTTTTGTTAATACTATTTATCAAGATAAATTTATTTCTCGTGAAGAAATGACAGATTTCTTAAAACTTTTATATCCTTTTGCTCCACACATTGCTGAAGAGTTAAACGAACAAATTGGTAATAAAGAATATATTAGCAAATCAAATTGGCCAACAGTTAGAGTTGACAATTCTGTAAAATATATTAACTTACCAGTTCAATTTAATGGCAAAATGAGAGATGTTTTAAAAGTTGAAGAAAACACTCCTCAAGATAAAGTTTTAGAACTTATTAAAAATCACGAAAAATTATCTGGTTATATTACTGGAGAAATTAAAAAAGTAATATTTGTACCAAACAAAATTGTAAATATTATTGTTTAAAATAAAAAAGCTTTTTTCTCTTTTATTTAGCAGGGAAGAAAGCTTTTTAAAATAATAAAAATATTAAAAACAAATAAAAATGTTAATATAAAAAAAATATTAAAAGATAATTAATAGAAAAAATAAAAAGGAATACTTATGAAATTAGAGGTTTTAAGTCCTGCAGGAAATATGGAAAAATTAAAAACAGCTGTATACTTTGGTGCTGATGCTGTTTATTTTGCTGGCAAAAGTTTTGGCTTAAGAGCTTTTGCTGGAAACTTTGAAAGAGAAGAAATTGCAGAAGCAGTTGATTTTTGTCATAAACATAATGTTAAAGCGTATATAACAGTTAACATAGTTGCTCATAACAGAGATTTTGAAGCTTTGCCAGAATACTTGCAATATCTTAACAGTTTAAAAGTTGATGGACTTATTATTTCTGATATAGGTATAATGCAATTTGCAAAAAAATATGCTCCAGATACAGATATTCATGTAAGTACGCAAGCAAATGTTACAAACAAATACACAGCAAAACTTTTGTGTGATTTGGGTGTTAAGCGTATTGTTTTGGCAAGAGAATTATCTTTAACAGAAATTAAAGAAATTAGGGATTATATTCCACAAGATATAGAGCTTGAAGCTTTTGTTCATGGTGCAATGTGTATAAGTTATTCTGGTAGATGTTTATTAAGTAATTATCTTAGTGGTAGAAGCAGTAATAATGGGGCTTGTATTCAAGCTTGCAGATGGAAATATACAATAAATGAAGTAAGTAGAAAAAATCAAGAACTTCCTATTGAAGAAGATGATAGAGGTACTTATATTTTAAATAGCAAAGATTTAAATATGATAAAATATATTGACCAATTAGCAAAAGCAGGTGTAACAAGTTTTAAGTTAGAAGGCAGGATGAAATCTCCATATTATGTTGCAACAATTACTAATGCGTACAGAAGGGCTGTTGATATTTTAAATAAAAATTTTGATAATTATACTTGCCCAGATGTGTTAATTGAAGAACTTGAAAAAACAAGTCATAGAAGATACACAACTGGCTTTAACTTTAAAGATAAGCAAAAAGAAGAAAGTGAATATTTAGAAACTTCTATGCCTGTTCAAACTCACGAATTTATGGCAATTGTTACACAAAATCAAAAAGATGGTGAAGTTGAAATTGAACAAAGAAATAAATTTGTTATAGGAGATACCCTTGAAGTTTTATCTCCAAATGATACATTTAATAAACAAATTAAGGTTAAAAAAATGGTTGATTTAAATGGAGAAGAATTAACTGAAGCTAAACTTGTTCAACAAAAGTTAATTTTAAAAACAGATTTGCCACTTAAAGCAGGAGATGTTTTAAGAAAGAAAATTTAAATAAAAAAAGGAAGGTCTTAAAAATTAGGCGTTCCTTTTTTATTTTTTTATGAAAAACAAATA
>JAFQFI010000046.1 GCA_017398655.1 Clostridia bacterium
AGCAAGTAAGGTAAATAGAATTACAGATGATATGGTTGCAAATTGCTATTCTATAGAACAAATTATAAGAGATTTTTATCTTTTTTGTAAAGATTGCCAAATGGTAGGTTATAATAACAAACTTTTTGATGCTTTGTTTTTAGAAAAAGCAGGCAAACTTGTGGGGCTTAACTTTAACAATACTCAAATTGATGCTTTTGTTTTGGCAAAAGATAAACTCAAGGGTTTAAGAAATTATAAATTGGCAACAGTTTCAAAGTATTTAGAAGTTAACTTAGTTGACGCTCATAGGGCTTTAAATGATGTTATTGCTACTGCAGAAGTATTTATAAAACTATATTAATTTTAATTTTTTTTGTGTATCATAAAAATTTAAGAAAAGGAATAATATATATAAATATATATAATTTTTACTATAATATCATATTAAACAAAAAAAGTACTTGAAATTTGTTTTGCTGTGTGATACAATGTTTTCAGCTTAAAATTGTTACTTTAAGAGTGGTCCAAAGCCACTCTTAATTGTTACTTAGGGCAAAATAAATTTAAAAGAGGTATTATGCAAGGTAAAACAGCAAGTATTGTTGAAGAAAATCTACAACAGGTTATAAGTGAACTTGGGTATGAGTTGTATGAAGTAGAATATGCAAAAAAACAAAATGGTATGAACTTAACTCTTTTTATAACTTCACCAAAAGGTCCAATAACTATAAAAGATTGCGAGTTGGTTCATAGAACGGTAGACCCAATTTTAGATGAGTTAGACCCAACAAACGGAGCAGGATATTATCTTAATGTTTCTTCAGTAGGTCTTGATAAACCAATAAAAACTGATAAAGATTTTAAAAGATGCTTGAATACCGAAATTTATATAAAACTTTTTGTCCAAACGGATAACAACAAAAAAGAAATTATAGGCATATTAAAAAGTTTTGACGAAAAACAAATTGAGGTAGAAGTTGAAGAAAAAGCTTCTATTATTATTTTGCGTCAAAATATTGCAGTTTGCAAACCAAATGTAAAAATATAGGAGAGAGATAAAAAAATGGTAAACAAAGATTTTTTCTTAGCACTTGAAGATTTAGAAAGAGAAAAGAAAATTAATAAAGAGTTTTTTATAGAAGCACTTGAATCTGCTTTAACATCTGCTTACAAAAAGAATTTTGGAGAAGCAAAATCAGCAAGCGTAAAACTTAACCCAGAAAAAAACACAATTAGAGTTTATAGTTATAAAACGGTTGTTGCAGAAGTTGTAGACCCAGATAAAGAAATCAGTTTAGAAGATGCAAAGAAAATTAAAAAATCTTATCAACTTGAAGATGTTATTATGGAAGAAGTAACACCAAAAGAATTTGGTAGAATTGCTGCTCAAATTGCAAAACAAGTTGTTATGCAAAAATTAAGAGAAGCAGAACACCAAGTTGCTATGAGTGAATTATCTGAAAAACAAAACGAACTTGTTACTGGTCTTATTAGAAGAATTGAAGCAGGTGTTGTTTATGTAGAAATACCGGGCTCTAAAACAGAAGGTGTTATGCAAGAAAATGACCAAATTCCGGGTGAAAATTATGCTATTGGTGATAGAATTAAAGTTTATGTTAAAAATATTAAAGATTCTATCAAATCAACATATGTTCAAGTTTCTCGTAGCAATCCGGGTTTTGTTAAAAGATTATTCGAGTTAGAAGTTCCAGAAATAAAATCTGGCGAAATTGAAGTTAAAAACATTACTCGTGAAGCTGGTTACAGAACAAAAATGTCAGTTTATTGCTCAAATCCAAATGTTGATGTCGTAGGTGCTTGCGTAGGTAATAAAGGTATGAGAATTAACGCTATTGTTAACGAACTTAACGGCGAAAAAATTGATATTATTGAATATTCTGAAAATCCATTAGAATACATTGCAAGAGCATTAAGCCCAGCAAAAGTGTTAACAGTTTATGCTTTAGACGGAAACAATTATGCAAGAGCAGTTGTTCCAGATGATAAACTTTCACTTGCTATTGGTAAGAGTGGTCAAAATGTACGCCTTGCTGTTAAATTAACTGGTTGGAAGATTGATGTTAAATCAGAAAGTGTTGCAAGACAAATTGATGGAGAATTATTTTTTAATTTAGAAAAAGATAATTTTGAAAGCGATTCTCAAGAAGTTTTTGAAGAACCAAGTTTAGATTCTAACCAAGAAGAAGTTTTATCTGATGACTTACTTGAAGGTACAGATGATTTATTAAACGATATTGAATAATAAGGAAAATTTAATATGCCAAAAAAAATTCCTTTAAGAATGTGTGTTGCTTGCAGACAAATGCAAGAAAAAAAGAATTTGGTAAGAGTTGTAAAAAACAACGAAAATCAAATTTTTATAGACAAAACATTTAAAGCAAACGGAAGAGGAGCATATGTTTGTGCAAATTCTGATTGCTTTGAAAAATGTATAAAAACAAAAGCATTAAATCGTGCTTTTAAGTGCGAAATAAGTAATGAAGTTTTAGAAAACTTAAAAAATTCTATAGTTAAAACAACAATTTAATTGTTTTAAAATATATAAAGCCAAATAAATAGGAGTATAATCTTTTGAGCGAAATTAACAACGAAGAAAAACAACAAAGTATTAATAATATTAAATCTTTATACAAGATGAATACAGAGGGTTTAATACCTTCACTTTTTCATGAGGTTAAAAAGGCAAAACAACAATCTTTTAACCTTTTAAACAGTTATAAGGAAAAATTAGCAAATATTAAATTTGAGCAAGAAAACAAAATTAAACAAGAATTGCAAAAAGAACAAGCAAAGCAACGCCTTGCTGAAAGTGCTTCAAGACCTGTAAAAGACGATAGCGAAAATGTTTCTTTTGCAGAACTTTTTGAATCTAAAGAAAACGAAGCAAAAACTAAAAAAGAAAAATCAAAACTTGTAGTAGAAGAAACTCCTGTAGCCGTTCAACCAAAAGTAGAAGTGGCAAAAGAAAAGGTTTCTATTCAACAAACAAAAGTAGAAACTTCTGTTCAACGCCAACAAGGTACTGTTCCAGCACAAAAAGAAGTAAAAACTTTTACTCCAAGATATGCCGACAATAGGCAAGGTCAAAATGGTTATCGCAACCAAAATAGCTTTAATAATCAACCTTATAACAAAAATAATAACTTTAATAATCGTCAAAATGGTTTTGCTCAAAGAACCTTTAATAATGGCGAACATACTCCTTATCAACCGGGTCAAAGACCTGTTTATAATAACACTCAAGGTGGCTTTAATAGACAAAATCAAAACGGTTTTAAACCTTATACAAACCAAAATACTGCTGGGCAACAAGGATCTCAACGCTTCCAACGCCCATTTAATAACAATGCTCCGGGTGCAACAGGTGCTGTTAAATCTCAAAATAAATCTTTAATGGGTATTATTCCTAAAAAGAACAATAATTTAACATCAGCTGCAACTGCTTTTGCAACAAAAGAAAGAGCTTTTGGTAATAAGAAAAAGACAAATGAAAGAGGTGGAGAAGAAGAAAGAAGAATTAATAAAAAATCACTTCTTCGCCGTGGTTTAATTGAAGAGCAAAATATTGAAGAAAGAATGGTTACAAGAAAACTTAAACTTAAAAGACCAAAAGTTGAAAGTACTCCAATTATTTCTGCTCCTATTACAAATGCAGTTATTACAACTTCAAACTTAACAGTTAAGTTGTTATCAGAAAAAATTGGTAAACCTGTTACAGATATTATTAAACAACTTATGGTTTTGGGCATTATGTCAACTATTAATAGCCCAATCGATTTTGCTACTGCAGAACTTGTTGCAAGCGAATTAGGTGTTACTCTTGAGTTAAAACTTGAAAAAACCTTTGAAGAAAAATTAAAAGAAAGTGCTGTAATTGATGATGGTACAAACAACGAAAAACGCCCTCCAATTGTTACAATTGTAGGTCACGTAGACCATGGTAAAACATCACTTCTTGACTATATTCGTAAAACACATGTTACTTCACACGAAGCAGGTGGTATTACACAAGCAATTGGTGCTTATTCAATTAATTGGAAAGGTGAAAAAATTACATTTATTGATACTCCGGGTCACGAAGCTTTTATCAATATGCGTAAAAGAGGTACAGAAATTACTGATGTGGCAATTCTTATTGTTGCTGGTGATGATGGTATTAAACCTCAAACAGTTGAAGCTATTAAACATATTAAGCAAGCAAAAGTTCCAATGGTTGTAGCAATTACAAAAATGGATAAACAAGGTGTTAATGTTGATAGAATTAAACAACAATTAACAGAGTATGATGTCTTACCAGAAGAATGGGGTGGAGATGCAATTATCGTTCCAGTTTCTTCTGTAACTGGTGAAGGTATTGAAAACTTACTTGAAACAATTTTACTTGTTGCAGAAATGCAAACTTTACAATGCAATAAAAAGAGAAAAGCTGTTGGTACAATTATTGAAGCCGAACTTGATAAAAACAGAGGTCCAGTTGCAAACATTATCGTACAAAATGGTACTTTAAGACTTGGCGATAGCATTGTTTCTGGTTTTGCTCTTGGTAAAGTAAGAGCTATTATGGACGACAAAGGCAACTTAGTTTCAAAAGCTGGACCATCAATGCCTGTTTCAATTTTAGGTTTTGATAGTGTTCCAAATGCAGGTGATCCAATTCAAGTTGTTGATGAAAAATTCAGTAAGCAAGTTATTGCAGAAAGAAAAATTAAAATGGCTCAAGATAAAATTGAAAGTGGTATGCCAAAGAGTCTTGATGAATTCTTGGCAACTCCTGTTAGCGAAGATAAAAAGTCATACAACTTACTATTAAAAGCAAATAACCAAGGTTCTGTAGAAGCTTTAAAACAATCATTGCTTGAAATTAAAAACGAAGAAGTTAAAATTGAAATTATTTATAGTGGTGTTGGTAATATCAACGAAAATGATATTCAACTTGCAAAAGTTTCAAATGCAACTATTATTGCTTTTGACACAAAAATAATGAATAAAATTGCAAACTTTGCTAAACAAAATAAAGTTGAAATTAAAGAATACGACATTATTTATAAAGCAATTGAAGATATGGAAAAAATCTTAAAATCAATGATGGCTCCAAAATATGAAGAAAAAGTTGTTGGACACGCTGAAGTTAGAGCATTATTTAAAATTAGCAGTGTTGGTACAATTGCTGGTTCATATGTTCTTGATGGTAAAATTGTTAGAAATTCAGAACTTAAAGTATACAGAAAAGATAATGTTATTTTTGAAGGAAAATTAGCAACTTTAAAAAGAGAAAAAGATGATGTTAAAGAAGTTGCTGCTGGTTATGAATGTGGTATTAAAGTTGAAAGCTTTAATGATATTTTAGAAGGTGACATTATTGAATGTATTGTTAAACAACAAATTAATTTATAATTAGTTTTGTAGTGTTTAATATAAAAAGGAAAGTTAAATGAGTAATAGAATAGAAAAAGTTAACTCTTTGCTTCAAAGATATATAAGCGATATAATAAACAATGATATTAGCGACCCAAGAATTAAGGGTATTATATCTGTTTCAAGTGTTTCTACAACTCCCGACCTTAAATATGCAAAAGTTTATTTAAGCATATATAACAAAGAAGGAAGTACAGAAATATTAGAAGCAATAAAATCTGCAAGTGGTTATATACGCAAACAACTTGCTTCAAAAATAGAATTTAGATGCGTACCAAGTTTAGATTTTGGCTTAGACACAAGTGCAGAATATAGCCAAAAAATAAATGAAATCATCAGTTCTCTTGGAATAGATGATGATAATGACAAAAATTAAAATTTTGTTGTTAAGAATTAAAAAAATAAATTATACCTTCAAAACTGTTTAAATTAAGAGGAAAGTATGAAAGAAATTTTAGATATTATTAACAAGTACAAAACTTTTGCTTTGTTTTGTCACATTGGTCCAGATGCTGATGCTCTTGGCTCTGTTAACGCTTTAAGGTTAACACTTAAAAAAATGAATAAAAAAGCATATGCTTATTGTGATGGCAAAGTTCCACATAATATTGCATTTTTAAAAATTCCACTTGAAGAAAGACCTAATAAAATTGCAAAAGCAGATGTTTGTATTATGCTTGATTGCAATTCTTTAGATAGGGTAGGAAAATATGGCGAATACTTTGATAAGGCAAAAATCAAAGTAAATATTGATCATCACCAAAAAATGGATTATCAATTTGATTATTCTTATACAGACAGCAACTCGCCAAGTACTGCAGATTTAGTATATGAATTAATTAAAAACTTAGATGTTACAATTAACTCAGAAATAGCTCTTAACCTTTATGCAGGGCTTTCTTCTGATACAGGTTGCTTTCAACATCCATCAACAAGCAACATAAGCCATAAACACGCTTATGAGTTGATTAACTATAATTTTGACCTTCAAGAAGCAAATTATAATATGTTTAAATACAAACAAAAAAACTATTTGTATTTTTATAAATCTGCTTTAAGAAATACAAAATCATATCTTAATGAAAAAGTTTATGTTACATTTTTTAACTACAAATCTTATAAAAGATTTGAAAAAATTTGTGACAACTCTGCATCATTTCAATTTTTAGATGGCGTAGACGGCAATGAAATTAGAGTTAAGGTTATAGAAAAGGAAAAAGGTTTCTTTACAATAAGTTTTAGATCTAACAAATATGCAAATGTTTGTGATGTTGCTAAAAACTTTGATGGTGGTGGACACATCAGAGCAGCAGGTGGCAAAGCAAACGGAAGTTATAAAGAAGTTTTAAGCAGAATTTTAACTGCTTGCAAAGAAGAACTTGATAAATATCCAAACGAAAAATAAAAGGGGATATTATGATAGGCGTAGTTAATATAAATAAGCCTGTTGGAACAACTTCTTCAAATGTTGTTGTAAAAATAAAAAAATTATTAAACATAAAAAAAGTTGGTCATATGGGTACATTAGACCCACTTGCACAAGGTGTTTTGCCTATTTGCATAGGTAAAGCCACAAGGATATTTGATTATTTTTTAAAAAAACAAAAAACATATATTGCTCAGTTTAAATTTGGAGAACAAACCGATACTTTAGATTTGGAAGGAAATATAATCAAAAAATCAAATATTAAACCAACTTTACAGCAAGTTAATAAAGCTTTAGGTCATTTCATAGGAGAAATTGAACAAGTTCCTCCTATGTTTTCTTCAAAAAAGATAAATGGGAAAAAAGCTTATGACTTGGCAAGAAAAGGTGAAGAAGTTAACCTTCAACCTTGTAAAATAACTATTTTTGAATATAAAACACTAAAACAAATAAGTGAAGATACTTTTGAATTTTTGATAACTTGTTCTGCTGGAACATATATTAGGTGTTTAGGTAGAGATTTGGGTGAAAAACTCAATACTTGTGCAACAATGGTAAGTTTAATTAGAACAAAAACGGGTCCTTTTTTAATAGAAAATGCTCTTGATTACGATACTCTTACAAAAGAGATATTGCAAAACAATCTAATATCACTTAAAGAAGCTTTAATTGATTTTGAAAAATTTACTATTTCGCAACAAGATTTTCAAAAATTATTAAATGGTATTCCACTTAAAACAGAAAATTTAAAAGAAAATGTTTTTTATACTACAATATGTGAAAATAATGTAGTAGGTATTGGCGAAGTTAAAAATGGTTTGTTTACTTTAAAAACATTTTTAGCTGAATAAAATTGAAAATAAAAGGAGTTTAAAGCATTGATAAAATTTGGTCCTGCAGGTAATAGTGACTTATTTTATGAGCAAGGTTTTAAAAGCAGTTTAGATGCTCCAAAATGGTTAAAAAACAGAAACCTTGATGCTTATGAATATTCATTTTCTCGTGGCTTTACTGTAAGTGAATTTGTTGCAAAGTCATTAGGTGAAAAATGTAAAGACAACAATATTGAAATTAGTGTGCATGCTCCTTATTATATAAACTTAGCAAATCCAGATGATGAGTTTGTTGAAAAATCATTTGATTATATTTTAAAAAGTTTGCATTATTTAAAACTTATGCAAGGTAATAGATGTGTTTTTCATCCGGGAACTTGTGGTAAGTTAAGTAGAGAAGATTCTTTTGAACTTCTTAAAAAAAGAATGAAGGAACTTGTAAAAAGAATTGATGAATCGGGTATAATGACAGAAAATATGCTTTTATGTCCAGAAACTATGGGCAAAAGCCAACAACTTGGCACATACCAAGAAATTGCAGAAATTTGTACATATGCTGATTATCTTGTTCCAACATTAGATTTTGGACATATCAATTCATTACTTCAAGGTAAATTAAAAACAGAAAAAGATTTTGAAGAAATTATTAAATATTTAATTGACAAGTTGGGTATTAGTAAAGTAAAAAAAGTACATATACATTTTTCTAAAATAATGTATGGGGCAAAAGGTGAAATAAAACATTTAACTTTGGAGGATACAGAATATGGTCCAGAGTTTGCACCTCTTGCAAAAGTACTTAAAAAATATGATATCAATCCAGTTATCATTTGCGAATCTCGTGGCTGTCAGGCAGAAGATGCAAATATATTAAAAGATATTTATAATAATACAAATGTTTAAAAAGGAGATTTATTACAATGTCAGGACATTCAAAATGGCACAATATTCAAGCAACAAAAAATAAAGCAGATGCAGCAAGAGGCAAAATTTTTACTAAAATTGGTAGAGAAATTGTTGTTGCAGTTAAACTTGGTGGACCAGATCCAAGTAGCAACGCAAAATTAAGAGATATTATTTCTAAAGCAAAACAAAACAATATGCCAAACGATAATATCCAAAGAAGTATTAAAAAAGCAAGTGGAGAATTAAACGCTGTTGATTATGAAGAAACAACATACGAAGGTTATGGTGTTGGTGGCAGTGCTGTTATTGTTAAATGCTTAACAGATAATAAAAACCGTACAGCAGGTGATGTAAGACACGCTTTTGATAAACATAATGGCAGTTTAGGATCATTGGGTTGTGTTTCTTACTTATTTGACAATAAGGGTGTTTTAATTTTGGAAAATACACCAAGTGTAAATGAAGAAGAACTTATTGATATGTGTTTAGAAGCAGAAGCTGAAGATGTAATTAATGATGGTGATGTTTATCAAATTATAACAGCTCCAAGCGACTTTACAAAAGTTAAAGAAGCATTAGAAGGTAAAGGTTTAACTTTCTTATCTACAGAAATTACAATGATTCCTCAAAACTATGTAGATCTTGATGCAAATCAATTAGCAACATTTAACAAAATGGTTGATACATTAGAAAACCTTGATGATGTTCAAAATGTTTATCACAATGTAAATTTGCCAGAAGAACCTGACGAAGAATAATTATTTTTATTTTATAATAAAAATTTAAATAAAAACTTGATTTTAAAAATCTTATTTGATAAACTAATTTCGTTTTTAAATAACTAAGACATTGAAGGAAAGAAGTAAAGTATTTTAAGTTTTTCAGAGAGTTCTCGGTTGGTGAAAGAGAATAAAACAAAAATGCTTGAATACATTCTGGAGTTGCTTCCTGAAATAAAAGTAGGGTAAGACGGGTACGCCCGATAAAGCGTTATGCGTTTTGTTATTTTTAACTAAGACGCAAAAAAGGAGTATCTTTGTAAAAAGGTACTTAAACTAAGAGGTGGTACCACGAATATAAGCCCATTCGTCCTCTGTTTTTCATTTTTGAAAAACAGGGGGCTTTTTATTTTTAATAAGGGAGATATTTTATTATGGAAATTTTTGAAGAATTACAAAAAAGAGGGCTTATTGCTCAACTTACAGATGAAAAAGAAATTAAAGATTTAATTAATAATGGTGGAGCAAAGTTCTATATTGGTTTTGACCCTACGGCAGATTCTTTGCATGTAGGCCATTTTATGGCTTTATGTCTTATGAAAAGATTACAAATGGCAGGAAATAAACCTGTTGTTCTTCTTGGTGGTGGTACTGGTTTTATTGGCGATCCATCTGGTAGAACAGATATGAGAGCAATGATGACTGCAGAAACAATAGAACATAACTGCAATTGCTTTAAAAAACAAATGGAAAAATTTATTAATTTTGGCGAAGACCAAGCAATTATTGTAAATAATGCAGATTGGTTACTTAACTTGAAATATATTGATATGTTAAGAGAAGTTGGTGCTTGTTTTTCTGTAAACAATATGCTAAGAGCAGAGTGCTACAAACAAAGAATGGAAAGAGGTTTAAGTTTCTTTGAATTTAACTATATGATTATGCAATCATATGATTTTTGGTACTTAAACGAACATTATGGCTGTAATATGCAATTTGGTGGTGATGACCAATGGAGCAATATGCTTGCTGGTACAAACTTAATAAGAAAAAAATCTGGTAAAGATGCTTATGCAATGACAATTACTTTGCTTATGAATAGCGAAGGCAAAAAAATGGGTAAAACAGCAAAGGGTGCTGTTTGGCTTGACCCTAATAAAACAAGTCCATTTGAGTTTTACCAATACTGGAGAAATGTTAACGATGCTGATGTTATGAAATGTATTCGTATGCTTACATTTATACCTATTGAAGAAATAGAAAAAATGGAAACTTGGGAAGATAGTAGAATAAATGAAAAGAAAGAAATCTTGGCTTATGAGTTAACAACTCTTGTTCATGGTGAAGAAGAAGCTAAAAAAGCTAAAGAAGTATCTTTATCTCTTTTCTCTGGGCTTGGTAATGATGAAAATATGCCTACTACAGAAATTGAAGAATCAAATTTAACTGACGGAGAAATTGGTGTAGTTGATCTTATGATGCTTTGCAAACTTGGTGCAAGTAAAGGTGAAATTAGACGCCTTATTCAACAAGGTGGGGTGACTATTAATGATGAAAAAGTTTTAACACCAGATTTAAAATTAACAAAACAAAATTTGGTTGATGGTGTAAAAATTAAAAAAGGTAAGAAGGTTTTTCACAAAGCAATTATTAAATAGAATTTTAATAAAAATAAAACAAAATAAAAAAAACACTTAAGAAAATTTCTTAAGTGTTTTTTTGTAATATTCCATTTATGGTGACAAATAAAAATAGGTCGCTTTTATCCAATAAAAAAACATAGGTTAAACCTATGTTAATTTGGTGGGCAGGGGTGGATTCGAACCACCGAAGTCGGAGACGACGGATTTACAGTCCGTTGCATTTGACCGCTCTGCAACCTACCCAAATGCCACAGTAATACTGGTGGTAATATTGTTTTGCAACAATATTCTGGGTGGAATATTACCATGACTGGAGCTGGTGGTCGGAATCGAACCAACAACCGGCTGATTACAAATCAGCTGCTCTACCATTGAGCAACACCAGCATGAAGTGGGAAAGTACCACTTTATTAAGTTTTACAATACACACTTTTCCTAAAAGGAAAGTGGCCTGTATTGGTGCCTTGGGGCGGAATCGAACCACCGACACGAGGATTTTCAGTCCTCTGCTCTACCGACTGAGCTACCAAGGCTTGCGGGTTTACGATTTTAAATCGTAATGGCGACTCGGAAGAGACTCGAACTCTCGACCTCCGCCGTGACAGGGCGGCGTTCTAACCAACTGAACTACCGAGCCATAGGTTAATTATTTTTTCTTTTGTACCTGAAACCCGTTTGAAAGGGTACTTAAAAGAATTTGGTGGGCCTTCACGGACTTGAACCGCGGACCGACCGGTTATGAGCCGGTTGCTCTAACCAACTGAGCTAAAGGCCCATCACTTTGCATATTTCATAAAACTGGGAAAATCCATTTAAAGTAATGGTCGGGGTGAAGAGACTCGAACTCCCGGCCCCATGGTCCCAAACCACGTGCGCTACCAACTGCGCTACACCCCGTTGAAATAATGCTTTTAAATATTACAATAACTTTTGCAATATGTCAACAAAAAAAATAAAAATTTTTTAATATTTTTTTAAAAACTTTTTTTATATAAAATTTAACTTTGCAAAAAAAGGTAATAGTCAAAATAAGACATATAACCAAATATTGTTTTAATAATTTTAGTTTTTAATAATTACTATAAAAGTATCATTTAAATTTTAAAGGAGTTCTATTTATATATGGAAGTTAAATACAGAAATTATAACAATGTGTTGTATGTAATGCTTAATGGCGAACTTGATGAACACACTGCAAAATATACAAGTAAGAAGTTAGATGAAGTATTTTTAAGTACAATATCAAAGCAAATAATAATTGACCTATCAGAATTAAAGTTTATGGATAGTACAGGTATTGGAGTTTTAATAGGAAGATATAAAAAGATGAAAGATAAAGGCGTAAGTATTTTCATAACAAATCCATCTTACCATGCAGAAAAAATTTTTAAACTTACAGGACTTTATGAAATTATGCCAAAAATTTCATAACTTTATTATTTTATAGGAGAGAAATAAAAATGGTTAAAAATATAAAAGAAGCAATAAATCAAATGGAACTTAAAATAAAAGCATTATCTGTTAATGAAAGTTTTGTAAGGGCAACTGTATCTGGTTTCTGTTTACAGTTAAATCCAACTATTGACGAATTAACTGATGTTAAAACAGCTGTATCTGAAGCTGTGACTAATAGTATTGTTCATGCATATCCACAGGGTGAAGTAGGAGATATATTAATAAAAGCAAACTTATATAAAGACACAATTCAAATAGAAATTTTAGATTTTGGTGTGGGTATAAGCAATTTAGAAGAAGCTAAAAAACCTTTTTATACAACTAAACCTAATCAAGAGCGTAGTGGTATGGGTTTTACTGTTATGGAAAGTTTTATGGATACTGTAGAAGTATCAAATAATGAAAATGGTGGATTAAGAGTTTTACTTATAAAAAAATTTGATTTGGCAAATAATCAAAAAGCAAAGAATATGATGTAAGTATATAAAAGCACAAAAGATAACAAAATTTATAACTTAAAAATAAAAGGGAACTTAAGTGCTTAATTACGAAGAAACATTACTATTGTTAGAAAAAGCCAAAAATGGGGACGAGAAAGCAAAAGAATTGCTTATAGAGAATAATTCTCCTTTAGTTAAAAGTATTGTGCGTAGGTATAAAAATAAAGGTGTAGAGTATGATGACCTTTATCAGTTAGGTTGCGTAGGTTTTGTTAAGGCAATAAATAATTTTGATGCAAATTTTAATGTAAAGTTTTCTACTTATGCTGTTCCAATGATAGCAGGTGAAATTAAACGCTTTTTAAGAGATGACGGTTCTGTAAAAGTATCACGCTCTATAAAAGGTCAATATTATAATATGCAAAAATATATAGAAGAATTTAGAGCAAAAACTGGAGAACCCCCAACTGTAAAGGATTTATCTATAAAATTTAACATAGAAGAGCCGGAAGTAATGTTTGTATTAGAATCTTCAAAAATGCCTGTTTCTATATACGAAAATTTAGATAAGGAAAGTAATTCTGGGCAAACAATACTCGATAAACTTGTAAATTTTGATGAAGTTTCAAATCTTGTAGATAAAATGGTATTAAGAGATGCCTTAAAAGATTTAGAAGATAAAGATAGAAAACTTATTATGCTTAGGTATTTTAGAGATAAAACTCAAAGCGAGGTGGCGCAAATATTAAATGTATCTCAAGTGCAAGTTAGCCGTCTTGAAAACAAAATACTTGCTAAAATGAGAAATAAATTAAGGGACTAATTTACAACAAATAAAAATATGTTGCATTTTAGTCCTTTTTCTTATATAATCTGCTTGTGATTATACTTTTGGGGGTATGGCGCAGTTGGTAGCGCGTTTGAATGGCATTCAAAAGGTCACCGGTTCGAACCCGGTTATCTCCACCAAATTTAGAAAGAGTAATTTTGCTCTTTTTTATTTAAAATATCACTTTACAAAAAATGTAAAATAATGTTGACAAAAAATGTAAAATGATTTATATTTGAATTAGGAGTTAAAAATTATGTTGCGAAATAGATTAAAAGAAATAGACTTAAGAATAACTGAATTAGCAGATTATTTACAAATATCTAGACCGACAATGTATAAGTTTATTGATTATTATGATGAAAACAACTTTGATTTAATTAATAAAAAAGTTTTAAAATTATTCAATTATATAAAGGAAAATGAACTAGCTGGTAAAAAAAATGTAATTAATTACATTTTAAGCAATTTAGTTGATTTAAAAGAATTGGGAAATAAAGAAGAGATAAATCAAATTAAAAATATTAAACAATATATAATTTCAAACCCAGAATCCAAAAAAAGTAAATTTTTTGAAATATGTAGTAAAAAAGACATTTATGATGAAATTATATATTACTTAGTTGATATAAAAAATTTAATCAATAAAAGAAAATTAACAGAAGAAGAACAAAGTTTTTTGGAACCATATACTGAATTTATTTCAAAAATTAAAAGTACAAAAGAAAAAGGAGATTATTAAAATGGAAAGAGTTTTAGAATTTGAGAAATACAGGAATTTAGGTTTGAAAAATAGAGAGAGAATTGTTTTAAATAAATCTCTTGAAAAAGGTAAAATGGGTAACCTTGTAATTATTGTAGGCGCAAACAATTCAGGAAAATCAAATGTTTTAGATGGTTTATTATCATTTGGTGAGAAAAAATTTAATCAAAAGGATGTAACCACTTTAAGTTTTGATCCTGTTGATAGGATTCCATCTTTATCATTGGTTACTAAAGATAAGGATGAAATATATTCATATGAAATAAAGAGTAATACTACTGAAGTTAAAATTTGTTATCCTAAAGAAAAAAATGTTGATTTAATTAAATCAGAATGGTTAGAAGTTTGTAAAAGAATAGAAGATTTTTTAATTAAGCAAGGATATTCTAGTTTGTCTAGACAATATGATATTAAAGATAAAATGATACAAATTCAAGATATTAAAACAATTAAAGATCTTTTAGAAGTAGAGAAAAACATTATTCAGCTAATAAATAATATCAAAAATAATTTTAATAATAGGTATGCTATATCTAGCAGTTGGACATTACTAGAAAGAGATTTGAATAAATATGAAATATTTAAGAAAAGTCTTGGTTATAAAAACTTAGAGATGGATAATTTAAATAATATTTATAATAAGAAATATGGTATTGAATTTATGCCTAAAATCTATAAGTATTCAGAGGAAATGCTAAGTAATGCAAATTTACAAACTACTTGTACTTCATTTGAAAATAATAAATTTTTTAATTCTTTGTTTAATTCTATAAATGTTTCAACCGAAGAGATTAAAGCGGCTTATTCAGATTTTAAAACAACAGGAGATAAGGGCATTTTAACCACTTTTGAAAAAACATTAAATAAAAAATTAAAACAGGTTGCAAAAAAATTTAATAAACTTTATATTCTTGAAGAAGATACTTATTCATTTTCTATAAGTTTAGAATCTACAAATATTTATTTTACAATGTGTAGAGATGAAAAAAATATAACATTAGATTATCAATCGACTGGTTTTAAATGGTTTTTCAATTTATATTTTAATTTATTAACTTCAAATAATTTAAAATCAGGAGATATAGTAATTATGGATGAGCCTGCAACAAATTTACATGCTGAAGGTCAACAAGAGTTAAGGGGTTTCTTAAAAGAATTTGCTATTAAAAATGATATTACAATTGTTATTGCAACACACTCACCTTTCTTAATTGATATAGATTATTTAGATGAATTAAGAGTTGTAACAATGGAAAATAATGTGTCTTCTATTAATAATGATTTTTCAACAATTGATTTAGAAGATCCAGATTCTTTAAAACCGATTAAAAAAGCTTTAACAGTTAGAAATCATGTTTTGTATGACCCTGATAATAAAGTTATTTTTGTTGAAGGAATAACTGATTATAATTATATGGTCGCTTTTAAAAAGAAATTTGATGTTAAAGATGTTGTTTTTTTACCAATAAAAGGTGTTGGTAAATATAATTCTCCTGATTTTAAAGAAAAACAAAAAGAAATTAGTAGAAGATTAATTGAAATTAAAAAACACAATCCAATTTTAATGGTAGATAGTGATGGTGCTGGAAATTCAATGAAAAACACAAATAAAGATTCAGAATTATTTGTTTTCTCACTATCTGATGTTTCACCAAAATTTAAACAAATTGAAGATTTATTTTCACAACAAGATAAAGAAAATTTTAATTTAGAAAAACATTCTTCTACATCATCACAATTTAAAACTTTTGAAATAGATAATTTATCTTTAAGTGAAGAAACAATAAATAATTTTAAAGAAGTTTTTAAATCTATAGACAATTTGTAAAGAAACTTTGATAAAATCATTAAACAAATATTTTGATGAAGAATTTATCTTAACTTAGTTTTTTTATTTAAATTTAATTATAAAATTATAACCATTGTGTTGTTTGTTTTTTATTTAAAATCACCACTAAAAAATCATTGACAAAAGTTAAAGAAGTTATTATAATAATCCTGCTATGTTGTTAAATATTGTTAAAGCAAAAACTGAACAAGGCAAAGATTTTAACTTTGATATTAGTTTTGATTTGGATAATGGTTTGATAGAAGATAAACACTACAATTTTTTAACCCCAGTTAATGTAAATGGTGTTATGAATTATCAAAACGATGTTCTTACAATTAATTCTGAAGTTAGCTTTAAATTGCAAGTTGTTTGCGACAATTGCGGCGAAAGCTTTGAAAAAGACATTAAGTTTGATTTAAACGAAAAGTTTATAGAGCAATATGATTCTCATAATGAAGAAGATTACTTGATAAAGCAAACTTGTGTTGAAATTGATAAACCTGTGATTGATAACTTGTTGTTAAACATTCCAACAAAAATGTTATGCAAAGAAGATTGCAAAGGTTTATGTGCAGTATGTGGAAAAAATAAAAATTTTTCAACCTGCAGTTGCGAAGCATTAATGGAAGAGTTAGAAAACTTAGATAATCCATTTAATCAATTAAAAAATAGGAGATAAGAAAAATGGCAGTACCAAAAGGAAAAGTAAGTAAAGCAAGAAGAAATAGCAGAAAAGCTACTTGGACAGCAACAGCTCCAACTTTAGTAGAATGCCCACATTGTAAAGAAAAAATTAAAGCACATACTGTATGTGGTGCTTGCGGCTATTACAATGGCAAAGAAGTTGTTGCAGTTAAAAACAAAGAAAAAGAAGAAAAATAATTTTTGGTTCTTTGATTTTTTTATAGAAAATTTTCAGAAACAAAGAGAATTATTTTTTCTCTTTGTTTTTTGATGTTTGTCTATAAATCAAGTATTGACAACAAGCACTATGAGTGCTAAAATAATTACATATTTAGAGGATAGAGGCGCAGTTTTTATAAGTATCTATTAGGAAACAGTTATTGCCTAATATGAAAAAGGAAAAATTGCCGAAATCAAGAAAGGTTAATCTGTAATACATTTCTTGGTTGGTTTAAGATATAATATATCTTGAACTGTCACAGTTTTCTTAAACTGTGGAGGGCTATCAAGACAATGGTTAACTTATAAAAAGACCACGGTTTTGAAAGTTCAAAATCCTTGTGGTCTTTTTTGTTTTTATTTAAAGGACCTACAAAATATTAAGATTTTGAATTTAATACCATCTATTCTCGTTTAATAAACGGGAGAAAAGTACAAATGAATTTAAGAGATTATGTTTCAGAGCGAATGGAACAAGAAAACAATTTAATAAAGAATAGAAGTTTAAGATTTGAAATGCCTTCTTCACCCGAAGAAATTGTTGAGTTATATCAAACTTATGCTGGCATGAAAAGACATATGAGAGCATTAAGCCCAGAAAAAGTTCAAGAATATTTAGATAGGGGTTTTGCTTTTGTAGGTGCTTATTATGATAGAGAACTTGCAGGAATTGCAGTTAGCAAACAATTGCCAGAAGATTATCCTTATTTTACTTTGCCAAAGGAAGAAGAAAAAGGTAATATATATACATTAGGTGGCTTGTATGTAAGAGACGATTTTCAAGGGTTAGGAATTGCTTCTAAGTTATCAAGAATTATCACAAAGGGCACAGAAGATTTTGGCAGAGACACAAAAGAAGCTGTTGGTATGGCTTACGAAGTAAGTTATGATAACTATGGAAGTTTAAAAATTTTAAGTCAACAAGGCAATTACATTGGTTTTTATGCAGATACACCATCAGAAGAGGGTTTAACAATTTTGTTATATAGACCTTTTGTAAATGAAGCAGTAAGAATTGACCAACCAAGTATTCAACTAACTCAAGATGTAGATACAAGTTTAGCAAATTTAACTAATGGCTTAGAGTATATATCTCAACAAGAACAAATAGGGGGGTTAACCGAATTCAATCAAGTTCAAGAAAATGGGGCAATGGTAAAAACACTTGTTTTAAATAAAACTCCTCATACTATTCCAGACCCTACCTTTGAAATGGTTAAGTAAGCAAATGAAGAATAATATTTTAGAAAATCCAATTTTTAAGTTTTTTAAAGAAATTTCAAATATTCCAAGAGGTTCTGGCAACGAAAAGGGTATGCAAGAGTATCTTGTAAATTTTGCAAAAGAGAGAAATTTACCTTTTTACAAAGATAAATATAATAATGTTATAATTTATAAAAAAACAAATAACGACAAACCAATTATATTGCAAGCACATACAGATATGGTTTGTGTGAAAGATGTTAAAAGTAAAACAGATTTTCAAGTTGACCCCATTATATTTAAGCAAAAAGGAAACTTATTACAAGCAAAGGGGACTTCTCTTGGTGCAGATGATGGCATAGGTGTGGCAATAATTCTTGATATTCTAGATAGTGATATTCCTGTTAATATAGAGGCAGTATTTACCTCTGAAGAAGAAACAACTATGTGTGGGGCTTATAATATTGATATAAAAGAACTTAAATCAAAAGAAATGATTTGTCTTGATGGTTTTGAAGGAAATACAATAATAACTTCAAGTGCAAGTTTTACTGATTTTTTAATTAAATTTAATAATGAAAAATTATTAGTAGATTCTGCTAATTTAAGCACATATAAATTAATAATAAGTGGTTTGGAAGGTGGACACTCTGGTTTTGATATTGATAAAAATAGAGGTTCTTCACATAAACTAACTGCAGAACTATTAAGTAAAATACCTAATACATATATTAACAGTTTTGTTGGAGGTCATAATTACAATGTAATTCCTTCAAAAACAGAAACTGTATTTTCAACAGCTACATCTGAAAAAGATGTAAAAAATATAGTAAAGCAAGTTTATTTGTCTGCAAAAAGGCAATACAAAAATGTAAAAATAAATTGTATAAAACAATTAAGAAATTCTATTGTTTTAAAAAATGGTGAAAAATTTTTAAACTTTATATTGTCTTTTAATCAAGGAGTTTTCTTTAAAGATGATGATAATTATATTGTTGCTTCTCAAAATCTTTCAGAAATTAATTCTGAACAAGCATTTATTAAAATAGGTCTTAGAAGCAGTGATAAATCAAAAGATGCAGAAATGCTTAAAAATTTAAAGGTTTTATGTAAGAAGTTTGATTTTGATGGTAAAGTAATTGATACTCAGCCAGCATTTAATACTTTTAAAAATTCAAAAATGTTAGAGCAATTAATTAAAACGGGTGATAATCCTAAAATAGTAAAAATGCATATAGCAGTTGAGTGTGGAATTTTTCAAGATAGGGTAAAGGGTTTGGATGTTGCAATTATTTCTCCAACAATTACCAATGCTCACTCTACACAAGAAACACTTGATATTAATTCGACAATACAAACTTCTAATTGGTTAAAAAAATTTTTAAGCAATAGAAAATAGTTTGTTATTAATTTACTATTTGTTATACTAAAACGAATAAAAAAACACAAAAAAGCAACTAAATTTAATACAATACTTAGTATTTTTAATTTTATAAATAAGGGAGATTTTATATGAATATTGCAGTTGTTGGTGCTACTGGTATGGTAGGAAGCAAATTTATTCAAGTTTTACAAGAAAGAAATATTAAAGCAGATAATTATTATTTATATGCAAGCAGTAAAAGTGCAGGAAAAACTATCAAAATGTTTGATAAAGAATATACTGTTATTGAACTTAAAGTAGAAAATATTGTTGATAAAAAAATTGACTTTGCTTTGTTTTCTGCTGGTGGAAGTATATCTAAAGAATATGCACCTGTATTTGCTAAAAATGGAGCAATAGTAATTGACAATTCAAGTGCTTGGAGAAGAGATGAAAATATTCCTTTAGTTGTTCCAGAAGTAAACCCAGAAGATATTTTGTGGAATACTGGCATTATTGCAAATCCAAATTGTTCTACAATTCAAGCAATTTTACCACTTAAAGCTTTACACGATAAATATGATATTAAAAGAATTGTTTATTCTACATATCAAGCTGTTTCTGGTGCAGGTCAAAAAGGTTATTTAGATCTTGAAAATGGTGTTAAAGGCGAAGGTCCACAAAAATTTGTTCACCCAATTTTCTCTAACACTTTACCTCATATTGATGATTTCCTTGACAATGGTTATACAAAAGAAGAAGAAAAAATGATTTTTGAAACTCGTAAAATTTTGCATAATCAAGATTTAAAAATAACAGCAACAACTGTTAGAGTTCCTGTTTTTGATTGTCATAGCGAAAGCATTAATGTTGAATTTAATAAACCATTTGAATTGGAAGACGCTGTTGAAGCTCTTAATAATTTTGAAAATGTTATCGTTATGGATAACCCTAAAAAGAATGTATATCCTATGCCAGTACTATGCAAAGATAAAGACGAAGTATATGTAGGTAGAATTAGAAGAGATTTTTCTGTAGACAATGGTCTTAATATGTGGGTTGTTGCTGATAATATTAGAAAAGGTGCTGCAACAAATGCCGTTCAAATTTTAGAAAAAATATTAGAATATAAAAAAGAAGGTAAAATGTAATGTTAAAATATGTTTTTAAGGGTAGTTGTGTTGCTTTAATAACACCATTTAAAGATAATCAAGTTGATTTTGATGCATTAAAAACATTAATTGAATATCAAATTGAAAACGGAACAGATGCTATTTTAGTTCTTGGTACTACAGGTGAACCTGCAACAATGACTGTAGAAGAAAAACACTCTGTTATTGATTTTGCAAGAGAAACAATTGCTGGTAGAGCAAAATTTATTATTGGCACTGGTGGAAATAATACCCAAAAAGTTATTGAAGATAGTTTATATGCAAAAGAACACGGGGCTGATGCTTTGCTTGTTGTTACTCCTTACTACAATAAATGTACTCAAAATGGCTTAGTAAAACATTATCAAATGGTTGCTGATGCTGTTAAGATGCCTATTATTGCTTACAATGTTCCGGGAAGAACAGGTGTTAATATTACACCAGAAACTGCAGAAAAATTGGCAGAAATACCAGAAATTTGTGGTATTAAAGAAGCAAGTGGAAATATCAGCCAAATTATCACCCTTTGTAAAGTACTTAAAAACAAAATGGCAGTATATTCTGGAGATGATAGCTTAAATTATACTTTTATGACTTTAGGTGGTTTAGGTTGTATTTCTGTAACAGCAAATGCACTTCCAAAACAAGTCAAAGAAGTTGTTGATGATTGCTTAAATGGAAATTTTGGTGATGCTCTTGATAAACACGAAAAATTGTTAGAAATAAACAAGAACTTATTTATAGAAGTAAACCCAATTCCTGTTAAATTTGCTTGCAGTGCACTTAAACTTTGTGGTGGCAAAATAAGAATGCCTTTAACAGAAATTGAAGATAAAAATAAAGAAGTTGTATTAAACAGTTTCAGAAATTATGGTATTGAAATTTAATTAAATAAAAAACTACAATAAAGTAAAAAGATTAATTTCTTTTTATTTTATTGTTTTAAATTTTGGACAAACTCAAAAGAAAATTATTTAGGAGAACATTTATGAATATTTTAATTAGTGGATTTAGTGGCAAAATGGGACAAACCATTTATAACTGTGCAAAAAAAGATAAAGATTTAGTTGTTACAGAAGGTTTTGTATTACCAAGTGAAGTTGAATCTTGTCAAGCAGCACATAAAGATGTAAAAGTTTTTGGTTGTTTAGATGAATCAACAAATTGTGATGTTGTAATTGATTTTTCTCATAATTCAATTACTTCAAAAGTTCTTGATTTTTGTGTAAAAAATAAAAAGCCATTAGTTTTGGCAACAACTGGTCTTACAGAAGAGCACTTAAAACAAGTAAAGGAAGCTTCAAAAGTTATACCAATTTTTAAATCTTCTAATATGAGTGAAGGTGTTTTTGTTCTCTTAAACTTAATTAAAAAAGCAACAAATATGCTTAATGGTTGGGATATAGAAATTGTAGAAAAACACCATAACGCAAAAAAAGATGCTCCAAGTGGAACTGGTCTTATGATGGCTAATGAAGTAACTCAAATAAGAAAAGATGCCGAACTTGTTTTTGGCAGAAACCCTGCTTCTGAAAAACGCAAACCACAAGAAATTGGCATACACGCTGTTCGTGGTGGTGGCTATGTTGGCGAACACGAAATAGATTTTATAAACGAAAATGAAGTAATTAAAATTACACACGAAGCATTTTCAAAAAGTGTTTTTGCAGACGGAGCATTAAAAGCTGCAAAGTTTATTGTAAATAAACCTGCAAATTTATACGAAATGAAAAACCTTTTTGAATAAAATTTAATACAATGTTTTATAGGTAGGAAAGATGAACAAAAATAATATTGTTTGTAAATTTGGTGGAACTTCGCTTGCAAGTTCTGAAAATATAAGAAAAGTAAAAGATATTGTTGTGTCTGGTAATAAAAGATTTGTTATTGTTTCTGCACCGGGCAAACGAACAAAAGATGATGTAAAACTTACAGATTGTTTAATTAATTGTTTTAATTTTTCAAAAGAAGGTAAAGATTTTACAGAAAGTTTTAATGCTTTTAAAAACCGTTTTGAAGAAATTAAAAAAGAATTTAATTTAAATATTGATTTAACCCCATATTATGAAGATTTATACTCTCATATAGTAGAACATAATGATTATGATTATGTTGTTTCTCGTGGAGAATTTTTTTCAGCAAGAGTAATATCTTTATTTTTTGGTTATGAATTTTTAGATGCTGCAAGTTTTATAACTTTTGCAAAAGATGGTTCTGTAGAATTAGAAATAACAAAACAAAAATTTGAAAGTTTAATAGAAAATGGCAAAAAATATGTTATTCCGGGCTTTTATGGTTTAGATTATAAAGGAAAAATAAAAACATTTTCTCGTGGTGGGTCAGATGTAACTGGTGCAATTGTATCTGCAATAGCAGATGCTCCTGTTTATGAAAACTGGACTGATGTTGACGGATTTTTATCTGCAGACCCAAGATTGTGTAACAATCCAGAACTTATTGAGGAACTTAGTTATCACGAATTAAGAGAACTTTCATATATGGGTGCAAATGTTTTACACCAAGATTGTGCTAAGTTTTTAAGAGAAAATAATATTGTTTTAAATTTAAGAAATACTTTTAATCCTACCTGTAAAGGAAGTTTAATTATGCCAGATAGTGAAAAAATTAAGCATAAAAAACTTACAGGTATAGCAGGTCAAAAAGGTTTTACAATTATTCACATTGACAAATTTGATATCAACGAAAGTTTAGGTATTATAGAGCGCATTGCAAATATCTTTAAAAAATATAATATTTCAATAGAACATATTCCAACAGGAATTGATTCTGTTTCAATTATTGTAAAAAGTCATTTTGTAAACTCTACAAATACCAAAGATTTGCTTGATGATATTTATGATCAAATAAAACCTGATAGGTTAGAAATAATAGAAAATGTAGCCCTAATTTCTATTGTGGGTTCACTTTTAAAAACATGTAGAGAAGCAGAAAAACAAGTTTTTGAAAGTTTATTTAAAACTAATTCTCAAATAATAACTTTAAATAAGGGTGCAGGTGGTATTTCTATTATTTTTGGTATACCTGAAAGTGAATTTGAAAATACTATGCAAACACTTTATAATTCTTTATTTTAAAAAATAAAAAAAGTTAATAAAAACCTTAAAAAAAGTAACATAAAATCAAGTTATGTTGCTTTTTTTATTTGGTTAAAATTATTTTTTAATGTATAATAAATTCGTTTATATTGGGGGTATTGTATGAAGATTGTAGTTGATGCTTATGGTAATGACTTAGGTCCTATAGAACCAGTTAAGGCAAGCGTTGAAGCAATTAAACTTTATAAAGATATAAAAGTGGTTTTATGTGGTAAGGAAGAAGAATTAAAAAATCTTTTAAGCCAATATGAATATGATAAAGAAAGAATTGAAATAATTCCTGCAGAAGATGTTATTACTAACGAAGAAGTTCCAACAGAAGCAGTAAAATCAAAACCAAATTCAAGTTTGGTTAAAGCTTTTGAAACTTTAAAACAAGATGAAGAAGTTGTGGGTCTTGTTTCTTGTGGTAGCACAGGAGCAGTATTAAC
Source organism: Clostridia bacterium (assembly GCA_017398655.1). Classification (GTDB taxonomy): domain Bacteria; phylum Bacillota; class Clostridia; order Christensenellales; family UBA1242; genus UBA7862. The sequence goes on from JAFQFI010000046.1 coordinate 24,431, forward strand.
AGGAGCTTTCTTAAAAATAGGTAGAATTAAAGGTATTTCAAGGCCAGCACTTTGTCCAATACTTCCAGCAAAAGATGGTAAGCAAGTTATGCTTATAGATTCTGGTGCTAATATTGATTGTAAACCAATAAATCTTTGTCACTTTGCTTTGCTTGCTTCAAGTTATGCAAAAGCATTATTTAATATTGAAAAACCAAGAGTTGCTTTATTAAATATTGGTACAGAAGATAAAAAGGGCAATGAGTTTAGCCACGAGTGTTTTGCAGAACTTAAAAAAATGCCTATTAACTTTGTAGGTAATATGGAAGCAAGAGATTTCTTAAGTGGAAATTATGATATTGTTGTTGCAGATGGTTTTTATGGAAATATCCTTTTAAAATCTGTTGAAGGTACAGCAAAATTTGTAATGGACTCTTTAAAAAAAGAAATTAAAAGTAGTTTCTGGAGCAAAATTGGCGCTTTATTTATGAAAAAAACTTTTAAAAATTTAAAAGGTACATTTAATCATAATGCACATGGTGGTGCTGCATTCTTAGGTGTTAAAAAACTTGTTGTTAAAGGTCATGGTGCAAGCGACAGTTTGGCTTTCTTAAAATCTATAGAACAAGTTATTAAATTGCATCAGTGTGATTACTGCAAAAAAATAGAAGAAGAACTTTCAAACTTAGGAGAAAAGGAAAATGCTTGAGTTTGATATTAAAAAAATAGAAAAAATTATCCATTATGGGTTTAAAAATAAAGATAATTTAAAAACAGCTTTTACTCATTCTTCTTATGCAAACGAGCATAACATAAAAAGCAATCAAAGATTAGAATATTTAGGTGATTCAATTTTAAACTTTGTTGTTGCCGAATATTTATACAACAACTTTGATGTTGAAGAAGGTCAAATGAGTAAATGGCGTTCTAAAATGGTAAATAGTGATAACCTTGCTAATATTATAGAAACTTTAGGGTTAGATAAATATATTATGCTTGGTAAAAGTTTTGGTAAAAACGAGCCAGCAAAATCTATAAAAGAAGATTTATTTGAAAGTTTAGTAGGGGCCATTTATATTGATAGTAGTATTGAAAAGGCAAAAAGATTTATCTTCCGTTTTATTGACATTAAAAAAAGTGTTAAGAAAAAAGATGTAGATTATAAATCTCTTTTACAAGAAGAAGTGCAAAAAGTAAAAGGTGCAAACTTGGTTTACTTTACATATGAAGTTCCAAGACAACCGGGTAATTTTTGTGCAGAAATTTATATTAATGATATTTTTGTTGCAAGAAGCAACTCTACAACAAAAAAACAAGCACAAATTGATTGTGCAAAATTAGCTTTAAGTGAAAAGGCAAAATTAAAACAAATTATAAAAGGCGAGTAATTGTAAATTTATTAAATTTATTATTATGTTAAATTTTACAAAAGGGAAGAACAACATTGAACTTTAAAAAAGTAGAATTAGCAGGTTTTAAATCGTTTGCAGACAGACTTGAAATTAAGTTTGAACCGGGCATAACTGGTATTGTAGGTCCAAACGGTTGTGGCAAATCAAATGTTTCTGACGCTATTAGATGGGTTTTGGGTGAACAAAGCACAAAACTTTTGCGTGGAAATAGTATGCAAGATGTTATTTTTAATGGTACTGAAAAGCGTAAAAGTATGTCTTATTGTGAAGTATCATTATTTTTTGATAACACAAAAAGATTTTTTAATCTTGATTTTGACGAAGTTTCGTTTACTCGTAAATTATATCGCTCTGGCGAGAGTGAATATATGATAAATGGCACAACTTGTCGTTTAAAAGATATTACAAGTGCTTTACATGACTCTGGTATTGGTAAAGATGGTTATTCTATTATTGGACAAGGCAAAGTAGAAGAAATTATTAGTGCAAAACCAGAAAACCGTCGTGCAATATTTGAAGAAGCTGCTGGCATTTCAAAATTTAAACAACGCAAGGTTGAAGCAGAAAGAAAACTTGAAAGAACTCAAGAAAACTTAAACCGTGCTTTAGATGTTTTGGCAGAGCAAGAAAGACAACTTGGTCCACTTAAAAAACAAGCCGAAAATGCAAAATTGTATCTTGAATATAAAGAACAATTAAAAACTTTAGAAGTTAATGCATATATTTATCAATATGATTCTGCAAGTGATACAAAACAAGCAATTCAAACAAAAATTGATGGGTATGCAGAAGAACTTAATATAAAACAAACAGATTTTGATAAATCTACTAACGAATACAACCAAAAAATGTTTGAAGTTTCTCAAATTGATAAAACCTTACAAGAGTTAAACGATAAAATTTTATCAATGACTGTTAAACTTGAACAGCGTGCAGGACAAACAAATGTTTTAAAAGAAAGATTAAGATTTTTAACAGAAGAAAGAGATTCTTTAACTCAAGAACTTGAAAAAGAAACATTAAATAAAGAAAATTCTCTTAAATTAATACAAGTTAACGAGCAATTAAAAGCAGAAAAACAAAGTTCTTTAAAAGATGTTAATTATAAGTTGGTAGATTTAACCGACAAATATTTAAAAGTAGTTGACGAGTTAACCGAAAGTGAAGATGAAGCAACTAAAAAACAAAAAGAAATGATAGATGAATTATCTAAAATGACAGATATTAAATCTAATATTTCAGCTTTAACTGCTCAAAAAGATGCTTATCTTAATAATATAACAGACCTTGAGGGTAAAATTTATACATTACAAGGTAAGATTAAAGAAAAAGAAACTGCTTTAGAAACAGCAACTTCAATTGCAAGAAAAGCAGAAGAAACTCACGCAGATTTAGAAAAGCAAAACAATGCTTTACAAGAAAAAATTCAAAACACTCAAAATCAATTGCGTGAAACAAACGAAAGAATTAATCAAAGTGCATCAAATATTCAAATTTTGCAAAACCGTAAAAAAGTTTTGGAAGATATGCAAAAAGATTATGAAGGTTACAACTATACAGTAAAACGCTTGATGCAAGATATCCAACATCAAAAAGAGTTAAGAGATAGAATTGTTGGTCTTGTTGCTTCTTGTATGACAATTCCTAATGGTTTTGAAACAGCAATAGAAGTAGCACTCGGTGGTGCAGTTCAAGATGTTATTACTAAAAACGAAGAGGATACAAAGTTTTTAATTAATTATTTAAAAAGAAATAACTTAGGTAGAGCAACTTTCTTACCAATCTCTTCAATGAAAATTCGTACTTTAAACGATGCAGAGCAATTGATTGTTAAAAAGAATAAAACTTTTGGTGTTGCATCATCAATTGTTAAGTATGACCCTTCATTAAAATCAATTTTTGAATCACTTCTTGGTAGAACAGTTATTGTAGAAAATATTGATATTGCAATTTCTCTTGCAAGACAATCAAATTTCTCATACAAAATTGTTACAGTTGATGGTGATGTTGTAAATCCACAAGGTTCTATGTCTGGTGGTAGTAAAAAAGCAATTACTTCAAATTTGTTGATGAGAGATAATGAAATTGAAAATATTTCAAATCAAATTACAAAAATAACAAATACTTTTAATGATTTAAAAACATTAAAAACTCAAATTGAAGGTCAATTAGCAAGTTTAAATAGGGAAGCAAGCGAATTGTCTGATAAATTATTATCTGCTCAAATTGAAAGTGCAAAACAAGCTCAAAACTTAGAGCAACTTAGTGTTTATGTTGACGAACTTAACAAAGAACGCATAAATTTGAGTCAAGAAAAAATTAATTTTACAACTAAAATTGAAGTTATTACAAACGCTATTAATTCTACTGGTTATGATGAAAAAACTCCAATTGGTTCTTCATTAGAAATTGAAAATAACCAAAAAATGTTTGCTTCTTTAAGAAGTCAAAGAGATGCTTTACAAAATGAAATTACAGAGTTAAAAATTCAAAAAACTACTCTTGATAGCGAAGTTAATACTATTCAAGCAGAGCTTGATAGATTAGACACATACATCAAACAAGTTGATTTTGCTTTAATAGATGTAAAAGAAAATCTTAATAAAGTTTTAACTACTATTGAAGAGGCAGAAACAATTGTTAATGCTCAAATAGACCAAGTTGATGATAAAGAAACTAAACAAGGTATTGATAATGCAAGACAACAACTTGTTTCACTTGATTCTACAAAACAAAGTTTACAAGAAAGTATTAAAACTTTAGATGAAGATAA
>JAFQFI010000047.1 GCA_017398655.1 Clostridia bacterium
TTTTAAAAAAATTTTTTATTTTTTTTATATTGTTTTATAAAAATTTTAATAATTTTTAAGAGTTTTTTTTATAATAAAATATGATTTAAATTTTTATATTTTTATTTATTTTGCACAAACTTATTTTAGTATTTTAAATCGCTAAATCCCTTTATTTTCTTGACAAATATTAATTATTATAGTAATATAATTATATATTTTTGAAGGGGAAATTTATGGATAGTTTTTTAACCAGATGGAACGAAGTTTTAAAAGATATGGGCAACTTAGTTACTGCTGTTAGTTACGATTTGTATATTGAAACTTTAGAGCCAATTAAAGTTGATAATAACAAGCTTGTAGTTCTTGCATCAACTTCAACAAATAAAAAACAACTTTTAAGATTACACAAAGAAAAACTTTTGAGTGCTATTAAAAATCATTTTGAAAATGTTGAAGATGTTATTGTTTTGGAGCCAAGTGAAAAAGAAGCTTTTTTAGAAGATATTAAACAAGCAGAAGAAACAATAGAAACAAATCAAATGTTAAACGAAAAAACAATTTTAAATAAGAAGTATACATTTGATAATTTTGTTGTTGGTCAAAGTAATAAAATTGTTTATTCTGCTGCACTTAATGTTGCTGAAAATCCCGGTAAAAATTTTAACCCTTTGTTTATTTATGGTGGCGTAGGTCTTGGTAAAACACACCTTTTACACGCAATTGGTAACTATGTAACAAAAAATAATAAAGATTTTAAAATTATTTATGTTACATGTGAACAATTTATGAATGATTTTACAAAATCTATTAGAGAAAAAACTACAGAAGCATTTAGACACAAATATCGTGAAGTTGATTTGCTTATGATTGATGATATACAGTTTATTTCTAATAAAACTGGTACTCAGGAAGAATTTTTCCACACTTTTAACGATTTACATCAATTTAATAAACAAATTATATTGGCTTCTGATAAACACCCAAGAAATATTGATGCTTTAGAAGAAAGATTAAGGTCAAGATTTTCTGGTGGTCTTATACAAGATATTCAAAAACCAGATTTTGAAACACGACTTGCAATTTTACAAAAGAAAGTAGAAATAGAAAATTATAGTGTAGAAAGTAATGTTTTAGAGTTCTTAGCAGAAAAAATTGATACTAATATTAGAGAGCTTGAAGGTAGCTTAAATAAAGTTGTATCTCTTTCTATTTTAATTGGTAAAAATAAAGCAACAATGTTTGAGGCAGAAGAAGCTTTAAAAGATATTGCAATATCACAAGCACAAAACTTATCGGTCGATAAAATTATGGAAGTTGTTTGTAAATATTATAATGTTAAAAAAGCCGACCTTATTGGTAAAAAGAAAAATAAAGAAATTGTTGACCCAAGACAAATATGTATTTATTTAATTACCGAACTTATGGACATACCTCTTATGACAATTGGTAATGCTTTTGGTGGAAGGGACCATACAACAATTATGCACGCAAGAGATAAAATTGCACAAAATATAAAAACCAATAAGTCACTAAAAGTAAATATTGAAGATTTAATTGCTATGATAAAATCTGACATTTAATGACAAATTAACATACTTTTCCACTTTTTGTGTATTTTTTTACAAACCATATATATTGATTTTTGGTTTTAAATTTTAATAAAAAACACAAAATATAGTATTAAAAAAAGTTATCCACAAATTAACAAACCCTAATATTTATATTTTAATAATTAATATAATTAATTTATTTAGGTTTTTTAATTGAAAATTGTTTTTTAGAACAATTGGTCGATAAAAACAAATAGTTATCAACAAATAAAACAGTACCAAAACAAATATATCCACAACAAGATATTGCGTTTTTAATATTTTTGGTTATAATAAAAACACAAGATTTTGTTATAAAAAAAGTTATTCACAATTACACACACATAATAACAATGATAAAAATAAAAAAAGGAGAATATAAAATGAAGGTTGTATGTGACGGGCTTGACTTAAGTATTGCAACTGCTCAGGTTATAAAAGCAATTTCTTCAAAAACTACAAATCCGGTTTTAGAAGGTATTAAACTTACAGCAGAAAATGATACATTAAAGTTATCAGCAACAGATTTAGAGTTAGCTATTGAAAAAACTATTAAAGCAGATGTAAAACAAGAAGGTGAAACTGTTATACCGGGTAAGTTCTTTTCAGAATTTATTAAAAAATTAACAGATGAAAAAATAGAACTTGAACTTAATGATAAAAGTAAATTAAAAATTAATTACACAGATAGTGAAAGTTTTATTCAATGTTACAATGTATTGGAATTTCCAAACTTAAACATAATTGAAAACGGTGATAGTTTTACAATTAAACAAAAAGATTTTAAAACTCTTATTAATAAATCAATATTTTCTACAGCACTTGATGATACAAGACCAGTTTTAAAAGGTTGTTGTTTTGAAATTGAAGAAAATAGTATTAATTCTATTGGTCTTGACGGATATCGTCTTGCTTTTGTTAAAAAACCACTTACTAAAACAACTATTAAAACAAGTATTATTGTTCCAGCAAAAAGTTTAACCGAAATTTGTAAATTCTTAGAAGATAATGACGAAGAGATTACAGTTTATATTCAAAAGAACTTTTTAATGGTTGAATTTGACAACACAAAAATTATTACTCGACTTATTGAAGGCGACTTTATCAATTATAAACAAATTATTCCAAAAGATTTTACAACTTCACTTACAATTAATAAAAATGTTTTTGAAGAAGCTATTGAAAGAACTTCTGTTTTATCAAGAGTTGATAGAAACAATTTAGTAAAGTTTGATATAAAAGAAAAAGTTTTAACTTTAACATCAAATTCTGATATTGGAAACATTAAAGAAAACATTGGAATTTCTCTTAAAGGTAACGATTTAACTATTGCTTTTAACTCAAGATATTTTTCAGAATGTTTAAGAACAATTTCTGATGAAGCAATTAAAATTAACTTTAATATGCCTTCAAGTCCATGTATTGTTACACCAAGTGATGGTGATGAATATTTATATTTAATTCTTCCAGTTAGAATTATAAATCAATAAAAACTAAGACCTGTTTTTCAGGTCTTTTTTTTATATAAAAATTTGTATATGTAATATAAACAAAGGGTTTTATCCACTTTTAGTTAACTTAATGTGGAAATCTTTTTATAAAAAAATATGTGCACACTAACTATATAAAAAATAGTAATTATATAGTATAATATTGGTAGAGGTTGGTGAAAAAATAATGGAACTTACTCAAAGACAAATTTGGAAAACACTTAGGTCTTTAGTTACCGAAAATAATAACGAAATAAAAAGAGTTTATAGCAGTGCTGTTGCAGCAAGATTTTATGCAAGAAATTCTCGTTGTGCTACTTATGAAATAAATACTCAGGCAATAAAACAAAAACAAATTGGTGAAGGGTTAAAAATAATATATCAAAAAATGGGTGATAAACTTATTGGTGATGATTTTGAATCTAAAGATTATTATCATCAATTGTTAAACGAAGGTAAAAATTGGTATGACAAATTATCTTCTGCAGATTTATTTCAACTTTATATTTTACAAAACAAAGTTTTAACAGGAGTATCTACTTTACGAGAAGTAACAACAAGTAGTGTTTCTCAAGTAATTGCTACAACAAGAATGGGTAAATACTTTACTTCGGGTATAGATTTTTCTGGTAAACCTGCAAAAGTTACTGCAGATCAAGAAGATTTTGATATTACAGACCCAGAAAATATTGAGCAAGTTTTAATTACAGCAACTCAAAATGCTTATAACAGATATTTAAGAAAAAGAGGTGAAGAACCAGAACTTATTTCTCCAGAAGATGTAAGCAGAACAAATTTTGGAAGATTTTCTGGTAGAGTTGCTCAAACATATTTTAAATCTTATCAAGCAGAAATTGACAGAATGCATGAAGAAGCAGTTTTAAATCGTCCCGACAAAATGGTCGGAGTAGATAAAGATATGTTTCCTGTTTTTGAAAGAGTTGATGCTCAAGGAAATGTTAGTTATTACACTTATGTTAATGATAACTTTTCTGGTCAAGTATTTGGAGAAGACGAACAAGGCAGAGAAATTTTTATAGGAGAGTTTGGTGTAGAAGAAAACATTCCGACCGACGAAACCGAAGACGAAGATTTTGTTTTTGTAAATCCACAAATGCCTTTTAAAAAGCCAGATGTAGCCGTAAAACCAGTGACCGAAGGTACGGACTTTACCCAATTAAATATATTAGTTAAATAATAATATAGTAATAGCAAAACAAAAGTTCGTACAAAATAGACAACTAAATAAAAAATTTTTTAATTGACAAGTCGTTAAAAATAACTTAAACTACCAAAGCAAGTTTAATTTTGACGACTTCTTTTTTTCCGACCCGATAATCATAAACTTGGACAAACTTGCAAAGTAAGTATAATAATAAATTACTTTTATAATATTTTACAGGAGGTTTTTTATGGAAAAGGGAACTTATCAACCAAACAAAAAAAGAAGAATTAAAGTTCACGGATTTAGAAAAAGAATGTCTACAAAAAACGGCAGAAAAGTTTTACAAAGACGCAGAAATCGTGGCAGAAAAAAATTGTCTGCTTAATTTAAATTAAAATAAAAGACAAATTTAATATGTTAGCAAAAAAAAATAGATTAAGAAAAAAGAAAGAGTTTAATTTTATTTATAAAAAAGGTGAAGTTTTTTATTCTAAATTTTTGGCGCTTTATAAACAACCAACAAAATTATCAGACAAAAAAATTGGCTTTAGCGTAAGTAATAAAGTTGGTAATAGTGTTGTAAGACACAAAGTTAAGCGAAAATTAAGTGAAATTGTAAGAATTAACATAAACCTTTTACCTTTGAATAATTATATTTTTGTGGCTAAACAAGGAAGTGAAAACTTAAATTATAAAGAACTTGAAGAAAATGTTTTTTATCTTCTTAAAAAAGCAAAAATATTAACAGATAAAGAATAGTTTTTTATGAAAAAATTTTTTAGTATTTTGCTAAAAATTATTCTCTTTCCATTATTAATAATAGAGTATTTATTAATTTATTTTTATAAGTTTTGCATTTCACCCATACTACCTAATGTTTGCAAGTTTACTCCAACCTGCTCTACTTATTTTTTACTTGCCATAAAAGATTATGGTGTTGTTAAAGGCACTTTTTTAGGTATTAAGAGATTGCTTAAATGCAACCCTTGGTCTAAAGGTGGTTTGGACCCACTAAAACCAAACATTAAAGGGAAAATAAAATGGATTTTATAAACTTATTGGGCTCAGCTTGGCCAGAAGGTAATTTTTGGGCTAGTCTTATAAAGTTTTTTGATGTGGGAAGCTATGCTTGGACTATTATTATTTTTACAATTATATTAAAACTTGTTTTGTCGCCTCTTGATTTTTTACAAAGGTTTTACACAAATAAAACTACAAGGGCACAAGCAAAACTTCAACCAGAATTAGAAAAATTAAAAAAGAGATATGGACAAAACCAAACTCTTTTATATCAAAAACAAAACGAACTATATCAAAAGAATAATGTAAGCATGAAAGGTTCTTGCATTGTTATGTTACTTTATATGGTAGTAACACTTACAGTGTTTTTAACTTTTTATAGTTCTTTGCAAGAAATTTCTGGATTTAAAATCAAAAAACAATATGAGCAACTTCAAAGCACATATTACACTTCTTACGAAAAAGAATATTATCAAGATTATTTAATGTCAGATGTTGAATTTGAACAATTTAAATCTTTACAAACTCAAGAAGAAAAAAATAATTATGTTACAGAAAGAGAAACAGCAAAAGTTGCACTTTTTGTTTCTAATGATGGTTTAACCGAAGATGAAGCAAAAGTAAAACTTGCTAATGACAAACAATTAATTATTGAATCTTCTCAAATTAAAGTTGCTGAAAAGTATTTAGATATTAAAGACGATTTTTTATGGATTAAAAACATTTGGCGTTCTGACAAAGCAACCGTTAGGGAAATTGCACCATATGATGACTTTAAAGCATTAACTGGTTCAACTTCGGTTAGCAAAGAAGAATATAATCTTGTTATGAACAAACTTTTAAACAATTATAAAAACTCTAACCAAGTTAACGGTTATTATATTTTATCTGTTATTGTTGTTGGTATTTCGCTTTTATCACAATGGTTAATGAAAAAAGCAAGTCAACCAAAAGCAAAGAACGGTGAAAAAATTGTTACTCAACAACCGGGCATGGGTAAAATTTTAATGTTTCTTATGCCAATTATGATGTTATTCTTTACTTTAAATTCAAGTTCTATATTTGCATTATACATCATTACAAATACAGCAGTTTCTACTGCTCTTACTCCAATTATTACTTTTATTGCAAATAAAATTGAAGATAAAAAAGAAGAAAAACATAAACAAGCAATAAAAGTTGATTATAGGAGATAACTCTTTTTTTAAAGGGTAAACAAAAACAATGAAAAAAATAGAAGTTACAGCTAAAAATGTTCAAAAAGCAATTGAACAGGGCTTAAAAGAATTAAATGTTACTCAAGACCAAGTTGATATAAAAATTATTGACGAAGGTGGTTTCTTTAAAAAAGCAAAAGTTGAACTTATTTTAGATAAAGAAGTTGAAGAGCAAATGCTTAAAGAAGAAGCAAAAAAAGAAGTAACTAAAGAAGAAGTTAAAGAACCAAAAGCACAAAAAGAAAAAACAGAAAAGAAAGCTAAAAAAGAAGAAGTTGAAAAACAAAAAGAAACCAAAGAAGAAGACAAATCAGATATGTTTGAATTTGGTACAAACTTTTTAAAAGGTTTATTTGCTAAGATGAATGTAGAAGCAGAAATCACTTCTTTTGAAGCAGATGGCTGTGTTACTTTTAACGCTTCTGGAGAAAAAGTTAGTACATTAATTGGTAAACGCGGAGAAACTTTAAATGCTATTCAAGATATTTTGGCAAATGTTATGAAAAATGCTAATTTCCGTGATAAAAAATTCTACTTTGATGTAGAAAATTATAAAAACAGAAGAGAAATTTCTCTTATTAACCTTGCTGAAAGAATGGCAAAAAAAGCTTTAAAAATTGAAAAGCCAATTAAGTTAGAAAGAATGAACGCTTATGAAAGAAAAATAATTCATACAGCACTTCAATCTTGTGAAGGAATTACAACAAAGAGTGAAGGTGAAGAACCAAATAGACACTTAGTAATTATTCCTACAAAGAAAGACGAAGAATAATAAAAAAAGTAAAAA
>JAFQFI010000048.1 GCA_017398655.1 Clostridia bacterium
AAAATGTATTTTGACTTATTTTTTTTATTGATTTTAAGATATTATTTGTGTATACTTTTTAGGTAAACAAATTAAAAGGAAAACTAATGAAAGCCGTTATACAAAGATGTTTAAGTGCAAGCGTAGAAGTTGATAAAAAAATAGTTGGCGACATAAACAAAGGTTTTGTTGTTTTTTTAGGCATTGGCAAAGATGATAGTGACAAGGATTTAGAATACTTAGTACGAAAAATTTCTGGATTACGCATTTTTGAAGATGAAAACCAAAAAATGAACAAAAGTATTTCTCAAGTAGATGGAGAAATGTTAGTTATTAGCAATTTTACCTTATACGCAAATACAACACACGGATTTAGACCTGATTTTATTAATAGTATGATGCCCCAAAGGGCAGAAGAATATGTTAACAGATTTGTAGAAGAATGCAGAAAAACAAACTGCTTTAAAAAAATAAACACAGGTGTTTTTGGCGCAGATATGAAAGTTAAAGTTGAAAACGACGGACCTGTAACTATAATAATAGAATCGGAGAAAGCAAAATGAAAAAAGAAAAAAGATTAATTACAGCAGCATTAACATATGTAAATAATATTCCCCATGTGGGACACATTGTTGGCTGTCACTTACCTGCAGATATTTTTGCAAGGTTTTGCAGAAGTTATGGCTATGATACAACTTTTGTAGGTGGCTCTGATATGCACGGAACACCATCTCTTGTAACAGCTCAAGAGTTAAACATTCCTGTTGAAGAACTAACCGGAAAATTACACGAAGTTCACAATCAAATTTATAAAAAATTAAATATTAGTTATGATATTTATTCAAATACACATACAAAAACACACGAAAAAATTACAACTGATTTCTTTTTAGAACTTAACAAAAAAGGTTTTATTTCTGAAGGCGAAACAGAAATGTTTTATTGCGAACACGACAATATGTTTTTGCCAGATAGATTTGTAACCGGAACTTGTCCAAAATGTGGTTATGAAAATGCAAACGGTGACCAATGTGAAAAATGCGACAGTTTATTTTCACTTAACGAGTTAAAAGATGCAAAATGTAAAGTTTGTGGCAAACCTGCTGTTCTTAAAAAATCAAAACACATTTTCTTAAACCTTTCAAAAGGCACAGAAGAACTTGATAAGTGGATTGAAACTAAAAAAGATATTTGGCGTCCACATGTTTACGCAGAAGCAAAAAAATGGGTAAACGAAGGTCTTAAAGATAGATGTATTTCTCGTGATATTACTTGGGGTTTTCCTATTCCCCTTGAAGGATATGAAAACAAAGTTTTTTATGTTTGGTTTGATGCTCCAATTGGATATATCTCTATTACAAAAGAACTTAGTGATGAAAAATACAAAAACTTATGGCAAGATAGAGATGCTAAAATTTACAACTTTGTTGGTAAAGATAACATTCAATTCCATACAGTTTTCTTCCCTACAATGCTTTTAGAAAACGGAAATTATAATTTAGCCCACAATGTTGTTGGCTTAAATTTCTTAAACTATGAAGGTCAAAAATTTAGCAAAAGCAAAAAAATTGGTGTTTTCTGCAATGCTTTAATTGATGACAATCCAGAAATTGATGTTGACGCTTTAAGAGCATACTTAACAACAATTATCCCTGAAAATCGTGATACCGATTACAAATGGGAAGATTTTAAAAACAATTGCAACTCTGAACTTGTTGGTAAATATGGCAACTTATTTAACAGAAGTTTAAATATGATTAAAAGTTATTTTAACTGTAAACTTGACTATACTTTAGATGAAAATAACCTTAACGAATTTGACCAAGAATTGCTTACTGCTATTAAAGAAATGCCTACAAAAATTGCTGAATCATTTGAAAAAGCAGAACTTAGAGAAGCATATAAACTTATTATGAACTATGCTTCAATTGGCAATGGATACCTTGAAAAATCTGCTCCTTGGAAACTTATGAAAGAAGAAAAAGTTGAAGAGGCAAAAAAAGTTTTATACCTTTGCCTTAACCTTTGTGCAAGTTTATGTATTGTGGCTTCACCTATTATTCCTACAAAAGTTAAAGAACTTTGGAGTAATCAAGTTGGCCTTGAAGGTGACCCAACAGCTGTTGATATGTGGCAATATGCAAGTCAATTATTAATTAAAAATGGTCACGAAATAAAGGGCGTTCAACCTATTTTTGAAAGAATTGATAACGAAAAACTTGAAAAAATTAAAGCCATTATGTCTGAACCATATGAAATTAAAGAACATTTTTAATAATTAAAACCTAAAAAACACGATTTTAAATATCGTGTTTTTTATTTTTTATATTAATTTAATTATTTTTTTTATTTTATTTATGATAAACTTGTTGTATAAAATATTTGTTTATTTAGAAGGAAAAATAAAAATGAAAATTTCAAGCGAAGGAATTGTAAACGGAAAAATTTTGGATAAATATGGTAAAAGAGGTACTCAACAAAAATTTGGTATGCCAACACTATCTATGCCACTAAAAATTGAAGATAGTCCAAAAGAAACAGTTAGTTACGCAATAATCTTTGATGACCCAGATTCAGTTCCTGTTTGTGGATATATTTGGAATCACTGGCTTGTAGCAAATTTACAAAAAACTGTTTTAAAAGAAAATGAAAGTGAAACAAGTTTTGATTTTGTTCAAGGCAAAAATAGTTGGAACGATAATAGTTATGGTGGTCCTTGCCCACCTGATAGACCACATAATTATCGTTTTAGAGTTTTTGCTTTATCTTCTCTACTTAATTTAAGAGGTGATTTTTCTCTAAATCAACTTGAAGAAGCAATTAAAGGAAAAGTTCTTGATACAGCAGAACTTTATGGTATTTATGATAATTAACAATACAATTGAAGAAATAACAAAAGAGTTAAATAAAGAAAATGTTGTATGCTTTAAAACAGATACAATTTGGGGTTTGTCTGCAAACCCAAAAAGTAGTAAAGCTGTACAAAAGTTATACACAATTAAACAACGAAATTTGGATAAACCATTTATTTTTTTAATTTCACAAAAACAAAACTTAAATGAATTAGTTGAAAGCATAAGCAAAACAGAACAAAAACTTATCGACACTTTTTGGCCCGGACCATTAACAATAATTTTTAAAGCAAAAAAGGATTTGAGTTTATTAAAAAACTATAAACAAAAAACAACAATTGCTCTTAGAATGCCAAAAGATGATTTGTGCCAAGAAATATTACAAAAAATTGATTATCCACTACCATCGACTTCTGTTAATCTTGAAGGGCAACCAGCACTAAACAGCGAACAAGAAATATGTAAAAATTTTGTAAATGAAGAAATTTATTTATTTAAAAATAACTCTAAAAACAACTTAAAAGAGGTGTCTTCTACAATAGTTATTTGCGAAGAAAACAATATCAAAATTTTAAGAGAAGGAACTATTTCAAAAGAAGATATATTAAGCATATTTAAAGAAGATTAAGTATTTTTTAATTTTAAAAATTTAATAAAAAACCACAAGCATCAACTTGTGGTTTTATTATTTATTATTTTTTTGTTTGAGATTTTACAGAAGTTTTTGCTGTAGTTTTTTTAGTAGTTGTTTTCTTTGCATTTGCCTTGGCTTTTGCTTTTGCTTGAATTTGCTTCTTAGCAATTTTTGCTTTTTCAAGTTCTTTCGCTTTTTTGGCTTTTGCCTTTTGTTTTGTTTGAACCTTTTTTTCTGCAGCTCTTTTTATTTCTGTTGCTTTTTTTCTTGCATCATTTCTCTTTTTTGCAACAACCTTTTTCTTTTTTGTTGTTGCTCTTGTTTTTCTTGCTGTTTTTGTTACAGTGTTTGAAGTTTTTGATGTTTCTTTAGTATTTTCAACCTTTTCTTGTTTTTCTTCCTTTTTATCAGTCGATTTAACATCTTTTTTTGGTTGTTCTTTAACTTCTTCTTTGTTTTGTGTTTTATCTAAAGTTTTAGTATTTTCTTTAGACACTACTGTAGCTTTTACAACTTCTAATTTTTCTGACTTTAACTCTTCATTTTGCTTATCAATTTTTCTTTGTTTTTCTAATGCTTGTTTTGCCATTTGTCTTTTTCTACGATGCTTAATAACTTTTGTAGAATGTAATGTTGCATAAACAGCAATTAAAACAATTGTTATTAAAGAAATTAAAATTGCTACTATAGGTAATGTTGTATTTTTTTGTTTTTCTAAAATTTGCCAATTAATTGTTACAACAGCACTTTCTGTACCAGCCCATTGATAATTTGCTGGGTCTTTTAAAATTAATGTTGTTGTATAGTTTCCTACTTCTGTTGCACTTCCACCAACTACAATATAAATATCGTTTTCTTCTAAACCTAAACCTAAATTACTTCCTGTATAAGTATATTGCTTTTCTACTTGTGGAATAGCAATTTCGGCTTTTTGAATTATCCATTTTACAGATAAATTTTCTACACTACCGTCTTCCCATTGATAATTTGCATTATCTTTTAAAGATATGCCCACATAATAAACACCAGCATTTGTGTATGTATTATTAATTACTTCATATTTACCATTTGTAGGAATATCTAAAGTTTGTTCACTTCCTGTATAAACAGTTGTTCTAAACTGACAATTTGGTTTTGAAACTGTTGCTTTTTTTATCTTCCAAGTAAGACTTGCAAATGATATAGCATTATAATTTTCTGGTTCATGCAACTCAAATCTTACACTTGCTGTATATGTACCAACATTGGTTTGTGTTGCTCCTGTATAAAAAGGAGTAACAAGTGTTGGATTATGATTAATTATTCTTACAGATTGAGCTGTGCCTGTATATGTAAAATCATTTGGATAGTACCAACTCCATTTAGAAGTATCAATTGTTGCTTTTTCTACATTAATTACAAATGTTTGTGAAGCATAATTATAGTTTTCTGTAGCAAGAGCATAAACGGTAACTTGTTTGCCGTTACCTTCTGTTACAGTTGTAAAAGTATTATCTGTATATGTTAAAACTTGTTCTGCATTATTTATTACTGCACCACTATTAATTGTTTGTTTATCGCCATTATAAACATAATTTTTTTGAACATTGCTTACATCAATTACAGCATCTGCTTTTACTACATTTATTGCAAAAGTTTTTGTTACTTCAAAATAATTTAAACTTTGTTCTGCATAAACGGTAACTTGTTTGCCGTTGCCCTCTGTTACAGTTGTAAAATAATTGTTTGTAAACACTAATTCTTGTTCGTCATTATTTATTGTTACGCATCTACTTGCATCTTGTTCTACACCTGTATAGGTAAAAACGGTATTAGCAATTGTTATAGTTGGAGTTGCACGAGTAATTGTAAGAGAAAGTTCTACATTAGTTAACTCGTAGTTAGATTCTTTATTACTTGAAACTGCAACTGCTTTATAGGTGCCAACATTTAAAAATTCGTTTGTATAATGCTTTGTTGTTACAAAAGTGTTATAGCCAGTTATTGTAAATGCAAGTTGAACTTTTTCGCCAGCAATATTGTTATATGAAGCAGAAATGTTGCTTATTTGATTTTTTGTATTGTAAACATAACTTGTTTTATTGTCTAATGTTTGCCAATTAACCTTTACAGGACATTTTGTAACATCAATAACAAATTGAACTTGAGGAACTTCACTACTTATAACATAGTTATTGGCATCTTCTCCAGTTAATGAAGCAGAATGAAATTGTACTACTTTTTGTAAATCTGCATTTGCAGTTGCTGTTTTACCAAAAACTTCTGCAACAACAAGATCTCCGTCAATAATTCCAGATAAAGTTGCATTTAGTTCAACAAGATTTGTTCCATCATAAACTTTTGTATTGCTTTTTAAAGAAATATTTTCAAGAACAACTTCTTTTTGGCTAATAACAAAATTAATGTTTTGAGTAGTTGAAACTTGTGTTGTATCATCTGCATTTGTAACGATGCAATTGTAATAACCAGATTGATTGCAATTTTTTAGTTTGATAGATGAATTTGTTTCTCCTTCTAAAACAGAAAAATCGCTTCCATCTTCGGAATATTGCCATTGATATGTAAAATTTGTTACATCAACTGATGTTGCTGTTAAACTAAGTTCAAACTCTTCACCTGTATATGTTTTTTCAAAAGTTGAAGTAATATCTGTGTTTGTTGTAGTTTCTTTAAAACTTGTTTCAAGTGAAGAAATTTCAACAGTTAACAAATTTTCAACTACATCTTTATATTTTATATTTTCATTTTGTTGTATTTGAAAAGATGCAAAAGAAGAAACCTTTAAATTCGGTAAGGTTTTAAAAGTAAAAATAGATGCAAAGCACACTATAAGCATTACAAAAAATAATTTAAACTTGTTATTTTTTATTTTCATAATTTTCTTCCTTTGTTTTTAATTTCATCTTTTAAATACAAATTTTACAAAGCTTTTTATCTAAAAAGACATCATTAGAGGTCAAAATCTAAGATGTCTTTTTTTTAAGTTTATTAAGATAAGTTAGTATTGCAAATCTTAGTTCTCATAGCGATATAATTTTCTTCTGTAATTGCACCACTATTTTTCAATCTTTCTAAGCGTTCAAGGTCTGCAATTCCTTTTGGAGTAATATTAAGAGGAATACCATTTTGTCCCGGTTGAATTGAATTTGCAAGTTGTTGTTCTTGTGCTTGAACTTGTGGATTAAATTGAGATTGAATACTTGGTTGTGGAGGTGGTTCATTACTATAAATTGGTTGAGGTTGTCCCGGTGCTGCTTGAGCGTTGTTATATTGTGGTTGATAACCCGGCATTGGAGGCATATTTGCCTGCATTGTAGGTTGTGCAGCATATTGTTGACCATTAGGATCATAATAACCATTATTTGGGTCTATATATTGCCCATTTGCACCATATTGTGCATTTGGGTCTGCGTTATACTGAGCATTTGGATCTGCAACAAAACCTTTTGCTGCTTTTGAAAAGTTTATAACAGGCAAAATAAATATTACAAAACTATAAACTGCTAAAACGCCACTTACAATTACAGGAACATAAGGAATGCCAAAAGCCAACTCTAAGAAAGCCATATACAAAGAAACTTCTTCAATTAAAAAGCAACAAGCAACTACAGCCAAGAAATAAACAAAAACCATAAACTTTAAAAACATCATAAAGCCACAAGTTTTTTTACATTTTGCAAAGTTTGCATCGTCTTTTTTTGTTAGGGTTATTTCTTTTATTCCCCAGAAAATCATATAAGCAGAAAACGCTGCAAATGTAAAAGAAACAATTTGGTTAATTAACTTTAAAGTTTCTACATCCATACCAGACATAAATTTTGCTATAAGGATTTGTGGAAAATCAACAAAAGGAAACATTATTGCCCCTACAATTTTAGCAAGCATTTCGCTTGAAGAAAGTATGTCTGTTATTGCAGTAATTTCTAAAACAGTTGCAACTGCAAAAACAGAAACAACCAACAATAAGAAATATAATATCAAGGTTAATATACCTGATGTTTTTGTAGCACCTTTTTTCATGGGGTCTCCTTAACAATATCTTACAATTATGATTAATTATATATTAGGGGGTAAAATAAAGTCAAACAAAAATGGTTTATAATTGTAAAAAACAACTTTAAAAAAGTTTATTTTTTTATAT
>JAFQFI010000049.1 GCA_017398655.1 Clostridia bacterium
TATTTTTTTAATATTTATTTTTTATTTTTCTTTATTTTCTTCTTTAGTTTTTTCTTTATTATCTTCTTTAGTTTCCTTTTTGTTATCTACAAACACTGCCTTGTTTTTTACCAAATAATGTACGCCACTTATAACTGTTGCCAAAACAGTAATAGCAAGCAATGCGTAGCAAACAATACTAAAGCCCAAAAATAAACCATCACTAAGTATACTGTTATCAATAAAATAACTAAAAATCATAAAGAATAATATTGCAAAAAATTGAAAGTTTGCTTTAACTTTGCCCCACATATCTGCAGCAATAATAACATTTTTTGATGCAGCCATTTGTCTTAAGGCACTTACAATTAACTCTCTAAAAATAATAATTGCAAAACTAATTACTCCCCAAGGGGCTAAAATAGTGTTATCTGCAACCACCAAAACCATAGCACCTAATACAAGCATTTTGTCTGCAATACTATCTAAAAATTTACCAAGAGTGGTTACAAGGTTTAACTTTCTTGCAAAATATCCATCAAGAAAATCTGTAAGCACTGCCACAGCAAAAAGCCCAGCAGCAATAAGTTTACCAACACTTAAAAATGGTGTTGATAAATAAAAGAAAATAATAAACGGAATTAAAATAATTCTAACAGTAGTAATTTTATTCGGCAAATTCATCAAACTCTACCTCCCCAATAAAGTAACCTTGATTAAAATCGGTAATTTTAACATCAATAAAACTACCCACCTTAATTTTTTTGTAAGAAGAAAACAAAACTTGAAAATCAATATCTGGCGCACTAAAGTAAGGTCTGCCCACATAAAAATTATGTTTTGCATCATACTCATCACAAATAAGTTTGTAAGTGTTTCCCACCAATTTTAAGTTGTTTTTTGTAGCAATTTTTTCTTGTAGTTCCTGAACCTTTTTAAGACGCTTGTCTTTTACTTTTTCTTCCACCTGATTTTCATAATCATAAGAAGCAGTTCCTTCTTCTCTTGAATATTTAAAAAAGCCAACATTGTCCAATTTATATTCTTCTAAAAATTTACACAACTCTTTAAAATCTTTTTCTGTCTCCCCCGGAAAGCCCACCATAAAAGTTGACCTAATTTTAATATCCGGTATCTTTTTACGCAAAAGATTAATTTTTTCAATAATTTCTTCTTTAGTTCCACGCCTTTTCATAAGTTTTAACACATTATTTGAAATATGTTGCAATGGAATATCAATATATTTTAAAACTTTGTGATTGTTTTCAATTTCATCAATAAGTTCTTGGTCCAACATATCTGGATAGCAATACAACAACCTTATCCAACTAAGTTTTTTAAGTTTTGCTAAACTACGCAAAAGTTCTACCAACTTAAAGCCCTTATATAAGTCCATACCATATCTGGTTATGTCTTGCGCCACCAAAATAATTTCTTTAACACCTTTGTTTGTTAATGCTTCAGCTTCCTTTAATATCTCTTCCATAGGTAGTGAAACATACTTGCCTCTTATAAAAGGAATTTTGCAATAAGCACATCTGTTGTTGCAACCATCTGCAATTTTTAAATATGCATAATGCATAGGTGTAGTAATTATTCTTGCTTCAACCTCTGTTTTTTCTTCAGGAATATCTTCGCCAAAAAGAGAAAAAACAATTTCATCAATTTTATTATAATCACTTGGAACAATAATCTTGTCAACTTCAGGAAATTTCTTTAAAACTTCTTCCCCTTCCAAAAGAGGCAAACAACCAGCAACAATAAGTTTTTGTAAACTGCCACTGCGTTTAAGTTCTAAAATTTCTCTTATAGTATCTTCTGCTTCATCTCTGGCAACTTTTAAAAACGAACAAGTGTTAATAATAATTACATCTGCCTCTTGCTTGTTATAAACAAAACTAAAACAAGGATAACAAGACAACTTTGTAATAATGTTTTCAGTATCTACCCTATTTTTGTCGCAACCAAGTGAAATAAAGCCCACCTTTTTATTAAAAGGAACTTTATCGCTTTTCTCTTTTTTTTCTTTTTCAACCTTTTTATCTTTTGCCATATCTCGCCTTTTTTTGTTAAATTATGTTTTTCAATATAACGCATAATTGCTGGCTCTACTTTTAAAAAGTAAAAACCAGCAAATACACATTTAATTTTTTTTATTATCTATTGCCATAAATCTTGTTGTAATCGTCCATAGTAATAAATACATTTCTTGGCTTACTGCCATCACTGCTGGAGATAAACTTTGCAAGTTCCATTTGGTCAATAATTCTTGCAGCCCTACTAAAGCCAATACTAAATCTGCGTTGAAGCATACTAATAGATGCTTGACCGTTTTCAATAACAAGTTTTAAAGCGTCTGGCATTAAAGAGTCAAACTCTTCGCCGTTAGAAGCACCAACAGTGGCTTGATTACCAACGCCACCACCACTTGGGCCACCATCACTGTTAATAATTCTTGCAATCTTATCATCAAAGAAAGCTTTGTTGTTATCTTTAACAAAATCAACAACACGCTTAACTTCAGGAGTATCAACAAACGCACCTTGAACACGAGTTGGCTCGCCATCACTTGGGCTGTACAACATATCACCACGACCCAAAAGTTTTTCAGCGCCACCTTGGTCTAAAATAGTTTTACTATCAACAAATTGAGAAACAGCAAACGCAATTCTTGCAGGCAAGTTAATTTTAATAGTACCAGTAATAATATCAACACTTGGTCTTTGAGTAGCCAAAATCAAGTGGATACCAGCAGCTCTTGCCTTTTGAGTTAAACGAATAATCTTTTCTTCAAGTTCTTTTTTGTTTGTAGTTACAACCAAGTCAGCAAGCTCGTCAACAATCAATATAATGTAAGGCATTTTAGGAAGTGTTTTGTTTTGAACTTCTGCTTGCATATTGTATTCGTTAATATTTTTAACATAACAATCTTGGAACACCATAAAGCGTCGTTCCATTTCGTTAATAAGCCAATCAAAAGCGTTAAGAGCTTTCTTTGGTTCTGTAATTGCTTTAGGTAAAAGTAAGTGTGGAAGTTGATTGTAAATACCAAATTAAACACGCTTAGGGTCAACCAAAATAATACGCAAATCTTCCGGACTTGTTCTGTAAATAAGTGAAATAAGTAAAGTATTTAAGCAAACACTCTTACCACTACCAGTACTACCAGCAACCAATAAGTGAGGCATCTTTGCCAAGTTGCAAGTATAAACTTTTCCGTCAACATCTTCACCAAGTGCAAAACTAAGTGGAGATTTTTGCTTGTTAAATTCTTCAGAAGCAATAATCTTTTTAAGACCAACAGTGTCAACATTTTCGTTTGGCACTTCAATACCTACAGCAGATTTACCTTTAATAGGTGTTTCAATTCTAATATCGCCTTTAGCTGCAAGTGCAAGAGCAATATCTGATGCGTGTGCGTGAATTTTTCTTACACTAATACCCGGTGGTGGGTTAAGTTCATATCTTGTAAACGCTGCACCTCGTCTTACGGCAATAACTCTTGCAGGTATACCAAATTGGTCTAAAACTTGCTCTAACACTTCAATATTATGTTGAGTGTTTTCTTCGCTATTAGCGTTTGTATAATCTTGCAATAAGTCAATTGGTGGTTTAACATACTTGCCTGTAAAACCAAAGTTTGGTTCATTTGCTTTGGCAAGTTCTGCAGCTTTTTCGGCTGAAGTTTGACTTGAAGCTTGAGCCCCCATCAAACTCTTAGGCAAGTTGTATGTGTTGCCAAGAGAGGTACTTACATCGCCAGAACTCAATTTTGTTGTATCAAACGGAGTTGCAATGTTGTTATCTTCTTGCATAAACTTTTGACTTGCATCAATAATTGGCTTTTGAGGTTGTTGATTAAACCTATCTTGACTTAAATTAAATTCACTTGGATTTAACGGACTAACCCTTGGAATATTGTTAAAAGTGTTATCTGGTTTAATAAAGTCATCTTCAAAACCCTCTATGCTTGAAGAAACTTCACTCATCAAATCGTCATCATCATCTATGCCAGATACCGAACTAAACTCACTTGTACTTAAATTTTTAGCAGTGTTAAAACTGTTAAATGTTGGATTAAAACCATTGCCATTTGTACTAAAGTTTGGTGTTTGATTACCAAAATTATTTGGTTTAACAAAAGGATTTGAGTTATTTAAATTGTTTTGATTGTTAAAACTATTTGTGTTTAAATTTGCACCAAACTTGTTTGGCTCAATACCAAAAGAGTTGTCTTCTTTAGGCATAGCATTGTTAATTACAGGTGGTTGTTGATTTTCAATAACATCACTTCTCTTAATGCCTTCTGGTTTAAGTGTTTGATTAACAGTCAACTCAAAATCTCTTTTAAATGTTTGAGTGTTATTTTGTTTTATCATACGCATTTTTTCTTCATAATCTTCATAATTTTCTGCGTTGATAATAGGGTTTCTGTTAAAGTCAGTATTTACACTAAATAAAGTGTTTAAATATTCCTTATCTTTGCTGTATAAAGGGTTTTCCTTTTTCTTAATTTCTTGGTTTTCACCATAAACAACTTTTATTGGTTTGTCTTCTTTTTCAATTGCCCTGTTTTGCCAAGTTTCTGTTTTATTAGAACCAAATAATCTGTTTTTTGGTTTTTCTTCTTCGTCTTCAATTTTATCTTCACCAATTATTGGTTTTAAACCAAGGCGTTGTTTTGCCCTGCTTACTTCAGGAGATTCCTCTTCTTCTTCGTCTTTTATAAAAATATCTTCTTCGCCAGAAATTTCTGCAGAGTCATCTTCATCTAAAACTTCAGGGTCTTCTTCCTCTTCTTGTTGTGGGTCACCCTCGTCAAGTGGCTCTAAATCGTTGGTAATAACCCCAAAGTTTTGATATCGTGTGGTTGTATCAACAACTGGCTTTTTATCTTGCTTAATGCTGTCAAGGTAAGACAACACAAAGTAAAGGGAAATTACAAAAGCAATACCATACACAACAATACCAGCAATAGCGTGAAGTAAATTTGTAACCGGATAAGTAAATACACCCAATAAAAGACCACCCGGAGTATAAACACTTTTAAAACAACTAACCAAATATTCGCCATAACTAAGGTCTTGCCCACTAAAGCCAGTAAATATTATGTGAAATACACACATTATAAAAAAGAAGCATAAAAACAAGTAAACAATGTATTTTACAGAATAAACAAACTTTCTGTTGGCCATAATGGCAGAACAAAATAAAATAGTTAGCAATAAAATTGGATAAAGCATAACGCCAAAAGTACCCAATAAAAATGCCTTAATTGGATACACAAACTCAAAAGTAGTAAAAATAAATAAAGCAGAACACAAAATAATTAAAGAAAGAGCAACCTGCTTTTTATATTTAAATTCCTTTTTTTCTTTTTTAACTTCTTCCAAGAAAAACACCTCTTTTAATTTTTAATTAAAAATTAAATTTTGTAACACAAAAAAATTATACCACACCAAAAAAATACAAACAAACAAAAACACCATTTAATTCTTTTGTTTATCAAAAATTAAAAGGTGTTTATTTGTTTTTATCAAGTTTTAAAATTTAGTTAATTAAAAGCATTAAAAATATTTTCATCTGGGTCTTTGCTTACCACACAACCACAAACATTGCCATAGTTAAAAATTCTTACAGCAAGTTCGTTAAGTTCTTCCACAGTCACTTCTTCAATTTTTTGCAATCTTTCTTCAACAGATATAATTCTGTTAAAAGTTAAAATGTTGTTAGCGTTGCTTTTAGCCATACTACTGCCAGTTTCTGTGCCACTAACCACCAATGTCTTACAAAAAGTTTTTGCTCTATTAAGTTCATCTTCTGTAAAACCATCACTAACCAATTTGTCAATTTCTTGCTTTATAATTTCCATTGCCTTTAATTGGTTTTTCTTGTTTGTACCAAGAGAAATAACCACATCTCCACCACACTCATATAACTCTGGCATACAACTAATGCTGTAAACAAGCCCATTTTCTTCTCTTACTTTTTGGAATAACCTTGATCCCATACCACCACCAAAAATAAAACCTAAAATAGAATAAGCCATTTTTTTATCTGTAAAAATATTGTCACAAGGAAAACCTAAAACAATGTGAGTTTGAGCAATATCTTTTTTAATATAACTAAACTTCTTGTCAGGAATAATAACCATAGATTTATTTTTTTCTTCAATATCAGCTTTTTTAGTAAATCTTTTAGAAATATATTTTTTAACCCACTTTTCTACCTGAGCCAAAGTAAAACTACCAACAACAGAAACAACAATGTTTTGTGGTATATAGTTTTTTTCTACATATTCTTCAATATCTTTTTTAGTTATTCCTTCCAATACTTCCTTAGTACCAATAATAGGGCGTTCTAAAGGAGAACCAGCATAAAAATCTTTGCAAAATTGCTCATAAGCAACACTTTCTGGGTCGTCGTCATACATATCAATTTCTTCAAAAATAACTTGACGCTCTTTATCAATATCTTTTTGAGAGTACTTAGAGTTAAACACAATGTCGCTTAAAATATCAAAACAATTTTCCATTTTTTCGTTTAAGCAAGTAGCAAAATAACAAGTTGTATACTTGCTTGTGTAAGCGTTGGCATTTGCACCAATCTCTTCAAGTTCTACACTAATTTGTTTTGCAGTTCTGTTTTCTGTACCCTTAAATGTAAGATGTTCTATAAAATGAGAAATTCCATTATTCTCTGCTGTTTCTTTTACAGAACCTACACCAACTGATATATATAGCGAAGCAGGTCTTGTTTCTTCTACCTTTTTAAATATTAATCTTAAT
The DNA here is from genome assembly GCA_017398655.1 of Clostridia bacterium. Taxonomy (GTDB): domain Bacteria; phylum Bacillota; class Clostridia; order Christensenellales; family UBA1242; genus UBA7862. The sequence continues at coordinate 6,768 of JAFQFI010000049.1, forward strand.
CCGTTTTCATATTGTTTAAAAATTGGCTTCATTTAATTTTTCCTTTTTGGCAAATGTTTAAATATAAAATAATTATACCATTTTTTTGTTTTTTAAAAAATGATTTTTCTCTTTATTTCATATCTTTTTAATGTTTTTAATTAAATTAAACACTATTCTGCCAAATTTTCAGATACCGTTGTTAAATTAAAACCCCTTTCCTTTAAATTGCTTATAATTTTTTGCAATGCCTTTACTGTGCACTCTGTTGGGTGCATTAAAATTAAAGAACCATTATCTGCCTTTTCTGTTGCCCTCTTAAAAATTAAATTTTCGTCTTTGTCTCTCCAGTCAATTGTGTCAAGCGTCCACATAATAGTTTTATAATTTAAACTACTTGCAACCGATAAAACATTTTTGTTAAAACTACCCGATGGTGGCGCAAACAAAGTCATTTTATATCCACTTAAACTATAAATTAGTTCACTTGTAGCATTTATTTCACTTCTGTTCTGCTCTGCAGTCAACTTGCTGTGGTCTTTGTGATTATACCCGTGATTACCTACCTCGTGCCCATCACCCAAAATTTTTAAAAGTCGCTCGTTGTTTTTTGCAACCCAACTGCCACCCACAAAAAAAGTGGTTTTAATTTTGTTATCTTTAAAAATTTTAAGCATCTGGTCTAAATACTCGTCACCCCAATAAACATTAACCATAAGAGAAATATTCTTATTTTCTTTGTTACCATTATAATAAACTTTTTCATAATTGCTATTGCTTACCATAACAACCGGCGAAAAAATAGATAAAGAAAACACAAGTAGAACAATAGCACCCAAAATAATATTGCAAGTAATGTTTATAAATTTACCTTCATTACCTGCCTTAAACCCAAAAATCTTCATAATAAAAATATATGAAACACCAAAAAATTTAATGCTTAAAATGTTTAGTGCTTAAAAAGAAATAAAAAAAAGACCTATTATTTTTTAGTATAAATAGGTCTTTTATTTTTTTATCTATCTTTTTAAACAAGTATAAAAATTATAATTTTTCAATAAGTTTTAAGTCAATTCTGCCTTTGTCGTCAATTTTAATAACTTCTGCTTTAACTTTGTCGCCAATGTTTACAACATCAGTTACTTTTTCAACTCTGTCTTTACTTAATTTGCTAATATGAATCATACCATCTTTGTTAGGAGCAAACTCTACAAAAGCACCAAATTGCATAATTCTTACAACTTTACCTTCATAAGTTTTGCCAACTTCAAGGTCTTCAGCAATAGTTAAAATAATTTGTTTTGCTCTTTGAGCCATAGCATCATCTGGAGTAGCAATAAATACTTTTCCATCGTCATCAATATCAATTTTAACGCCAGTTTCGTCAATAATTTTGTTTATAACTTTTCCGCCACTGCCAATTACATCTTTAATCTTTTCTGGGTTGATGTTAAATGTAATAATCTTTGGAGCATATTTGCTTAAATTTTCTCTTGGTTCTTTAATAGTATCAAGCATAATGTTTAAAATGTGCATTCTGCCTTCTCTTGCTTGCTCTAAAGCAGTAGTTAAAATGTTTTTATCAATACCTTTAATTTTGATATCCATTTGAATAGCAGTAATACCTTTTTCTGTACCAGCAACCTTAAAGTCCATATCGCCTAAGAAATCTTCCATACCTTGAATATCACTAAGAACTGCAACATTGTTGCTTTCTGTATCTTTAATTAAGCCCATAGCAATACCAGCAACAGGAGCTTTAATTTTAACACCAGCATCCATAAGTGAAAGTGTTGAACCACAAACACTTGCCATTGATGAAGAGCCGTTTGAACTTAAAACTTCACTAACAAGACGCAATGCATAAGGGAATTCTTCTTCGCTTGGAACAACTGGCTCTAAAGCTCTTTCAGCCAAAGCACCGTGACCAATTTCTCTTCTGCCCGGACTTTTTAAAGGACGAGCTTCACCAGTTGCATATGGTGGCATATTGTAGTGGTGAATATATCTCTTTGCTTCTTCGTCGTCAAGACCTTCCAATTTTTGAACTTCTGCAATAGTACCAAGTGTACAGCAGTTTAATACTTGAGTTTGTCCACGAGTGAACACTGCACTACCATGAACTCTTGGTAATACACCTACTTCACACCAAATAGGTCTAATTTCTTTTAATTTTCTGCCATCAGGTCTTACGCCTTTGTTTAAGATTTTTGCTCTTACTTTTTCTTTTGTCATTTTATACATAACATCAGCAATCATCTTTTGTTTTTCTGGGAAGATTTCTGCAAAGTGTGCAAAAACTTCTTCGTTTAACTCGTCTTGTCTTGCTTGACGCTCTTGTCTGTCAAAAGTGTCTAAAGCATAATCAAGTTTTTTGTCAGCATATTCTCTAACAGCTTGGTTAACATCTTCGTCTGCAGCAAAAATTGGTAAATCTGTTCTCTTTTCTTTGCCAATTTGAGCCATAATTTCTCTTTGAAATTTAATAAGTTTTTTAATTTCTTCGTGTGCAAACATAATTGCATCAAGCATTTTTTGTTCGCTAACTTCTTTAGCACCAGCTTCAACCATTAAAATAGCTTCGTCTGTGCCACTAACAGTTACATGCATTTCACTTTTTTCTTTTTGTTCTAAGTTTGGATTGATAATAAATTCGTTATCAACACAACCAACAACAACACTACCAGTAGGTCCTGCAAATGGAATATCAGAAATTGATAATGCCACTGAAGAAGCCAACATTGCAAGTGGCTCTGGAGCGATGTCTGGGTCAACAGAAAGTGCTGTACAAACAACAGCAACATCATTGTAAAAACCTTTTGGGAAAAGAGGTCTAAGTGGTCTGTCAATTAATCTGATTGTTAAAATTGCTTTATCACTTGGTCTGCCTTCTCTTTTCTTAAATCCACCCGGAATTTTACCAACTGCATACATTTTTTCTTCAAAATCAACACCAAGTGGAAAGAAATCAATACCATCTCTTGGGCTTTCTGCCATTGTTACACTTGCTTGAACAACAGTTTCGCCACAACTAACCCAGCAAGTACCGTTTGCTTGTTCTGTGTATTTGCCTGTTTTAACAACAAGTTTTTTTCCACCAACGGTTGTTTCAAAAACATAATCCTTATTACTCATTTTTTTCTCCTAAATTTTCTTTTTTTATACTTGTTAATTATATCTATAAAAAACCTTTTAAGTCAAATTTCTTTTGTTTTTTTTATTGCAAAAAGCTTAATTAATTTTTATTTAATTTTTACACAAACATTTCCACATTTTTACTAATAATGTGCATAAACTTAACTTAAAAAATTTTGTTATATTCTCTCTTTTTTTTGCTTTTTTTAATAGATTTTTAAACTTAAAATTAAACTAAAAAAAATAGCAGGAAACAACATAAAAAAATGTTGTAAAACCCGCTATTTATTTTTATTATCTTAAATTTAATTTTTTCTTTAAATCTCTGTATCTTTCAATGTCAACACTTTCAAGATATTTTAAAAGACCTTTTCTTTGTCCAACAAGTTGCATCATACCTCTTCTTGAGTGCTTATCTCCCGGATTAGCTTTCAAGTGTTCTGTTAAATGTTGAATTCTTTCTGTTAAAATAGCAACTTGAACTTCTGTAGAACCAGTGTCTTTTTCATTTTTTGCAAAATTAGCAATAATTTCTTGTTTTTTTGCTTTATCCATTTTTCATATACTCCTTTTTTAATATTCGCCATAAACAAAGTAAACCGTTCTTTTTTTTCTCTTGGAGTAAAATCGCGTATCCCCTTGTTTAGGTACTCGTAAATACTACTACTATTTTTACTTTTTGTCAACTGTTATTTTTAATACAAAAGGTTAAAAAGTTGCACAAAATAATAATTATTGTAAATATTTTATATTCTTAAAAAAATAACAATAAAATATTAAAAACAAATAAAAAAGCCCTACTATTTTTAACAATAGCAAAGCTTTTAATTAATTTTAATTTATCAAAGCAAATCGCATAATAACTCTTGCTTCAGACATATTTTCTATAACTTCAACTGCCTCGTTTAGTTTTACATTTTCTTCTTTATACACTTCAAATTTGTCTTCTTCTACTTGTTTTAAAAAGTGTATTTGTGCCTCTTTATTATCTTCACTAAGTTTACTTACAAACAAAGTGCCATTATACAATTGCCCACCAGTTTCATTATCTTTGTAATCAAAACTAAAGTTATTAACAAAAGTTTTTTTATCAAAAATTGTGGTTGTTTTTTCATCAACAATAAGTTTCATAACTCTTTCTCCTTATTTTAATTAAGCTTCAGGCACAACTGAAACAGGTTGTGCAACAACAACTTCTGGTTTTACAACCACAGCAGAAGCAACTTCATTTTGTGGCATTAAAGCATATTCACTTGGCTCAACACCTTTTACCAAATTAGCATCAACTTGACTTTCTGGTTTTACATCAACTTTACCAGCACCCTGTAAAACATCAACAACAGAAACATCTTCCACCATATCAACAACACCAAGTTCAACAATGTCTTCCTGAGATAAACCCAAATTGATTAAATCTTCTTTATTAAGTTTAACAGCAACATCTCTGCTATCATCTTCATTAGGTTCAATAGGAAATCTTGAACTATCTTCAGTTAAGTTAAGCGATTTTATATATGCCAAGAAATCTTCTTTGGACATAGCACCCTTAAGTTTTTCAAGTCCAGCCAAGAAATCTTTTTTTGCCTCATCAACACCGGCAGAAATACCACTTTCACCAGCTTCTTCACCTTCAGGGTTTTGTTCACGCTTAATTCTAAGTTCTTCAAAATAATTAGCCAAGTTGTCAGAAACATTTTGCGAAAACACACCATTTGTTTCTTGAACAGGTTTTTTATCATCAGGAAATTGCTTTACAAAAGGATTGTTAGCAAAATCGAAAATGGCTTGAATATATTCAATGTTTCTACCATCACAATATTCAAAGTGGTTAATAATATTTGCCAAGTTGTCAGAAAGTTCTGCCCTCTTTGAAAAATATTCACCCTGACTAATTCTTTTATCATGAATACTTCTTTTTAAAGCAAAATCCAAAAGTTCGCTACAGCCATAAATAGGATAATCACCCACCCTTAAAAGAGGAATTTTAGGATAATCGGCAACCATTTTATCTACAACACCAAAATCAATTAACCCAGCGTGAACTGTACCTTTAAGACCTTTAACAAACTGAGCAGTAAAATCAGGGCCTTGAGATATAAGCATACTTTTAACCCAAACATCTTCACTAACCCTTGCAAAATTAAATGTAGGTAAAAATGTTTTGGCTTCTTTGCCTTTATAATAATCGGTACAAAGCATCAATCTTGTATAATCTTCTGGGGTAAAAGGTACAGCGTTTTCTGCCATAGCAGTAAAAATTTCTGGCATACGCTTAGCATCTTTGCAAGAAGTTGCAAAATCTAAATACTCTTCCACCTTTTCTCTTTGAGGAAGACGCCCCAAAACCATACCCATAGTAGATATTGCCCTTGAATAAAGGTCAGCACCACCAAAATCATGAGCAGTTAACTTATCAGCAAAAGCCCTGCTTTCCTTAGAAATAACACCAGAATAATTATATTGTTTTGCAAGAGCCAAAGCACTGTCAAAAACAGGCATTGCTTTGTTATAAAAATTTGCTACAGCACCGGGCTTACTAAAATTAATTTCTTTTAAATTAATATTCCTTAAAATATTTTGGTCTCTTTGGCTTACAGATAGCATTTGGTCAGTAATTTGTTTTGCAAAAGGGCTATCAGCAGGAAGAGCTTTTTTTATTGCTTCAAAGAAAATATTTGTAAATTTACTGCTTTGAATAAAAGCATCTTGCTCAATTCTGTAAAAACCATAAGGGTCTTCATACTCGTTAAAACCACAAAGAGAAGTAAAAATAGGGTTATCACCCACCTTCATATATTGTTGCTCAGGTGTAAAATATTTTGCAATAGCATCAACTTCTTGTTGCCATTTATGTCTTGCCTCGTGAGAAACTGTGTGAACAGCCAAACAAATGTTAGAACTATCTTTAAAAAACTCTTCTCTCAACCTAATAAAATTGCTTGCACCATTAAAAAAGCCATTACGCTTGTCATTAGGGTTTGGTTTAAAAGCAGCAAGAGATACACCACTTTTTAAACGCATATTGCCCAAACAAACAGATAAAACACCTCTAATGTATGTATCTGCATTAAGGGTAGAATAATTATTAATTAATGTAGAAACAGAACTTTCCAACTTTGCATTTGGGTCAGAAGCCGGCATTACAAAATTAGCATTAGGTATATTGCCACCAACTACTCTTTGTACATAACTTGCATCATAATAAATTGCCATACAAAAGTCCCCTTTTTAAAGTAATTTTTGCCACATATTATTAGTTTAACTAATTATAGCAAATTAGTATGCGTTTGTCAAAATTTGACTTATTTTTATATGCGTTTTAACTAAATAAAAAAAGAAGTTAATTTTTAATAATATTAACCTCTTCTTATATTTTTTTTATCATTTTTTTTAAAAATTAAATCATTATTTAAAAAGTTTTTAAAATTAAACTAACCTGATTATAAAAATTAGCGTTGTTTAATTGAGAAACCACCTTTTTATTTTCCTTTAATGTTTGAGTGTCAATTTCATCTTCAAGTTCAAAAATATTAAGTTCAATAAAAGTGTACAAACAAAAAATAAATTGCTTAAAGTTAATTTTTTTATCAATGCTACTTAGTTTTTTAAACAAATCAATTTCGTTATAAAAACTTGCTTGAGTAGAAGCAAAATTGCTAAGAAGTTTAAAATATTCTCCAAAAACATTTCTGTCTGTAACAACACCTTTAAAAATATTTTTATCCACCTTTTTATTTGCAGGAATAAATATCTTTGCGTTTGTAACTTTTGCAATTGCGTTTACATAACCCTTAGATAAAATTGGGTCTAAAAATACAATATTTTTGTAAGCGCCAAAATTGTTAAAGTTAACAGGACAATAAACAACACTATTAATACCACTGTTAGAAATAACTTCAAACAAATAATGCTGATAATTTTTATCGTTTTCAGTTAAACTTAAAAACTCTAAATAACTTTCATAACTTGAGCATACAAAAAGTGTACCAAACAACTCTTCTTTTGCTGTGTCTATTAACTTTTGCAATGAGTTTGCGTTGTAATTTTCACACCTTTTATTGCCTTCATCAAAATAAGCAACTTGCTTTAAATATTCACCAAAACTTACATCTTTGTTTTTTAAGCTTTCAAGTTTTCCTGTTGTAATATTTTTTGCAATACCTTTTAAATAAACCCTGTTTTTGTATTCACTTAACTGAAACTCAATTTCCACTTGCTTATAATTGCTGTTTTTAAGTAATGGCAAATATTTATAACTATTAAAAGCAACAATGTTTAAGTTTTTGTTTGTTATATTTAAGTGATTTGGGTGTTTTGCCATAGGCACAGCAGTAGCAGATTTATCTAAAACCAAATTAAAAATTGGCTTTGGATTGCCACAACCACATGGCTCTAAAAGTTCAAGGTCTTTAATAAACTTAGTTGTAACTTGTTCACACTTAATATCAAGGTCATAATTACTATAAGGCATAAAATCTTTAGGAGAATAATGCTCTGAAAGATATTTGTTTATGCTTTGTATAAAATTTTTAAAGTTTTTAGTTTTAATTGTAAGCCCAGCAGCCATTTTATGCCCACCAAAAGCTTCCAAAACTTCTTTTAAACTTGAAATAGCAGAAAATATATCAATATCATTAACACTTCTTGCACTACCCTTTAACTCGTCGCCTACTTCAGATAAAAGTATTGTAGGTCTGTTAAACTCGTTTGCAACTTTAGCAGAAACAATGCCAAGTATACCACTATCCCACTTTTTGCTGTATAAAACAATAGAGTTATAATTGGCAATGTTAATTTTAGATAATCTTTCAATAACATCTTCATAAACCTTGTTGCACAATGCCTGACGCTCAAGATTTAAATTGTTTAAGTTTTCAATGGTGTTTTTTAAAACCAACTTATCGTCTTTAATATACAACTTTAAAGCAACGCCAGCATCACCCATACGACCAGCAGCATTTATTTTTGGCGAAAGTTTAAAAGCAATGTCAGTAGCAGATAAAGAACAATCAAGTTTGTTGTCTTCCATAAGCATTTTTATACCAAATGGAAGATTTGAGTTAAACTCTTTCATACCAAACTTAACAATAGCCCTGTTTTCGTCTTGAAGAGGAACAATATCTGCAATAGTAGCAATAGCACAAATGCCCAAATATTTTTTAGCATTTTCCAAACCACTTAAAGCTTGAACAACCTTAAAAGCAACACCTGTTCCACACAAATATTTAAAAGGATAATCTTGCCCCGATAATTTTGGATTAATAACAATTGTGTTTGGTATTGTGTCAGGAATGTCGTGGTGGTCAGTTACTACAATGTCAATGCCAAGAGTTTTAGCATACTCAACTTCTTCATAACAAGAAATACCACAGTCAACAGTTATTATTAAACTTGGGTTATACTTTTCTTTAATTTGCAAAATAGATTCTTTAGTTAAACCATAACCATCAATGTATCTGTTTGGCAAAAAGTAATCCACATAAAATTGAATGCTTGAAAAATATTTAATTAAAATTGCACTTGCACTAACGCCATCAACATCATAGTCACCAAAAATTAAAACTTTCTCTTTGTTATTTACTGCCCTGTTTATGCGTTTTACCAAACTATGCATACCTTTTAATTTAAATGGGTCATGAAACAACTCTTCTGTTGGGTTTAAAAACTCTTCAATTTTGTCTTCACTATCATATCCCCTTGCAAATAAAAGGTCTACAACAATACCATTTATGTTGTATTTTTTTGCAATCTCTTTTTTTAATAATAAACCACTATCTTCTTTGTTATCTAAATTTTTATCAACAAAATTATCTGTAGTTTTATTTTTAAATTTTTTGTTGCCTTGCTTATTGTTAAAATTTTTATTTTCTTTATTTTTTTTAACATTTAAATTTGTGTTTTTGTTTAGCTTTGCATTTTTGTTTGAAGTTTGTTTTTTATCAACTTCTACCTTGCTTTTTGTATTGCTTTTATCAACTTCTACCCTGTTTTTTGTATTTGCTTTTAAATGTTTGTTGTTTGTTGCTTTCTTGTCTTTATTTTTATTGTTATTTTTATTGTTTGCTTTTTCAGCTTTAACATTATTTAAATTATTGCTTTTACCATCGCTTCCAATATTTAAAGAACTTGCTTTTATAACAAGTTTTACATTTCTGTTATTAGAAACTTTTTTTGGCAATACAACGCTGATAGGTGTGTTGTTTATTCTTGAGTTACTATTTGCATTATAAACAACCCCTACCTTTGGTTTGTTACTTTTATTGTCTCCCATTTTTTTATTTGGCAAAAATACAGATGCGAAATTACCTCATCTATCCATATAAAAAAACCTTTTTTAATACAAAACTTAAATTGTTAAAAACTAATAAAAATATAATTAATTTAAGTTTTTTTATTACCAGCAACATTATAAAAATTTTTTTAACCATATAAAATTAACTGTTGCTTTCTACTTTTTTTTATAACGCAACTTTTGCAAAAAACTTTTAAAAACATAAAGATAATTTAAAAAAAAACATTAATCACACAAAATTTATCTTTACCACTAAAACACTAACAAAAACATAATTTTATTTTTGCAAAAATTAAACCCTAAAAAAGGTTTTTAAATACTTAAGCCATTTCCTCTTAAAATATTTAGTTTTTAATTATTTCGTAAACATTATAACATAGTTTTTTTAAAAGTAAAAAATATTTTTTTATACATTTTTAAACTTTGTTAAAAATTTACAAAATAAATAAAATTATACTATTTACTTAATGTTTACTTTATTTTTTTACATAAAAAACAAAAAACAGTATTTTAAATATAAAAAAAACTAAAATATCTTTAAATAACACTTAAAAAGGCAAAATTGTGAATGTATTCACAATTATTTTGTCATATTTTATCTACAATATTAATAATAATTAATTAAAAGGGGGAAAAATATCTTATGAAAAAATATTTAGGAGCAATCATCTCAGGTCTCCTTGGCGTTTTAACATATGTATTCTTAAGTATTCCACAAATGTTAACAAAAGCAACATTTTTAGGTCAAACAGAATCAAATACAACAAACGCTTGGGATATTATTAAAGAAGATCCTGGTATGGAAATTGCAGGTTATGGTTTATACAAATTTGCAGTTATTGCATTAGCAATTGTTGCTGGCGTTCTTATTGTTTGCTCAGTTGTTATGCTTCTTAAAAATGTATTAAAACTTAAATTTAACCTAAATATCATCAACAACATTGTTCTTGCAGCTCTTGCAGTTCTTGCTGTTCTTGCTCTTATTGCATTATTTGTAATGGGTGCAGATATGAAAGAATTAATGGGAATAATCCCAGACGGTGCAGAATTATACATTGGACCTGGCGTTGGCGCATGGCTTAATGCAATTCTTGCTGTTGTTGGTTGTGCAGGTGGTTGGATTTTCGCAAGAAAAGCTGACTAATTTTAATACAACTTAATAAGTTATTTTTAAAATAAAAAAAAGAACTATGGGTACTGCTCACAGTTCTTTTTTTACTCTCCTTTTGTTATTTCTTCAAAAAAATATTAGTTCTTACAAAAAAAATATTTAGTGTTTGCAAAAAAAATAAAACCCTTAATTTAAAAAAACTAAAGGTTTTTTGTTAAAATAATTAAAATAAACTATATTTTTTATTTAATTTTGTTGCATATTCAATATATTTTTCTTTCAACTCTTTATTACCCAAACCAAAAATAACATACTCGCTATTATCAATAGCTGTGCATTTACATTGAATTTCGTCTGGTCTGCGAAAAGGGTGTGGGTCTTTAACCCTTATTAATTCTTCTGTATCATAAGCCAACCTACCAACACCAGTTCCAATAGGTCTAAACTCGTCATATGGCTCTAACAAATAAGTAACAATAAATGGATATCTATTTTTTTTTAAATCATGCAAAAGTTTTCTAACCATCCACTCAAAAGGTCCAATAGGAGTGATATAAAAAACATTAAAATGCTTTTCGTTAATAAGTTTGTTTAACAACAAATTAACTTCTCTACACATTTTGTCGTCTGGATAAACATCATTATCACCAACAATAGAACATACTTTATAATCAACCATATATTTATTATAAATTTTTATAAAAATAAAGTCAACCACAAAGTAAATTGTGAATGTATTCACAACATAAAACTACAATTAATCCTAAAATAGTTGTGAATACATTCACAATAAAAGGAAAATATATTTATTATGAAGTTGTACGAAGCCATAGGAAAACGCATATTACAATATTGTAAAGAACAAGACATAACACCAAATAAATTATGTACCAAATCTGGCGTAATACAATCAACTGTTAATAGCATTTTCTCTGGCAGAAGCAAAAACCCAAAAATAGCAACCATACAATATCTTTGCATTGGTCTTAACATAACCTTAAAAGAGTTTTTTGATTCTCCCCTATTTGATAATTTAGAAGATTAATTATTTTAACCCTTTAAACAACAATACCTTTTGTTGTTTTTTTTATTTATGTTGATAAAAAAACATAAAAAAACTTGGTAAAATTTACTTTTTTCTACCAAGTTTTATTTTTTTTAAGTTTAGTTTGTTTTTTTATTAAAACATTTTTTAATTTTAACTTTTTAATTTTAAAAATTAATCTTTAACTTCAACTTCTTCGGCTTCACTATCTTCGTTATTTTCTTCTGCAACTTCAATTTCTTCAGCATCTTTATCTTTATCATTTAAAATTGCAGCAGGTCTTGAAAGTTCTCTTTTCTTGTTAATACTTGCCCAAAAAGCAGGAAGAACAAATGTATGAGTTGCAAAACAAACAGCAACACCAATAAAAGATAATAATGCAAGATGTAAAACATTAATAGTTGCAATAATGCCAAAAATTAAACTTACGCCAACAGCAATACCAGCAACAATAATTGTTTTTACCAAATTTTCGTTAACAATAGAAGAAGCAAGTTCATAATTATCTTTATCTGTAAGCATTGGGTCTTTAGTTTTTTGTTTAATGTTAAATAAGAAATCTGCACTAAGGTAAACACTTAAAAGTAAAACAATACCTAAAGCACCAAAGAAATAAGTGTTAATTTCTACTCTTGTAATTAATACAAAAGCAACAGTTAAAACAATATCAATAATGCCTGCAAAAACAAGAGATAAAGCACCTGCTGTTTTAAATCTAATTAAGCCATAAATCATAGCAATAATTAAAGCAAACAAAAGAGTAGAAATTGTTGTTAAAACAACATTAGAGTTAACCAAACTTTCAACAAAAGTTGTTTGTTTTGTAATATCATAATTACTGTAGTTTTCGTCATCTAAAATTTTATATTTTTGGTCATCAGCCAAATCTGCAAAATGTTCAGATGTATTGTATTTTTTATTAATTTCCAATCTGATATTTCTTATTAAATCTTCATCATCTTCTACAAAAGTAAATACCAAACATTTTTCTGCGTATTCACCTTGAACTTGAAGAGAATTTACACTAATACCTTTTTTACCTAAAATATCAGTAATTTCGCCAGAAACTTTATTAAGATTTTCTTCTGTTTCAATTTGTTTATCATAAGGAAAAGATACAACAAGTTGAGTGCCACCAGTAAAATCAAAACCTTTGTTAAAACCAAAAATAGCACCAAGAGTACCAGCAATTACAACAACAATAAGCATTGCAATTAAGCAAGGTTTTAACCATTTTAAAAAGTCAAAATTTCTTTTTGTGAGGGATTTATTAGATTTCATGTTTTATGTCCCCCCTCTTTAAGTTATAAAGTTTTTTGTTTGTAGAGTTAATTGGTAAATACAAACTGCAAATACCACGAAGAGCAACAAACAAAGTAAAGTAATTTACAAAAAGTCCAACAAAAACATTAACGGCAATTGCCTTTAAGGCAGTTGAACCAACAATAAACATTACAGCACAAATAATAAGTAAGAAAATATAACGCTCTAAAACAGGTAAAACATTTTTCTTAAAACCACTTTGAACACTGTTTGGAATTTTCTTACCACTTGCATATTCGCTTCTAATTTTTTCAAAAATAGAAACCATATTTCCAACTAAAACAGCATAAACAAGTAAAACGCCAACCACACCGTTCATATCCATTAAAACAAGTGGAATTGATTGTAATAAAAATGTGTATAAAACTGTAAAAATTGCAATAGCCCAACCAGCAAAAGCACCAAAAATATGATATCTTACGCTAAGTAAAACAACAGTTGCTACAAATAAAACAATTAAACCTGTTATTAAAAGTGTAGATTGATTGCCAAAGAACCCTGCAGTAGAAGTGTTTAAACCACCAGTAATAGTATCGTTTACAACTTGAACCAAGTTAAGTGGTTTTGCCAAAACAGAAATTTGAACACTTAATGCTTCTGCAGCTTGTTGATTTGTTGCCGTTAAATATAAATTACTTACAGCACTATCAAGATCAAAACCTTCACTGTTGTAATTTTGTTCGCCAACAAACATATAAAGTTTGCCACCAGCATTAACAATTTGTTGTGTTAAATCTTTAAATTTTGTTTTGCCTTCTTCTGTAAAGTTAATTTTAACAACCCATTGTTGATTATAACTATATTCACAGTTTTCTAAGAAACTGCCATCAACATAATTACTTTCAATAGCTTCACTATAAGTAGATTTATCACTAAACATAATACCTTTTTCTGTACCAATAATAGATAAAATGTCTACGCCATATTCAGCCATTTTGTTGTTAATTTCTTTATAATTTGTTTCAGAAACTTCAATTCTAATTCCGTTGCTTTGCTTTGTTACATTAAAACCCCAACCACTAAGTGTGTTAGAAAGTTTATTAGCAGTAGTTTCTAATTTATTTTCAAGGTCATAACCAGTAATAGTGTCATCAACTGGCTCATAAACAGCAAGCACGCCACCATTAACATCATAACCATAGTTTATTGCATTAAAAAAACCTTTAAAAGTTGTGTTTGTTGTAGGTATAACAAAACTAAAAAAAGTTAAAAATAAACCAATTAAAGTTAGAACTGCCACAATGCAAAGTTTAATAATACTTCTCTTTTTGGTCATTACTATTTTGCTCTCCTTCCAATATGCGTTTTATTATATAAAAAAACAATAATTAAGTCAATTATAATTTTTATTACAAAGACATAAATTAAGTAAAATATTATTAATTATTATCAGCATTACACAATTTTAAACACAAAACCCACTTTTTGTATGTGTTACTTTAACTTATAAATTTACGCAACTTGAAAATTTACATTTGTTGTGGTATAATTTATATATGGAAATTAATAAAAAAACAAAATTAACAACCGTTAAAAACCAACAATATCAAGATATGCTTACTCATCTTGACAATGCAATGCAAAATTGGAATAGTTTCAGCCGTCTTGAACGCCTTGAATATGCTTATAGTTGTCTTGAACTTGCAAGAAATTACAATTGTTCAACCCGAGGTGTAGACCCATCAAAAATATCATGCGCTCTTGAAATTATGCCAAGTACGGGCTATTGTCACTCTGTACAAACAGAAAATGGTTCTGCTTTAACTACAACAACATTATCAGTTGCACATATGTTAAGTGCTTTTAAAGTTTCACCAATAACAATTTTAAGAGCATCTTTGCACGAAAGCACCCACGCTTGCGACGAAATACTTGGCATTGCACAACATTTTGAAAATGCACCTATGACGCATTTTAAAAAAGGCGAAGAATTTTTACCTCCGGCTTATTATAAAGAAATATCTCAAAATTATAGAGATTTTGGTATTGCTTGGTTAGGAAAAGAAGATGAAATAAGAGCAAACGAAGTGGGCTACAGCGTAACCATAGATTTATTACAAGATTTAACTGCCCTACACCCAGAAAATACCTTTTATCAAGTTCATTTTAACGCTTTAAAAAACCAAGCAGAACAACAAATGACAAGACAATATCAAGCCGAAGTAGAACTTGAACAGTGGAAAGCCGAATTATATCAAAAGTATTTACCAGAAGGCGAAACAAGTTATCCAATTATCGACGAAACCTTTCAAATTTACGATTTTGAAGAACCAAAACATAACTTTGTTACAATAGAAACTATAAGAGATGTTGCCAACCAAAACGAAGAAATGTTTAAAACTCAAGGTTATATAAATACAGAGTTACAAGGTTTAACTACAAAAGCCGAAGTTGATGCTCACCCAGAAATTGGACAAACTTTTATGCAAAAACAAAACACTTGCGTAAATACTATTGGGCAAGCATTAACCCCAACCACAACAATGAGTTTTATAAATAGCACTGCTACAGCAGAAATGACTATGTCTTAATTTCTTAAAACTTTAAAAAACAAAAAGAACTCTATCTTCTTTTAGATAAAGTTCTTTTTTTATATTATCTATCTACTTTTTTTATTTTAAAAAACATATAAATTATTAAAAAAATTTTTTAATAAAAAGTTTATAATTTTTACTATTATCTACCTTTTTGCATTTACAAAAAGCACACCAAAAATAACACCTGCAACCATAGAAAAAATTAAATCATAAAAAATTGTTAAACTAAAATTAAAACTTGCCACTAATAAGGAAAATAAAAAGTAAGAACTTAATGTGTATAAACCACCAACCAAAGCCCCTTTTAACAACCCTTTGTTTTTATCTTTTTTTACACAAACCATAACACCAAATAAAACACTTACTATTTTTATAATTTGATTTACAATTTTAATTGCCGTATCACTTAAAAAAACAAACCTTAAAATAAAAGCAAATAATAATATGCCAATAATAGAAGCACAAACAGCAACTAAAACCCCTTTAAAAATTGGCATTATTGCACCTTTGTTTAAATGTTTTTTTGTTAAAAGTTTATCCATAAATTACTCTCCCTTTTAGCCCCAAAACTATATGTAATAAAAATATGTTTTTAACAAAAAAAATATGAATAAATAAAATAAAAATATTAAAAATAATAACTAAAAAATTGTTTAAAAATTATTTTTAAATAATAAAAATATTTTAAATAATTACACAAAAAAAACATTTTAAAACTGCTTAAAAAAACTAAAAAATAAGATAAAAAATAAATTAAAAATTTATTAAAAGATAATATAAAAAACAAATTAAATAATTATTAAAAA
>JAFQFI010000050.1 GCA_017398655.1 Clostridia bacterium
GTTTTATTTTTTACTTTAATTTTTTTGTTTTAATTCTATTTTTAATTATATTTTTTATTTTTTTTAAGTTGTTTTTAAGTTATTTTTAAGTTGTTGTTAAGTTTTTTTAATTATTAATTATTTAAAAACATATATAAAAAAACACGCAAGCATTTTGCATAATACTGTGTGTTTTTACAACCTCTGGCACAATTTTTAAGTTTTTTACAACTTTTTTATTGTTTTATTGCTTATTCTTTATTTTTGTGATTTAAGTTTTGCTTTTGTATTTAATTTTTAATTAAAAAATTTATTTGCTTTAAAAATGGTTAAATTTTTGATTTATCAACTTTGGTTTTTCGTTTATGTTTTTTATGTTTTTAGGTATAAAAAATTTACCAAGTTGTGTATAAAAATCTTTCGCACAATTTTGACAAATTTTTATTGTATTAAAAAACCTTTTATCAAAATCAACTTCAAAGCCAGATTCAAAAGATTTTTTGCAACCATTACAAATGGCTTTTTTGTTAAAAATTTTAATTTTCATCTTCTTCCCCTTTAAGCAAGTTTAATAGTTTTATTTTTTCTTCTTTTAGTTGTTCGTCGGTTAATAAGGCAAACTCGTTGGTATTAAATTTTTCTAACTCTAACAAAAATTTTATTGCACCAGCATCTGGTGGAAACTCTTTTGTTGTAACTTTCTTTTTATGCAAAACCATTTTATCTTCTTCTTTTACAAACTCTTTTGTAACTTCTTCTACTACAAAGCCCTTTGCTTTTTTTATAAGCGAAGTTTTTAAAATTTCTGTAGAAGATAAATTTTGTTCATTATTAAAATTGTTTGAAAAATCAAAAGATTGTTTGTTATTTAAATTTTGTAAATTATCTTCTGTAATTTCAAAAACATTTGTATTTTTTGTAATAAAATTATCCATTTTACTCCTTTTAATTAAAAGTTTTTCAATTTGTTTTTTTATTTTTATTTGCCTTAAAAATTTTTTAAGTTATGTTAAGTTTTATTTTTTGGTTAAAGTGCCAAAAAAAACACTTTTTAATTTACTATCAAGCATATATTTGGTAAAATGTTAGTATTAAAAGAGGGTTTTTTATGGCAAACTCATTAGTAGAACAATTTAAAACATATAAATTATTTAAATCTTTATCTGATAGAGCTGGCAATGTTTTTACCACTGTTGAAAGTTACAATGCATTTATGCAACAAATGCAATTATCTTATCAACAAGGATATGCTCTTGAAGATTTTGAATTTGCTTTAACTTTGTTAGAATCTATTGCACAAGATAATGCAACAAATTTTACAGCTCAAAAAGTTGATGACAAACTAAAAATTACACCAAAGCCAGCACAAACCAACACAAAAGGCAAAGTTAAAAATAGCAAAGATACCCCAACGCATATTGAAGAAGGTACAGAAACTGAAACAGATACAACCCAAACAGACCCAAATAAGGTGGTTAATGCTGAAGACACTACTGTAGAAGTGAATTATGAAGAATTAATTGCAAGAGCAGAAAAAGTTTTTCCAACCACACAAAGTTATAATGATTTTGTTACTCAAATAGATACTGCCCTAAAGGCAGGCGAAAGTTTATCTTCGTTTGCTTTTGCATTAACAACATTTGAAACTTTAAAAGCAAGCGAAAATTCTCCATATTATAAAGACGAACTTGCAAGAATTGCACAAGACCCACAATTTTCTACATTTGCAACTATTGCAGAAAACTTAAATGTTACATACGCTGCCCCATTATTTACAGCAACAAGAGAAATTTCTGAAGCTTTAGAAGAAACAACCACTTTAGGCGTTGACACAACTATAGTTGCAACCACACCAACAGAAAAAACAACCGGCAACATAATGTCAAAGGTAAACCAAACAAACAAAATTGTACTTAATGTAAATTCTAACGGAATTGTATCTAACCCAGAAGCATTAATAGGAAATGGCGACGGTTCAATAAATAGATCGCAAGTAACAACAAACAAATTGGAAGAAGCAAAACTAAACGCATTACAAACCAAAGTATCCACTGCAAACAGCGAGTTAGATGCCCAAGCAATTGTAGATACATACAACACAAGTTTAAATTCAAACACAGTAAACCCGGTTGACATTTCAGAAACATACACAGGCAACGCAGATACTGGTGCAATCACAACCGACCCAACATTAAAAGAAGTTAAAGATTTGGTAACTGGCGATAACGGAACAGCAATTGATATTGCAGAACAAGTTGCAGGAGTATCTGCAGCCATTGTAGATGCAAAAAAAAAGTTAAGCGTTGAAGTTGCAGAAGCAAGTACAGGTTCTTCTGCTTTAGAAGGTCCAACTTTAGAAGCATAAATTTTTTAAAACAAAAAACATATTAAAAATGATAGATTAGTTTTTTTAACTCCACTAACCTATCATTTTTTTATTTTTACTTTTTTTATATTTTGTTATTTTGTTGTTTTATTATTTTGTTGTTTTGTTTTATTTTTCTTATTATTTTTATTTTTCTTATTTTTTTCTTATTATTTACTTATTTTTCTTTTTGTTGTTTTAAAATATGCAATAATCTTTTTTTAACTAATAATAAACTTTAATTTTTAAATTTCTTACTTTACGGTCTTTATGTTTTTCTATATAAGTTTTTGAAGTTAACTTTTCTTCGTTGTGTGGTTTTGTCATTATATAATATCTAAGTTCGTCCAAACTATGGTCGTCTTTTTTTATTGGGTTATCGCCCTGCCCCCAAAAGTAACATTTAAATTCTCTTATCATATTTACACAGTTTGCAAATATAAAAAGTTTGGTTTTGTTGTCTGCCGATTTTAAATAACTTTTTACTCTGCTTATGCCAGAAAATAAATCTTTATTAACCTTTGTGTTTACATTTATACCTTGTTCTATAAAAAGTTCGGCAACGCTTTTACTGCTTGCAAGTGTTCGCTGGTTGGCTGCACTATCTATTAATGCCGAGTACCTTCCGTCAAAACCTGTTTTCCAATTTAAACTTTTACATATGTTTTTTATCATATTTGCGTGATAGTTTATATCCTTTCCCTTTGCGTAATGTTCGGCAATAACATAAATGTTGCCATCAAAATCAACAGCGTACCAATGGGCAGAAAGTGGGTTGTTTAAGCCGGGGTCAATAGAGATATTATCGTACCACTCTTTAGGCACATTAAAGGGCTGTATAACATTAACATTTTCGTCAAATTCTTTATACACCAGCCCCTCAGAGCCCACAAATCGCCCGTATTTTCTACTTTCCAGTTCTTCCACACTCAAAGTCGATGATATGTTTTTAATCTCTACGGGGCTTAAAAACGGGTTATCTTCCCATTGCATTTGCTCATACCACACCTCTGGATCGGCGTGACTGTTTAAGTAAATTTCGTCATAAACCCAACTTAAACCTTTAAGTGGAGTCATTGTTCCAAACAGTTCACCCTGCCTATCAAGCACCCTCATTTTGCACTCTAAGTAAATTTCTCTTGGGGGCTCTTCGTCAAACCAAACAAAATCTAAACTTGTACCCTGAAATTTTTCTCTGCCCTGATCACAATTTCTAAAACCAATTTTTGAAACTCCACCTAATACATTTTTTATTTTTATATAATCTATTATCCCATTTTCAGGAAAATCTTTTCTGCCACTTTGCATTACAATTTCTTCAATCCAATCGGGGTTTAAATAATGCAAAATTTTCTTCTGAGCAACATCTCGCTGAACTTGGCTGGATAAGCTTACCACCCACCCTTCCATATTTTTGTTTATTTTTTTGTATGGGTGATTGCCTCGTGCAAGATAAATGCTTTCTACTGCACCACACTCTGTTTTGCCACTTCGGTTACCACCAAACACCCACCTGTTGCGTTTTGTACACATATGAAAGGCAATTTGTTTGTTGTGTTTTATTTTGCCCGTGTTGTATGTAAGCAATTTATTTTTGCTTTTTCGCAAAATCTCTTCGTTATAAATTTTATTTAATTTGTAAATAATTTCTTTCATATATTACCTTTTAAAATTAGTCATTTTATTGCAATTTTAGTTTTTTTTATTTTTTTGTTTGGTTTAAAATAAATAAAAACCATCGTTTTTTTTGTTTGGTTTAAAAAAATAAAAACTATTGGCTTTTAAAATTAAAATGCTTTTTTGTTTTACAAAAGATTATTTTTTATTTTATATACTTTTTTTTAAAAAAACTTTTTATAAAAGTTAATTAAAAATTAATTAAAAGTTAATTAAAAGTTAATTTAAAGTTAATTTAAAATTAATTTAAAAATAATTAGAAATAAGTTAAATAAGGAATATTTTTTGTGAACAAATATAAACAACAAAAACTAAATATTTTTAAAAAACACGGTTATAAAGTTTATTATTTTTTAAACTTAATTTTTTCACGCTTTGTTTATTTGCCTTTAGTTTTTATTTGCCTTTTATTTTGTTTGTTTTCAAACGCTTTTATAAACAGTTTTATAATTAAAAAAGCAAATGCAAGTGCATACACAACTTACATTTATGCCCAAGTTAAAAGTGACGACACTTATTTATATAAAACACCTTCAAATGCAACTGTTCAAAACGCATACTTTGCTTTGCCAAACACATACTTTGTTATGCTTTTATCCAATTACAACGATTATTTTTACAAAGTTCAATACCGAGACCTTGTAGGTTTTGTATTAAAGCAAAAGGTTTTTCCAATAAAAGAAAAACCCACCACCCCATACTTACAAAACATAACTTTTAGGGTTTATAGCAGTGACGGAACAAAGGTGTACTCTTCGCCGTTTAACACAACAGACATTACTCCCACTACAAGCGTACAAGTTTTTGAAACCTTAAATTATTATGGCTATATTTTAGGTGACGAACTTATACAAAACAGAGGGCTTGTTTGGTATTACGCAAAAACGCAACAAAACAACACAAACCCGTCTTCACAAGAAAGCAGTGAAGAAGCAAAATTAATAAGTGGATACTTTTACTCTGGTTTATGCGATAGTTTAAGTTATATTCCACCAAACAACGAAAAAGTAACATACACAAACAATGTTTTTTTAGAAGAAGACAACTCTTTTTTATTTGCATTAATAGACCTATCACCCACCCTAAAAATACTGTTGGTAACACTAATATGCCTGCCAAGTGTAGGGCTTGTGTACTTGCTTTTTAAACCTTTTAAAATAGAAAAAGAAAAATTGTTGAAAAACAAGAAGTTAAATTTAAAAAATAAACAAAACAAAAACAAAACAAAA
>JAFQFI010000051.1 GCA_017398655.1 Clostridia bacterium
AAAAGATATCCAAAACTTGAAATCGAACTTAATAAAAAATATATCGATAATTTTGTTGGTATTGAAATTGAAGAAGAAAGAATATTAAATATTTTACAAAGTTTAGAATTTAAGTTATTGGATAATAAAAACGGTAATTATAAATTTGCTGTACCTTCATTTAGAGCAACAAAAGATATTAACGGAAAAGCTGACTTGGTTGAAGAGATAACAAGAATTTATGGTTATGATAATATTACTCCAAAATCAATTATTCAAGATATTAAACCTGCTTTATTAGATAGAGAAATTAAATTGGAATATGACACAAAGTATACTCTTGCAGAAAGATTTGATTTAAATGAAACTCATTCTTATATATGGTATGAATTAGCTACAAATAATATGTTGAATATTGAACCTGATAGTGTTATTAGATGTGTAAACTCAATAAATAAAGATAATGATAAAATTAGAAATACTATTATTCCAAGTTTATTAAAAGTGGTTGTTGATAATAAAAATACTTTAACTGATTTTGGAACATTTGAGGTGGGCAGAGTAGTAAAAAATCTTAAAAATGATGGTTTAGCTGAAGAAACAAAAAGTTTAGGTGTTGTTTTATATAGCAAACAAGATAAGATTGAAGATCAATTATTAAAACTTAAAGAAATTTTAAATTATTTATTTGATTATATTTTTAAAATGGAATTAAACCTAAACATTGCAAAACCTATTGCTAATTACTATCATCCAAAAAATTATTACAAAATTTCTATAAAAGACAAAAATATAGGTGATGTGTTTGCTATTCATCCATCAGCAACAGAAAAAATTGAAGAAGGTTGTTCTGTTGTTGGGTTTGAAATTAACTTTACAGAATTGTCAAAAGAAAATTCAATTGATACAAAGTTTGAAAAAATAAGTAAATACCCTACAACGAAATTAGATTTTAACTTCTTAATACCTAAAGATAAACTTTATAAAGATATTATTAATTATGCTAAAAATATTGATACATCTTTAAATTATTCTGTATCTTTATTAGATATTTATGAAAATCCAAACGAAGATGTAAAAAGTTATACCTTACATTATGAAGTAAATAGTTTGGAAAGAACATTAACAACAGAAGATATTGATACTTTCCATAAAGCTGTAATACAAAAATTTAAAGAAAATAATATTGAACTAAAATTGTAAAAAATAAGGAAAATATTATATATGGTTTATTTAGATAATGCTGCTACAACAAAACCAAGTAGCGAATGTTTAAAAATATATAATGAAATAAATGCCGAAAGATACTTTAATCCTTCGGCATCTTATTCAATTTCTTTTAATTTGTTTAAAGAAATTAATGACATAAGATGTAATTTTATTAAATATCTAAATGGTAATGCTACTGCAGATAAATTTATTTTTACTTCAGGTGCTACAGAATCAAATAATATAGCAATTTTCGGTTCATGCTTAAACAAACAAAAAAAATATTTGTTTTCTATGGGAGAACATCCATCTGTTTATAATTGCGCATGTGAATTAAAAAATAAAGGTTATATAGTTGAATTTATTCCTTTACAAAATAATGGACAAATAGATTATGAAAAATTTGAATCTATGTGTGATGAAAATGTCTGTTTTGTTTCTACAATGTTAGTAAATAATGAAACAGGTGCTGTTAATGATTTAAAACGCATAAGAACAATAATCGATAAAAAAACAAGAAATTGCGTATTTCATGTCGATGCAGTACAAGGTTTTGGGAAAATTAAATTTTCTGTTTCAGAAGCAAAAGTTAGTTTGTGTTCTATTTCCTCACATAAAATTTGTGGCATAAAAGGAATTGGAGGATTATATATTTCTCAAAATACCAAAATTAAAAATGTAAATTTTGGCGGTGGACAAGAATTTGGTTATAGGTCTGGAACGGTAAATGCTGCAGCAATTTTTTCTTTTAACGAATCAGCAAAAATTGCTTTTAATTATATTGACGAATCATTAAAAAAAGTAACAGAATTAAAAAAATATTTAGTTGAAAAACTCTCTAAAATAAATAATTTAAGAATAGTTTCTAATAACATTTGTTCTCCATATATAGTAAGTATTGTTCTTGAAGGCAATAGAGGCGAAACTGTTATGAGGTATTTAGATTCTAAAGGAATTTATGTAAGTACTGGATCTGCTTGTTCTTCATCAAAAATAGGCAACAGAATTTTAGAGGCAATGGGTTATAATAAAAAACAAGTAATGGGAGCTATTAGAGTAAGTTTTAACAAGGATAATATTTTTGAAGATATTGATTTGCTAATAGAAAATTTAAATCAATACATAAAAGAAATAAATACATAAGGAAAAATTATGAACGAAGTAATTTTATTAAGATATGGCGAAATTTTTTTAAAAGGAAAAAATTATTCTTTTTTTGAAAATTCTTTATTTAAAAACATAAAATATAGGTTAAAAGATATTAACTTGAAATTAGAAAAAATTTCAGGAAGATTTTTAATAAGCGATTTTGATATATTAGATAAGCAAAAAATTATTGATATATTAAAAACGGTTTTTGGTTTGGTTTCAATAAGTATTGCATATGAAGTAGAAACATCTTACGATAATATTTTAACTGTTTGTGAAAAAATTAATATTAATAAAAAATCTTTTAAAGTTGAAACAAAAAGGGCAGATAAAACTTTTCCTATGAAATCTTTTGAATTATCTGCAAAAATTGGTGGGGTAATTTTAAAAAATAATCCAACTGTAAGCGTAGATGTTCACTCTCCAGAAGAAACTATTTATATAGAAGTAAGAGAAAATGGAAAATCTTATGTTTATTATGAAAAAATTCAATGTTTGTGTGGTATGCCAGTAGGAACTGCAGGTAAAGGTATGTTACTGTTAAGTGGTGGAATTGATAGCCCTGTTGCTGGATTCCTTATGTCAAAGCGTGGATTAAGTTTAAATGCTATACATTTTCATAGTTATCCATATACGAGTGAACAAGCAAAACAAAAAGTAATAGATTTAGCAAATATAATAAAAAAATATACTGGAAACATTAGATTATTTGTTGTTCCATTTACAAAAATTCAAGAAGAGATTCATAAAAAATGTGATGATGAGTATATGGTTATACTTGTTAGAAGATTTATGATGGATATAGCAGAAAGAGTTGCAATAAAAAACAATTGTTCAGCTTTAATTACCGGTGAAAATCTTGCTCAAGTTGCAAGTCAAACTGTAGAAAGTATAACTGTAACAAATCAAATGTCAAAATTGCTTCCAATTTTTAGACCTTTAATAAGTTTTGATAAAATTGAAATTTCAAAAATTTCTACTGATATCGGCGCTTACGAAACCTCTGTTTTACCATATGAAGATTGTTGTAGTGTGTTTTTACCAGAAAGCCCAGTTACTCATCCAAAATTAGATAAAATTGCTAAAAATGAAGAATTATTAAATAGAGAATGCTTAATAGAAGATGCAATTTCTAATATAGAAATAATTGATATTAAAAATTAAAAATAAAGGGTATATCGTTTTGATATGCCTTTTGTTTTTATATATTAAAACTCTCCTAATAATAGAGTTAAAAATTTTAGTCAAGTTATTATTTTGTTGACAGATTTATCTACTATTGGTAGAATAATTATGTCAAAGATTATAAGTATTTAATAAAATATTTGTTATTAAATTTGATGATAAAAAAATTAAATATATTAAAAGGAAACAAGACTAAATGGTATCAGTTGTATGGCTTTTAGTTGCTTGTGTTCTTTGTGTTGCAGCAGGCATTGCTTTAACATACTTTTTTCTTGCAAAAAGGTTTAACCAATCAAAGAATAATGCAGCTAAAATTTTAGAAAATGCCTATGCTGAGGCAAAAACAGCAAAAAAAGAAGCAATTTTAGAAGCAAAAGAGGAAATTCATACTTTAAAAGAAAAGTGTGATGCAGAAATTGCAGAAAGATATAACGAAATTTCTAAATCAGAAAATCGCCTTGCTTTAAAAGAAGAATTATTGCTTAAAAAAGAAGAAGGAATTGACAAGAAGGTTGAATCTCTTGATGTTGCTTTAAATCAAGTAAAAGAAAGAGAATTAGAACTTGACTCTTTGAAAAAAGATATAGAGCAAGCTTCAGAAAAAATGACTCAAGAACTTGAAAAAGTTTCAAATTTAACAAGAGATGAAGCAAAACAACAACTTATTGATAAGTTTGTTGACGAAGCAAAACATGATTGTGCTACAAAAATTAGACAAATGGAACAAGATGCTGAGGACAAAGCTGAAAAGAAGGCAAAAGAAATTGTTACCTTGGCAGTGCAAAAATGTGCTACTAACATAACTTCAGAAATTACAGTAACAGTTGTTCCTCTTCCTAATGACGAGTTAAAAGGAAGAATTATTGGTAGAGAAGGAAGAAATATTAGAGCAATAGAAAATGCTACTGGAATTGATTTAATTATTGATGATACTCCTGAAGCAGTTGTTTTATCTGGATTTGATCCTGTAAGAAGAGAAGTTGCAAGAGTTGCTCTTGAAAAATTAATTATGGATGGTAGAATACATCCAGCAAGAATTGAAGAGATTGTAGAAAAAGCACAAAAAGATGTAGATTCTGCTATTAAGGAAGCTGGTGAAAATGCTGTATATGAAGCTGGAATCATGAACCTTCACCCAGAGCTTGTTAAAGTTTTAGGTAGATTAAAATACAGAACAAGTTATGGTCAAAACGCATTAAAACATAGCTTGGAAGTTTGTCATATTGCAGGTTTACTTGCAGCTGAACTTGGTGCTAATGTTAAAATAGCAAAAAGAGGAGCTTTATTGCATGATATTGGTAAAGCCCTTGACCATGAACAAGAAGGAACACATATTTCAATAGGTGTTGATCTTGCTAAAAAATACAAGGAATCTCCAGAAGTTATTCATTGTATTCATGCTCATCATGGAGAAGTTGAATTTAATTCTCTTGAAGCAATTATTGTTCAAACTGCAGATGCAATTTCAAGTAGTAGACCTGGAGCAAGAAGGGAATTGTTAGACGCATATATCAAGCGTCTTGAAAATCTTGAAAACATTGCAAACGGTTTTAAAGGTGTTGAAAAATCATTTGCTATTCAAGCTGGTCGTGAAATAAGAATTATGGTAAAACCAGAAGAAGTTAATGACGAAACTATGGTTTTCTTAGCAAGAGATATTGCACGAAAAATTGAAAACGAGTTGCAATATCCGGGTCAAATAAAAGTTAATGTAATAAGAGAAACAAGAGCAACTGATGTTGCAAAATAAAGAAACCGAAAGAAGGAAATTTATTTTCCTTCTTTTTTTATTGTAAAATTGTTATCAAAATAATTTTTTAGAACATATAAATTCTTATGAAGATTTTTGATGCGCACAACGATTGTTTTACTGGCTTAAAAAATATTAAAGAGGTAAAAGATTATTTAAAAAGAATTAAAGAAACAAAATATATAAAAAAAATATGTTGTGTTGTATGGACAACAAAAATAAAAAATCCTCTTAACTTTATAAGAAATGTAAACAAGTTAATATTAGACAATAATTTAAATAAAAAAATTATTTTATGTATAGAAGATTTGGGTTTTGTAAATGAAAAAAATTTTGATAAGTGCATTTATTTATTAAAATGTGTTAAACCATTTTACTGTGGTTTAGTATGGAATTTTGATAATAAACTGGGTGGTGGTGCATATGGAAAATCAAGATTAACAAAATTAGGGAAGAAGTTAATTTTTGAGTTAGAAAAAAATGGAATTTGTATAGACACTGCTCATATGAATAAAAAAACATTTAATGATTTTATTAAAATAACAACAAAACCAATTCTAAACTCACACGGTAATTTTTGTTTTTATAAAAAGCACTGTAGGAATCTTTCTAATAAACAAATAACAAACATAATCAAATCTAAGGGGCAAATTTGCCTTTCATTTGTAAATGAGTTTATAAGCGACTATTTAATCGATTTGTCAATTATTGCGCAGCAAATCGCTGTTTTTGTTAATAAATTTGGGTATAAAAATCTGTCGATTGGAACAGATTTGTTTGGAACTATAAACTTACCAATAAATTTTAAATCTTATTATAATTTTAAAACTTTAAAAGATGAATTAAAAAAATTATGTTTTTCTAATAAAATAATAAGATTTATATTTTACAAAAACCTTTTAAATTTTTATAAAAAAATGAATTAATTTTTTATAAAAAATATACTAAAAAGTGTTATTTGTTATTGACTTAATTTAAAAGATTATATATACTATAAAGGCGTTAAAGGGGAATAGCGCAATTGGTAGAGTAGCGGTCTCCAAAACCGTCGGTTGGGGGTTCGAGTCCCTCTTCCCCTGCCACTAATGTAACTCAGTTAACTTAATTGTTTAACTGAGTTTTTTTAATAAATGAAATTTAAATATATATTTATCAAGGGTTTAAAATGAAAAAAGTAGAAATTTATACTGATGGTGCTTGCTCTGGCAATCCCGGTCCGGGAGGTTATGCTGGAATATTATTTTATAATGGTAAAGAAAAAGTTATTTCTGGAGGAGAAGAAACAACAACAAATAACAGAATGGAATTGACTGCCGTTATAAAAGCTTTAGAAGTTCTAAAAGAAATTTGTGAAGTTAATTTGTATACCGATTCTGCATATGTGTGTAATGCAATTACACAAAATTGGCTAACAGATTGGCAATTAAACAATTGGAAAAACTCTCAAAAAAAATCTGTACTCAATAAAGATTTATGGCTACAATTAATAGAATTAATAACAAGACACAAAGTTAATTTTATAAAAGTAAAAGGACACTCAGATAATATCAATAATAATAGATGTGATGAAATTGCAAGAAACGAAATTTTAAAATTTATATAAAAAAAAGATTATAGATTTTTCTATAATCTTTTTATTATTATAAAAACAAATATTAGTTTATGTCTCTATGTTTAAATATATTAAATAAAATTAAATTTAATATAATGGCTAAAACTCCAATTGTTATTATAGTTACCCAAATTGAAGTGTCGGCAAAAACAGGAGATAAGAATAAATTGGTTAAATTTTGATTTGCAGTATACGAAGTAGTAAAACTTCCACCAAAATATTTAAATAAATCTAAGTTTGCAAAGATATTATATTTCAACCAGTTTGCCCCTTTGGAAACAAAAGTCAAAATTATGTTTAAAATATAAATTCCAGAAGAAATACATACAGCAGCAATGTAAGATTTGAAAATGGTTGAAATTGAAATTGCTAACAATGCAAATATCCATATTTTAATCATTAGACAGGCAAGATATATTAAGAATATAACCCAAATTGGAAGTGTAAATGTAATAGAAGCATTAAAAGTTACAATCATAGTAGGGAAGGATATACCATATAAAATACACCCCGTTATAAGAGAAACAATGGTACAAACCAATACAAAAATAAATGCTAAAAACATTGTGGCCAAAATCTTTGCCATTATAATTTTATTTCTCTTATAAGGTCTTATTGCCAATAATTTAATTGTTCCTTCACTATATTCTTTTGCAATCATACCTGCACCTAATATAACTGTAAAAGCAATTATAAAGAAACTTGCAATTTCCAATGTAAAGTACATATAATCAAAAGCATTTTCTTGAGAACCTGAAATACTATTAAATGAAAACATATTAGCAAAATTAGTGTTTGATAAATTGTTTTCAAGCAAATAAGAATATCTATTTAAATTTTCTTTGTATTTGTAAGCGTTAAATTCTTCAAAGCCCAAGTAAGAAGACATTTCAGCATCTGATTTATTAGTTGCTACTTCTAAATATAAACCGTTTTGTAAAGAATAGAAACTTGAATCGTCAACTGAAAGATAGTTGAAGGCCAAATTTTTAATGTTATTTATATTTGTTTTGCTAATATTATATTCTGTATCAATAGATGCTTGGTTTGCTATTTCAGTAATAGATGTTAGTAATTCGTTTTTATATTCTTCTTTAGGGTTGTAATATTTTTTTAATAATTCTTTTAATTTTTCATCATTATAATCAAGATTTTTTATTTTATTAGTATAATTTTTAATATTATAAGCTGATTTATAATTTTCAAGAGAATCATTTAATTTTACATAAAAATCTCTTGCTGATTTATCTCCGGTTTGATTTAACAATTTTAATAATTGTGAAGTTTCTATTCTTATATTATGGTCTAATTCTTCATCAACTAAAATAACTGGTAATAAATATTCTGTCATATAAGAATTATATAGAGAATTAAATTGTTCGGTAGTTATTATTAATTCTGTTAAACAATCAGATAAATCTTCTTCTGTTCCAACTAATATTTGTTGATCTAATTTCATTCTTAATAAATGAATATTATTTGATAATTCAACCAAAGATTCTTTAAAATTTGATTTATTTTCTATCAATTCTTGAATTTCACTTTGAATTTCATTAAGTTTAGTTGAATAATCTGCTTTATATTCCAAAAAAGATGAATATGCACTTTCTACATTTCGAGTGGATATACTAATAGAAGAAGATAAATCAACTTTTTCTGCTGGAGTAAATAGTTTAGGAGCAATAGTTAAAAGCAATATTAAAAAAGCTGTCATAAAAAATATGCCAGGACCTAAAAATATTTTTTTAAGTTCTCCTTTAAAAAGATTAAAAGTTTTTCCCATTTTTTATTTCTCCTAAATCTGGTTAAGTTAGTAATATAATATTAATTATTTTTTGGGGCAGGAAGGGCCCTTCTATTAACTGTATCTAAGAAAACATCTTCTAAAGTTTTAACAACGGCTGTTGCAGAATAAACAGCTATTCCATTTGAAACTAACAAAGATGTAATTTCTGGTATTTTATCGTGTGAAATATTTATTGTTAAAGTGTCTTTTATAATAGATATTTTTTCTGGGTTGAAGTTTGACATTATTAATTTTCCGGCAAAGTTTGGAAAATTT
Organism: Clostridia bacterium; assembly: GCA_017398655.1. Lineage (GTDB taxonomy): Bacteria > Bacillota > Clostridia > Christensenellales > UBA1242 > UBA7862. The sequence continues at coordinate 8,947 of JAFQFI010000051.1, forward strand.
ACTTTAAGGTATACTTGTTGATTTTCATTATATTCTTTTAATTGGTCAATTGCTCTAATTTTTTCCAATCTCCCAGAATTAATTATTCCTATAGAATCACACATAAGTTCCATTTCTGAAAGATTGTGGCTTGAAATTACAATACCAATACCTTCATCAATTGCAGTTTTCTTTAAAAATCTGCGCATTTCAATTACGCCAGAAGGGTCAAGACCGTTTGTTGGTTCATCTAAAATTAATAGTTTTGGACGATGGAGAAGAGCTTGTGCAATTCCTAACCTTTGTTTCATACCAAGAGAGTAAGTTCTAACTTTATCTTTAATTCTATCAGAAAGACCAACAATTTCTACAACTTCATCAATTCTTTTTTTGTCAACATTTTTATATAAGCCAGCAAAATATTTTAAATTTTCAAGTCCTGATAAATTTTTATACATTTCAGGGTTTTCGATAATTCCACCAACATTTAATATTGCTTTTTCAAATTGAGTTTTAATTGATTTACCACATATTAAAACATTGCCGGAATCTGGTTTAGATAGGCCAGTTATCATTTTTATAGCAGTGGTTTTTCCAGCGCCATTTGGTCCTAAAAAGCCAAAAATTTCTCCTTCAAAAACATCAAAGGAAATATTATCTACAGCAACTCTGTTGCCAAACTTTTTTGTTAAATTTTTTACTCTTAAAACAACTTCACTCAAAATGAATAATCTCCAATTAATTAATTATATCATTTACAATACATTGTGTAAATAGCCAAAATTAACTATTAAATGCTTTTGATTTATAAAGTAATTCATAAACTATTGCTTGAATTACTACATTGCTTGAAAGTAGGGTAGGGATTAACCAATAACTTAAAAAATTTATTTGCATTAAATTTTTCATTCCAAAAGCTAAATTCAAAGCAAAAATTAATACAACCATTATTATAAATAAAAGTAACCTTGTAATTAATATTTTATTAAACTTTCTCTCAATTATACTAAGTTTAAATCTGTCAAAAATATTTTCAAGGGTAAAAATTATACAATAACTCAATGTTAATGCTACGCCAAGATAATAAATAATAGTTTGTCCTCTTGCTATTAAATTTTGATTTTTTAAAATAAAAAAAGCACCTAAAACTTCTGCAAGCATCAAAATTGTTATTATCCAAGAACATATCATATTTAATTTATTTTTATCAGTATAAACTTTGTTTTGTTTTTTATTTTCTATATCGCTGTGTATTTTTATACTTATCCCTTGCAAATTATAAAGATTGTTTAACATTTTTATATCATCACAATCTATATTACTATTTGTGCTTGATTCTACTATTGCATCTAAAGCACTTTCTTTATAAACTTCTGTTTGCTTTTCTTTTTCTTTTAATTGAGAAGAAGGAAATATCTCTTTAAAAGTGTGATATTTATTTTGTTCATAGGGGTCTTTTAATTGTGAGTTATTATATAATTTTCCTATTAAACCTTTATAATCTTTATTTTCAAATATAGGGTTTTTTGCATCACTTGAGTTGTTGTTTTCCCAAGAAATTTCTTCTGTATTAGTATTTTTTTGAAAATCAATTTCTTTTCTTTTTATTTCAATTTCTTCACTTTGAATTTTTGTAAATGAAATAGGTTCAACAGTTTCTTCTTTATTCCCAAGAATATGTTCAAAAAGATTTACTTCATTTGTTTCGTTATTATTCATATCGTTTAAAACACCATTATTTTTATTTGTTTTAACATTGTCTATTTCCTCTATGATTTTTTCATTAGAAAAGACATCTTGTCTTTTTATTTCTTTTAATTCAATAGAGTGGAGAATAGGTTTTGTTTGGGTTTCTTCTTTTTTAACAAAGGTTTCATTGTATGAATTTAATTCAATTTCATCTGGTTCTATTTCTGCAGAATGGTTATCCATTTGAGAAAATTTGTTTGAAAAAGAAGAAATTTCTTGATTTTTATTAGAACTATTTTCTTTTACAAATTTAATATTTTGTTCAAAAAAATCAAATTGAAAAAAGGATTTGTTTTTATCCTCATCTTCCTGATTTATTGTGTTTGCGTCAATTTTTTTTATTACATTATCTGAACTTCTTGTTAAGTTAAAAAGATTCTCTTGATTTGCAATATATGTAGATGTTTCTTCTTTGTTAAACTCATTGTCATCATTTTTTATAGAAGCATCTTTAAATTGTAAATTTTCTGGTAAATTATTAATTAATTCTTTTTTGTCGTTCCATATATCTTTATTTTTTTCATAAATTTCTTTACCTTTTTCTGTAAGAGAGTAATAGTGCCTTTTGCCACCAAGAGAACTATCTTCCCAATAAGAAGTAATTAAATTTTGTTCTTCCATTCTTCTTAAACTACTGTATAAACTTGGCTGCTTTAAAATAAGCTTACCATTTGTAATCTTTTCAATATCTTTACATATTTCATAACCATATTTACTACCAGAACTTAATGCAGTTAATATTATTTGAGAAATACTACCACGAGTAGCTTTATTATTTAAATTTTCGCTCATATTTTCTCTCTTTTACAAAAAAAATAATATAATGTTAATTTAAATTTTTAAAAAATTTATTTAAAAAAAATACACCTATTTTATACAATATTATATTACAAAATTGAATATTTTTAGTCAAGAAAATTACTATTTAAATGCTTTTAAAAATATCTTTTATTATGATAAAATTTAGGGTAGGGAAGAGAGTATTTTATGTTAATTGATAATGTTAGTATAATAAGACAAAAAAGAAAATCACTAAAAATTATAATTAATTCTAATGCAGAATTAATTGTTTATTCTCCTTTAAAATTGTCTATAGAAAAAATTAATTCGATTTTAGAAGAAAAATCATTAATTTTAAATAAAAAATTGGCTCAAATTAGGTTAAAAAAACAAAAATATATAAATATTTACGAGTATAAAACATTATTTTTGTTAGGAAAAGAGTATTATATAATACGAAAGCTGTCTGCGAGACAATACATATGCTGCTATAGCTCAGCCGGTAGAGCGCATCCTTGGTAA
>JAFQFI010000052.1 GCA_017398655.1 Clostridia bacterium
ATAAAAGAATTAAATTTATTAGAAAGTGTAAGACCGGAAAATTTAACAGCCGAACAATATGTTTTGTTGTTTAATAAATTAAACTAATTAATAAAATTTATAAATTTATCAATAATTTAAATAAAAGCATATATATTATCAAAATATATATGTTTTTATTTTTTATTTTAAAAATCGACAAAAAAAAGATGTTAAAATAATTTTATTAAAAGGGAAGGTGAAGTTTTATTGTGGAAAATGCAAAAACTTTAATATTAAATAACAAATCAGACAAAAATTTTAAAGCAATTCTTAATTTAAAAATTAACGAACCTTGTTTAATTAAATTTTATAATTTAACAGAAAATTCAAAAAATTATGCTTTGGGTATAAAACAAAACAAAGATGTAATAAAAGTTCCGTTAAAATTAAATAATAATAATTGCCAATTTGAATTGCCAAAAACTATAAATTTTAATGAAAATTTTTTTTGTGCAGTGGTAGATGTAACAAATATTTTTTGCCCAGAAATTGTATTAACAGGTAGTGTTAATGATTGTTCTCAAAATAGTAAAATAGAATCTGCATTTGTGTCAACAAAGCCAGAAGATAGTTCTTCTTTATATGAGAATTTAGAAGAAGAACAAATTGAAAATTTAATAGATAAAAATTTAGAAGAAGATTTAAATTCTATTTATTATGATAGTTGTTCAAATTGTAAATATAGAAAAGCTTTTTATGATGAAGGTTCAAGTTGTTCAGATAACATAAATTTTGTTTGTGGTTGTAATAAAAAACAAGAAAATAAAGAAGATTTTGAAAATAAAAATGAAGACAAAAGTAGTGTTTTAAATTGTAATAAATCTCAAAAAAATATAAAAAACGACAACGAAAATAGCGTTATAGACAACAATATTTTAGAAACTGCTGAAATATATGATAAAAACAAAAATTCTCTTACAGGCGAAATTTCAAGCTTTTACGAGCAAATAAAAACACAAATTGACGCATTGTTTGCAAAATATCCAAAAGAAGAGTTGTTAGAAACAATAATTCAAAAATCTAAATGGGTTAAAATAAATTTTAACCAAAATGAAGAATTTTATGTTCTTGGTTTAATATATGACGATACCTTTGAAAAAGTAGAGTATATCTCTTATGGTATGCCATCAAATAATAGTAAAAATCCTCCAGAAGATTTAAAAGATTTTGCTCAATGGTTGCCAATAGAATTTTCAAATAATTATAAAGGTTATTGGATTGTTTATCAAAGTGCATTAACAGGAGACACGATAAAAGTTGATTTTATTTAAAAAGGTTGAAAGTTTATTTTTCAACCTTTTTATGTTTTAAATTTTGATTTTAATTGTATTTTATTAAAATAAAATTATAACCAAATAAAATTAAAAAATAAAATTTAAAAAGAATTATTAACAACATTTTAAATAAAAACTAAAGTAAATAAAAATCTTTTAGAAGTTTTTTTGTAAAAAAACAATAAAATTTTTTTAAGATGATTTTTTTTGTTTAAAATATTTTATTAAAGTGCATAAATAAAAAAAGAAAATTTTAAAATTTAGTACATTAATTTAAAAAATGTTTATTATTAAGAAAGTTAGAATATTTTTATGTATGTAATATTAGGTTATAAACATAGGTAAATAATAAATAATTATTTATATTATTACATTGACAAATTTGTTATTTTTTGGTAGTATTTTTTGTATTGTATAGAGAGGTAAACGGACTTGAAAAAGAAATTTTTAATTTTATTTTCCATATTGTTTATTTTTACACTAAGCGTTTTTGGCTGTGGTAGTTTTTCTTTAAGTGGTGGTCCAAGTTTAACTGAAACTGTTTATGGTAATGGTGGAACAGCAGTTGTAAAAGGAAATTACTTATATTTTTCAAATGCTTATATTGATTATAATAATATTGGAAACAATGACAATAAATTTGATAGAGATGGAACAATGCAAAAAAACTATGGCATTTATAGAACAAAATTAAATGCAAGTGGTGTTGTTGATGTTAACGATAAAGGTGTTCCAAAAAATGCAGAATTATTAGTACCACAAGTTTCTGGTTATGAAAAATCTGGTATTTATATTTGTGGAGAATATTTATACTATACAACCCCTTATTCTGGATATAAAACAGGCGAATCAAATTTAACAAAAGGTTTATTAAGATTTGAAAGAGTTAAATTAAATGGTTCTGATCATCTCATTTTGTCAGAAGGTGAGTATACTGTAGATTGTGAATATTCAATTAATTATGTTAACGGCGTTACTTATATTACTATTTTAAGTAATGGCAAAATTGATGTTATTAAATCAAAGAGTAATGGTGATAAATCTTCTTATACTTTAGCAGAAAATGTTGTTTCCATGTGTGTTGAAAAACAAGAAACTTTGGTGCACAATAAATCAACTGCCAATGTAAATAAGTATGTTTATTATACAAGAACTTCTGAATCTAATAGTAAAAATTCTCTTTTTAGAAAATCTTTTGAAAATGGAACAGAAGAAAATATAATAGTTGATACTTCAGATTCTATATCTTTAGTTGCTGTTAAAAATAATAGATTTTACTATACACAAAATGATATATTAAAATCAACATCTTTTAATAACGACGAAGTTATTTATTCTTCAACAGCTTTTTCAAAAGAAGCATCTACAGGTGTTTTAGATTATATCATTTTAAACGATTCTTATGGTTATGGTTTAGATAGAGGTGTTGTTGCTGTATATTATGATGGAACAAATTATGCTTTAGTTCTTTTCAATAATGGTAATCCAACTTCAATAGGTTCTGCTACAAAACAAATAGACATTAAATTTACTGTAGGTAATGAAGTATATTATAAAATTGCAGAAGATTCTAAATTATATGCAGTTAACATTGAAACTGCTGAAAAAAGAGTAGTGTTAGATATATTTGATGCTGTTGTTGCTGAAGGTGATGAAGAAACATCAACAGAAATGTTTGATTATGACGAAAATAGAGTTTTTTATTTTTCAACTGCAGAAAATTCAAACGGAAAATTAAAATATTTACACATTGCATTGTTAGACGGAAATTTCTTTAAAGATGCAGAAGGTAATTCTGTTGGAAATTATATTGGTGTTTTAGATAGTTCAGATGTTAAATAGGTTATAAAAAAAAATTAAAAATACACAGACAAAAAATATGTCTGTGTATTTTTTTATTAAAAAAAACAAAAATCAATTAAAAAATTTTTTAAACTTTTTATTTAAACAGTTTATTATTAAACTTTCAAAAAAAATAAATTGTTTTATTATTTTCAATAAATTTATTTTTAATCCTTTTAATAACAAATAAATTCGATAAATAACGATATTTTTTTAATTAAGTTTACATAACAAGTCATTATTCACTATGTAAATGTTTAAGTCAACTTTGCTTTATATGTTATTATTTTTGTATGTTAAAAAACGGAGGTAAAAAATAAAAAAATGGAAAAACTAAAAGTTTTAATTCTTGATGACAATGATTTACAAAGGGAGAGAACTCAAGAAATATTTGCTAATAGCGAAGAGTATGAAATTGTTTCTGCTTTAAATGATGGGTTAGAGGCATATAATATAATTTGTGATAAAAAACCAGATATTGTTTTATCTGATATTGTTTTGCAAAACTATGATGGATTTGAATTATTAGAAAAAATAAGAGATATGGAAGGTTTATCTAAGCCAAAAATATTAATTATGTCTTCTTTAAAAGGAGATGATTTTGCACAAAAAGCAATTGATTTAGGCGCAAGTTATTATATGGTTAAACCTATTGTAGATGAAGTTCTATTAAAAAGAATTAAAGCATTAAGTTATTCTACAACAGAAAATGTAAAAAGATTTTCTTCAATAAAAACTCAAAAGAACAGGGCTTTAGAAGAAAAAATAAGTAATGTTTTTATTACCGTTGGTATACCTGCACATATAAAGGGTTATCAATTTTTAAGAGAAGCGATAAAAATGGCTATTGATGAACCAGACATAATAAATTCAATAACAAAACAGTTGTATCCTTCTATTGCAACAAGATTTTCTACAAGTGCAAGCAAGGTAGAAAGGGCTATAAGACATGCTATAGAAGTTGCTTGGAATAGGGGTAAAATTGAAAATATTAATGCTTTATTTGGTATAAAAGTTTACAATAGTAATGAAAAACCAACAAATGGAGAATTTATTGCACTTGTAGCAGATAAAATGCTTATTGAAGGGGCATAATTTAATTATAATATTTTAATTTATTTGTGTTTATATAAAATATAATCATTTATATTAACCTACTTTTATATTTGTTAAAAAGAAGAAATTTATAACATAATTAACAGTTATAATTCTTCTTTTTTTTGTAACAATATTAGTATGTTTTACATATTATTTTTTGCTTTGTTAAATAATAAAATAAATATGATAAAAATATAAAAATTAGGTAATAAAAAATTTTTTTAATTTTATTAAAAAAGTTATAAAAAACACTTGTATAATATATAAAAATATGGTATTAATGGCTAAGTAAAAACGGAGATGAATTATAATGAAACAAACTTATATTAGATGCCCAAGATGCGAATTAAATTATATCTTAAAAAAAGATAAATTTTGTAATGTATGTAAACAAGAAATGAAAGCCCTTGGTACTTTAGGCGCAGAAGAGAATTTGGATTTAGAATTGTGTCCATTATGTAAAATAAATTATATTAATCCAGATGAAGATATTTGCCCTGCATGTGCAAAGGAAAGAGAATTTGAAGAAGGCGAAGATGGAGTAGGTAAATATGGCTCTGATAGTGATTGGTCTTCTTATACAAATCCAGATGATGATTCTGGTTATGAAGATGAAGAAACTGGTGATATGGTTTCTATAACAAATCTTGATGATGGCCCTATTGAAGATGATGATATGGATTTAGGTTTATCTGATGATGACGATATGTCAGAAGAAGATGAAACTTTTGACAGTGACTTTGATGACGCTTTTGACAACTTAGATGACGACGATGATGATGAAGACGAAGAAGATGATTTTGACGAAGATGAAAAACCTAAAAAAAGAAAAAAATAAAAAATCTTTTTATATAAGAGGTTGTTTTTATGTATACATGTGTTCAAGAGTTATTATTTAACAAATCTATATTCATGTTAGATGAAGATAGTGATGACGACGATGATGACTTAGACAATGATGATTTTGATGATGATATTGATGAAAGTGGTTATGACTTAACAGAAGAAGATAATGATGATGAGGAAGATTTTGAGCCAGATGAAACCTTTAAAAGAAAGAGTTAATTAAAGAGGGGGATTATGAAAAAATTTTTTGATACTTATGGTAAGGTTATTTATTGTGATGATGATTGTGATGATGATTGTGACGAAGAAGATTTTGAACCAGATGAATTACCAAAAAAAAATTATTAAAATTTTAGACCGAAATTAAAATATTCGGTCTAAATTTATTTAAAGGAGAATTTATATTATGCCAAACAAAGTTGTTGCAGTAGATTATAATGATGCTAAAATTAAAGTTTTAGACAAAATGGAAGCACATTTAAAACCAATTTTACATAGGGCTTTTTCGGTTTTTTTATATAATGGAAATAAAGTTTTGTTGCAAAAAAGGGCAAAGAATAAGTATCATTCTGGTGGTTTAATAGCAAACACATGTTGTTCTCATCCACAATCTAATGAAAATATTATTGCAAATGCAAAACAACGCCTTATTGAAGAATTAGACATCCATGTTGAATCTTTATCTGAAATAGGCACCTTTATTTATTATAATAAATTTAATGATAATTTGTACGAATATGAATATGACCATATTTTAGTAGGAGAGTTTAATGGCTCTTATAATTTAAATTTAGAAGAAGTTTCGTGGCTTGGTTGGGTTGAAATTGATGATATTAAAAGAGATATTGTTGAAAATCCAAATAAATATGCAGTATGGTTTGTAACAGCTTTTGATATCTTTTTAAAGTTTTTTTATAACAAATAAAAAAATAATTAATAATATAGAAATATTTTTTGTTTAAAAAATATAAATTTGTAAATAATTTCTTTTAGGAGAGATTATGCGAAAAAATTTATTAAATTTAATTGATATTAAAAATAGAATATCAAATATTAAAGGTAAAAACATTGATATTTCAATAAATAGGGGTAGGAAAAAAATTGATAATTATTATGGAATAATAGAAAATATTTATCCATCTGTATTTACTGTAAAAATTCTTAATGACCAACAATTAAAAAATGTAACTTGTTCATATTCTGATGTCTTATGTGGAGATGTCAAAATTGTTGAAAAATAAAAATTAATTTTAATTGTCATAAAAATAAAAGTTGCAATATATTCATATATTATATGAAGCATTGCAATTTTTTTTATTGCATATGTTGTTAAGGGGGTAAAGGTTTGGATAATACGGAAATAGAAAAATTGAATATAGCAACTAAAACAAAATTGGATACTTTGCAAATTAAAACTACAGCGATTATTAATTCTTTAGACAATTTAAAAATAACAAAGGTTTTAACTGTTAGTGCAAAGCCAAGAATAGAGAATGTTTCTGTTTTAAATTCAGAAATAAAATTTGATGGAGTTGTTGATTATGACTTGTTAGTAGTACTCGAAAATGAAAATATTGTGCCACTAACTCAAAAAAGTAATTTTTCACAAGTTTTTGAAAATTCTACAATAACCCCAGATTCCATTGTTAATATTTTTGCAAATTTATTAGAATTAAAAAATATTTCTTCTTCTACGGAAATTGCGTATTCTGCAATAATCTCTTTTGATATCTATTCGCTTTCACAAAATTCAGAAATTATTTGTGCAAGACCAGTTGAAAATGTATTTATTAAAGAAGGGGAAGTTTTATACAACTCTTTTGTAAATAACATTACATACGATGGTATGGTAAATTTTGAAATTGTTAAAGATAATAAAATAGATAAAATTTTGTATATAACAAATAATGCATATATAAAATCAGTTATTTCATCAAATGATTATTTTGTTGTAAGTGGTGAAGTATATTCTTGGGTAACATTTCAATCGGAAGATGGAGAAATTAAAAGTTTAAGTAAAACAAATACTTTTTCTGAAGAAATTGAATGTGTTGGTGTAACAAAAGAATCTATTATTCAAACGCAAATACAAACAAAGGAAAGTACTATTATAGAAAATTCTGAAAAATCTATTTTTAGTTTTGATACCCCAATTAAGATAATGGCACAGATTTTTAATAAAAGCATAGTAAAATGTGTTGTAGATGCATATAGTATTAAAAATGAGGTTAAGTTAACAACAACTTCTTTTGAAGAAGATGAATTTATTTCTACAAGACAATTAGAAGAAAACTTATTAACAAATTTTACAATAGCAGAAGATGTTCCTATTGTAGATAAAATTTTATCTATAACGCCAGTTAATATTTCTTTAGTAAATCAAATTGTTAAAGATAGAGAGTTGATATTAGAAGGTGTTGTAAATATTAATTTAATTTATTATTTTGAAGATGAAGAAGGTTTAAATATTTTAAATTCGCTTGATATTGAGTTGCCTTATTCTTTAAATGTAAACATAAGTGATGTTAAACAAGATGATAAAGTTATAACTCAAATGTCTTTAGGCGATATAAACATAAAGAACAAAAGGGGCAAAGAACTTGAAATTTTGGCAGAAATAAAAATTAATTATGATATTGTTAAAAACAATGTTTCGGCTGTTTCTACACAAATTTTAATAGGGGAAGAAAAACCTCAAAAGGATTATTCTTTAGAAATTTATTTAGCAAAAGAAAAACAATCTTTATGGGATGTTGCAAAAGAGTTAAATGTTTCTACTGCTGATTTAGTTTCTCAAAACGCAGATTTAACTTTGCCGTTGACAAAAGGAGAAAAGATTATTTCTTTTAAACAAAGAATAATAGATTTTGATTAATAAAAAATGAATAAATATATAAATATAGTAAATAATTTTTTTGCTTAAAAAGGAGAGTTTTGATGAAAAGATTTTTTACTATATTTTTTTTATGCATTATATTTTTTGTTTTGATTTTTGCAGGAAGAGAAGATAATAATAAATATTATAAAGAATATTTAAGAATACATATTAGAGCAAATAGTAATTTTACTTGTGACCAAGATGTAAAATATCAAATAAAAGACAGTGTAGTTGATTTTTTAACTCCAATTATTTCAAGCTGTGAAACAAAAAAAGATTTTGAAAAAAAGTTGAAAGAAAATTTAATAAATATTGAATGTATATCAAATAATATTCTTGCACAAAATAGTTTTGACTATAAATCTCACGCAAGAATAGATAATGAATATTTTCCAACAAGAAGTTATGATAGTTTGACATTAGAAAATGGCTATTATGATGCTTTAATTATCGATTTAGGTGATGCAAAAGGGGATAATTGGTGGTGTGTAGTTTATCCACCTTTGTGTTTTTTGTCATCTAATTCTAATTATATTTATAAAAGTAGAATTGCGGAGATAATTAAAAAATATTTTGGAGGATAAATGAAAAAGTTTTTAATTGTTTTAGCAATGAGTTTATGTTTGATAGTAGGAGTATCCTATTTAGTAGGAGTTGTAATTAATCCTGCAAATACTCAAGCTGTTTATACAGCAACAACAACTTCAGAAAATAAAATAATTCAGCAAAGATTAAAAAAATGGGGTTATTATACTGGTTCTATTGACGGAATTTTAGGACCAAAAAGTGTTTCGGCAATAAAAAAATTTCAAAAAAATAATGGTCTTACTGTTGATGGTATAGTAGGGCCAAAAACTGCCGAAAAAATTGGAATAACTTTATCTGCGTCATCTTCGTCAAAGCAATCGTCAAGCGATTTATATTTGCTTGCAAAATGCGTGTATGCAGAGGCAAGGGGAGAAAGTTATCAGGGGCAAGTTGCTGTTGCTGCTGTTGTTTTAAATAGGGTTAAAAATCCTAATTTTCCTAATACGGTTGCTGGTGTAATATATCAACCTTGGGCTTTTACGGCAGTTAATGATGGACAAATAAACTTAGAACCTAATCAAACAGCTTATAATGCTGCAAGAGATGCTATGAATGGTTGGGATCCTACTTATGGAAGTTTATATTATTATAATCCTGCAACTGCAACAAGCAAGTGGATATTTTCTCGCCAAAAAGTAGTAACAATAGGTAAGCATGTTTTTGCGTTATAAGGGTAGGTGAAAAATAAATATGAAAAAAGCTTTTATAATAACTATATCTATATTAAGTTGCATAATTCTTGTTATGGGTGTTATGTTATTTTCAACAAACACTACTTTATCTGCAACAACAATGAATTTAGAAAATTTATATCAAAGGTCATTTTATGATTTAGTTAATAATGTTAATAATATGGAAGTAGAAGTAAGCAAATTAATGGTTACAAATGATTCAACTTCTCAACAAAAATCTTTGGCAAAATTAAAACAACAATCAAGTGATGCAGAAAACTCTTTAAGTTTATTGCCAATAAATGAAAATATTTTGGAAAAGACAACAAGGTTTATGAATCAATTTAATGGTTATTGTACATCACTTATAACATATAAAGATGGTAAAATAGAAAGTGAAGATTATGAAACTTTAGGCAAAGTTTATAATAGTATAGAAACCATAAAAAAAGAGTTAAATGCTATTATGGATAAAATTATGAAGGGGTATAAAATTTCTGAGCATATATCAGATGATGCTGCAAAATCAGATTTTTCGTTAAACTTTGTTGGTATTTCAAATGATACGGTTGAGTATCCTTCAATGATATATGATGGACCTTTTTCTGATAGTGTGGTTAAAAGAAAAATTAAAGGTTTACCAGAAAGTGAAATAACAGAGAATGATGCTGAAAATTTAATTACAAAAATATTTGAAGATAAAATAACAAATTTAAATTATTTAGGAGAAACGCAAGGAAATTTTACAACTTATGATTTTGGAGTGAATACTGAAGATGGAAAAAACTATTTTGTGCAAATAACAAAGAGGGGAGGTTTTTTATTAACAATTAGTTCTAATGTGTTAAACGAAGGTGCTTCCAATGGATATACAACTGAAGTTGTTAAAGAGGATTCTGTAGTTGACGAAAACAAAGAAATTGATAAAAACGAAGTTGCAAATACATTAAATAAGGCAGAAAATGGCTCTTTAAACAAACATGATGTGGTTAAAGAAGAAAGTATTAACAATATAAATAACGAAACAAAAACGGCTGTTTTAGTGGCAGAAAATTTTGCAAAACGATTAGGTTTGGAAGATATTAAATGTGTTTGGAGCGCTTCGTCTGAAGAAATAAGTTATATAAATCTTGCTCCGGTTATAGATGATATTATTATGTATCCAGATTTAATAAAAGTAAAAATTGATTTAAACAGTAATACTGTTGTTGGTTGGGAAGCTACTTCTTATGCGTATAACCATACTCAAAGAGATGAACTTATTCCAGAGCTATCAGAACAAGATGCAAGAAAATTAGTAAGTAAAAACTTACAAGTAGATAGTCAAAAACTTTGTGTTATTCCACTTGAATATGTAGGTGAAACCTTAGCTTATGAATTTGCCGGAACATATAACGATTTCAATTATTATTTATATATTGATGCTTATAACGGCAATCAAGTAAAAGTTTTAAAAGTTGTACAAACTGAAGAGGGAGAACTTGTACTATAAAATATTTTTTAATATTTTTTTAAAAAATAATTCAAAATAAAACAAATTCCTTTACAATTGTTTTTTATAAATATATAATTAGCGTTGTAAAGGAGTTTTTTTATGGATATATTTGATGAATATTCTATGAGACAAGCAAGCATTTTTGATTTAAGAAATATGGCAAGAGATATGGGTGTTAATAGTCCAACTGTGTTTAAAAAAGAAGAATTAATTGAAAAGATGTTAAAAATAATAAATGGAGAAGAAAAACCTCAAATGCCTAAAAGTAGGCAAGGTAGACCTCCTAAAAAAGCTCTTGCAATAACTAACAATACAGGCCCTAATATGAATTATGAAAATATGATTTTGTTTAGAAAAAATTTAAGGGCAGAAAACTCTGACGGTTTATCATCAAAAAGACCTACTGAATATAATTTCAACTCGCACTCTTATGGTGGTAATTGGTTTCTTGCAAGTCCAACTTTTGTGTATGGTGAAACTACAGAAAAACCAAAAAATATTTTTAATATAGAAAAACATAAAGGATATTTTTTTACAGCAGAGAATAATACTTTATGCATTTTTAAAGTAGGCAGAACTGAAGATGTTAATAATATTATTTTTGTACCAGAAAATCTTGTAAATGCTTTTGAATTGAAGCCGGGAGATTATTTGGAGTATAATAGTAGAAGTTTAACAGCTAATAGTTTAAAATATTTATCAACCATACAGTTTAAAAATGGAAGTGAAAATATTAAGTTAGAAAGAGGGGATTTTGATTCTTACCAAATGATTTCTTCTTCTGAAAAGCAAAATTGTTTTAAAGAATTAAATAATTTAAAACAATTAGAAAACACCATACTTGGCACAAGAAATATAATTTTTACACCTTCTTTAACATATTATAGTGAATTATTAAAAAGTATTGATGATAAAAAAGAAGATTATGTTGTAATAAATTTGTGTTTAGATGCTTTGCCAGAAGATATAGAAATATTTTTAAAAGCAAAAAACTTTGAAAATTTTTATACAATTTTGGGTGATTCTGAAAAACAAAATATTATAACCGTAAATCTTGCTGTTGAAAGAGCAAAAAGATTGGCAGAATTAAATATAAATACTGTATTTTTGGTTAATGATATTAAAAAAGTTATAAAATACCAAAATTTATGTATTGGTAATGGTATTTATGAAATAAAAAGTAAATCATTGTTTGTTCCATATAAATTAATAACAGTTGCAAGAAAAATTACTATTGGACCTACTGTTACTTTGTACGCTATGTACAAAACAGATAAAGATGAAAAAATAAAAAACTTTGATTTTATTGTTAAAAAAGAAATTGAAAATATGGGTACATATATATTTAATATAGCAGAAGAAGAAAAGGCAGAAATTAAAAAAGATAAATAATTTTATAAAAAAGTTTAAAATAAAAAATTAA